>CAZJRM010000046.1:0-27731 GCA_964547975.1 uncultured Vicinamibacterales bacterium | reverse complement strand
GCGTTCTTCCAGACCAACGTCACTGCGGCCGGCCTGCTGCTCCGTGAGGTGCTGGCCGTCGTGCCCTCCGCGCCGCCGGCCCTTCGCGTCCTCGACCTCTACAGCGGCAGCGGCCTGTTCGGCCTGCCGCTCGCGCAGCGCGGGCACTCGGTCGTCATGGTCGAGGAGAATCCACAGGCACTGAGAGACGCGGCGGAGAATATCAGGACGAATCGTCTGCCGGCTTCGCGCGTCCGGCTCGTGTGCGAACGCACCGAAGACGCGCTCACGCCAGGGCGCCATCGCGGCGGCGCCATCGGCGTCGCCGATCTCGCCATCGTCGATCCGCCCAGGGACGGGTGCCCGCCGGCCGTCATCGACGCGCTGTTCGCGCGGCTGCGCCCGCCTCGGGTGTGTTACGTCTCGTGTAACCCGACGGCCCTGGCCGAAGAACTCCCCGCCATCCTCGCGGCTGGTTACCGCGCCGAGCGGATCGTCCCCGTGGACATGTTTCCGCACACGGACCACCTCGAGGTGGTGGCCATGCTTGCCAGGGAATAGGGAATAGCGAATAAGCGATAGGGACGGGGGTAGGAGCACGGGTCGGGGTTGCGGACGAGCACGGTAAGGAGATTCGAAGAAGAAACGGACGCGATTCGTGGAGCGGCCTCTCGCGGCGGACGTCTGACGTTTCGACAGCGGAGGACTGTTCCATGCCCAAGCGCGCCTGCACGCTGCCCGGTGTCGTCCTGTTGACGGCCCTGGCTTTCACCTCCGTCCCGCGCCAGGCCAACGCGATTCCCGACCCGCCCGACCGCGACGCCCCGCCAGCGACGGCGACGATCCAGGCTGTCCGAGTCACCACGCCCGTCGTGGTGGACGGGCGGCTCTCGGAGGATGCCTGGGGCTCGGCTCCGACGGCCACGCGGTTCACCCAGCGTGAGCCTGCCGAGGGCCAGCCGGCCACAGAACGCACCGAGATCCGCGTCCTCTACGACGACGAAGCCGTCTACCTCGGGGCGAGGCTCTACGATTCGCAGCCCGGGCACATCGTGGGCCGCCTGGCCCGCCGAGACGACGACGACCAGTCCGACGCGATCATCGTGCTGCTGGACCCACACCACGATCACCGCACGGGGTACCGGTTCCGTGTCAACGCGGCCGGGTCGATCTCGGATGCCCTGCTTTACAACGACAGCGATCGCGACTCGTCCTGGGACGGCGTGTGGGAAGCCAGCGTGAAGACGGATGCGGAAGGATGGACGGCCGAAATCCGCCTGCCGCTCTCGCAGTTGCGGTTCTCGGCGGGCGACCATCCCTGGGGCATCAACGTCGTCCGCTACCTGCACCGGCGCAACGAGGAGTCCTGGCTGGAACTGGTTCCTCTCAAGGAAACCCGCCTCGTCTCGCTCTTCGGCCACCTGGACGGGCTCTCGGGCCTCAGGCCGAGGACCCACCTCGACCTCTTGCCCTACGTCACGCTGGGAGGCCGGCGACTGCGCGGGACCTCGCCTGGAAATCCGTTCGGGTCAGGATCGGGGGTGACGTCGAACGCGGGCCTCGACCTCAAGTGGGGCATCACGAGCCGGCTCGTTCTCGACGGCACCGTCAACCCCGACTTCGGGCAGGTCGAGGTGGACCCGGCGGTCGTCAACCTGACTGCCTTCGAGACCTTCTACCAGGAGAAACGACCGTTCTTCCTCGAGGGCGCCGACCTCTACAACAACTTCGGCCGCGACGGCCTCGTGTTGTACGGCCGTTTCGGAGCCACCTTTCCGTCGCTGTACTACTCGCGGCGTATCGGGCGGGCGCCCCAGGGCAACGCGCCGGGCGACTACGCGGACGTCCCCGACGCGACCACGGTGCTTGCCGCCACGAAACTGGCGGGGCGTGTCTCCGAGGCGTGGAGCGTCGCGGTGCTCGACGCGCTGACCGGGCGTGAGACCGCCCGCGTGGCCACGGGAGCGACCCAGTCGGACGTCGCCGTCGAACCGTCGACGAACTACGCGGCGGCGAGGGCCCAGAGAGAGTTCGGCCGTCGCGGCGCGCTCGGATTCATGGCGACGTCCGTCGAGCGTGCGCTGACGGGGGACCTCGACGGCCAGTTGGCCGCGAGGGCCTACACCGTCGGCAGCGATGGCCACGTGTTCCTCGACCCGAAGCGGACGTGGGTGGTGACGGGATCGATGGCCGGAAGCTACGTGGCCGGCGACACCCGTGTCATCCAGCGGCTCCAGCAATCGTCGGCGCGTTACTTCCAGCGGCCCGACGCCAGTCATCTCGACCTGGAGCCCGGGGCCACCTCGCTCGGTGGATGGTCGGGGCAGGTGAACCTCAACCGGACGACCGGCAACCTGCTCGTCGATGTGGCGGCGTGGGGAATCAGTCCCGGGTTCGACTCCAACGACTTCGGTTACTCGCCGGCCGCGGACCGCCTCGGCGGCCACGTCGGGCTCATTCTTCGCAAGACGTCGCCGGATCGGTTCAGCCGAAGCCGCTCGCTGACGTTCATCAAGTACAACACCTGGAACTTCGGCGGCGAGAAGCAGGCAGACAGCACGGTGCTCCAGGTCGAGGGGACGCTGAACAACTACCTCTCGGTCTACGCGTCCGGCAGTTACCAGCCGGCCGTGTACGACGATCGGCTCACGCGGGGCGGCCCGCTCGTGCGCCGCCTGCCCTTCGGGTCTGCCGAATTCTACGTGTCGAGCGATCGCCGCAAGACGGTCAGCGTGAACGGCTCGGCGTCGTACGGCACGAACCGGCGCGGAGGGATCTCGCGCGACCTGTCGCTCTCGGTACGCGTTCAACCGTCGTCGTCGCTGTCGTTCGTGGTCGGGCCGTCGGTGTCGGGCGGCCACACGCTGGCGCAGTACGTGCGCAGCGTCGCCGATCCCGCCGCCACCGACACGCTGGGCGGGCGCTACGTATTTGCCGATCTCGACCTGTCCGAATGGTCGATGCCGATCCGCCTCAACTGGACGATGACACCCCGGATGTCGCTGCAGCTGTACGCGCAACCGCTCCTGGCGGCGGGCGACTACACGCAGTTCAAGGAACTGCGCCGCCCCCGGACGTTCTCGTTCGCGAGATACGGCACGGATCTCGGCGCGATCAGCCACGACGCCTCCGCCGACGCGTACCTCGTCGACCCCGATGCCGACGGACCGGGCCGGTCGTTCGCCTTCGCGAACCCGGACTACAACTTCAAGTCGCTGCGCGTGAACGCGGTGTTTCGATGGGAATGGCGCCTGGGGTCGACGGTCTACGCCGTCTGGACACAGCAGCGCGAAGACGACACGACACTCGGCCGCCGGGAATTCGGGCGGGACGCGCGCGCGATGCTGCGCGCGCCCTCGGACAACGTGTTCATGGTGAAAGTGGCCTACTGGTTCAACCGGTAGGCCGGCCGCGACGCCCCGCTACGCCCAGGTCATGAGGCCCGTGACGAACAGGTTCGACGCCTCGTCGTGATGCGGCCGAACCCTGACCGTGTAGCCCAGCAGTCCCGACTGGCCGCACGGCACGTCGCCGGCGTACTTGTGACGCCCTTCGCCGAGCGTCTCGACATGACGCAGGGGTGCGATCTTGGCGTGGGCGATCTCACGGTTGGCGTCGACCGCGCCGAAGTAGACCTCGACCGCCACGTCGTGGGGATCGAGCGAGCCCAGGCGTACGACGGCCGACACGGGCACGGTGTCGTCCACCACGCGCCGCGCCCCGTCCGTCTCGCTGATGCTCTCGACCGACACCGACGGCCACTCGCGTTCCACGCGCGTCTTCCAGGCGGCGAGCGAACGCGCGCCGGCAAACCCGTTCGCGGTGAGGCGGCCGTAGGCGGCCGCCGTCGGCCGATAGTACCGCTCGGCGTATTCGCCCACCATCCGGTTGGTCGAAAACTGCGGCGACAACAACCGCATCGACGCCTTCATGCGCTTGATCCACTCGCGCGGCATGCCGTCCGCCGACCGCGTGTAGAACAGGGGCACGATCTCCTTCTCGAGCAGTTCGTAGAGCGCGCTGGATTCGATGGCGTCCTGATAGGCGTAGTCCTGGTAGTCTTCGCCGTGGCCGATGGCCCAGCCGACTTCGGGCGCGTACCCTTCGCACCACCAGCCGTCGAGGATGCTCAGGTTCAAGCCGCCGTTCGGCAGGACCTTCATGCCGCTCGTACCGCTTGCCTCCATGCCGCGCCGCGGCGTGTTCAGCCAGACGTCGACGCCCTGCAGCAGGTACCGGGCGACGGTGATGTCGTAGTCCTCGATGAACACGGCCCGGGCGCGGAAATGTTCGTTCGTGCAGAACTGGACGACGCGCCGCAGGACGTCCTTGCCCTCGTTGTCCTTCGGATGGGCCTTGCCTGCGAAGATGATCTGCACCGGCCGATCGATGTCGCGCAGGATGCGGCCGAGGCGGTCGATGTCCTGCAGCACGAGGCCCGCGCGTTTGTAGGTCGCGAATCGCCTGGCGAAACCAATGGTCAGCGCCTGGGTCGACAACACGCCCTGCACGTGTTCGATGTCACGGGCCGTCGCTCCGCGCCGCGAGAGCTGCTGCACGAGACGACGCCGGGCGAACGCGACCAGGCGTTCCCGCCGGCGCGCGTGCGTGGCCCAGAGTTCCTCGTCCGGAATGGCGTCGACGCGGGCCCAGCTGTCGTGCTGGCCCGGATCGCGCCACCAGTCCATCCCGAGGTACCGGTCGAAGAGCTGGGACATCTCGCGTGACAGCACGCTGCGGGTGTGGACGCCGTTGGTGACGTAGCCGACCGGCACTTCGGCTTCGGGCACCGCCGGGATGTACTCGCGCAGGATCCGGCGCGAGACGTCGCCATGAAGACGGCTCACGGCGTTGACGTGCGCCGAGGTCCGGATGGCGAAGCCCGCCATGTTGAACGGCCCGCTGTGATCGCCGGGGCGCCGGCCGAGCGCGAGCAGCTCGTCGAGCGAAATGCCGAGTTCGGCCACGCAGTCCGACAGGTACCGCGTCATCAGTTCGCGGGGGAAGACGTCGAACCCCGCGGGGACGGGCGTGTGCGTCGTGAACACGTTCCCCGCCCGCGCCGCCTGCATCGCTTCCGCGAACGACAGCTGGTGTTCCTGCATCAGCATCCGGATCCGCTCGATGGACAGGAACGCCGAGTGTCCCTCGTTCATGTGGCAGACATCGGGCCGGAGGCCGAGCGCGGTCAACGCGCGCAGCCCCCCGATCCCCAGGACGATCTCCTGACGGATGCGCGTCTCTTCGTTGCCGCCGTACAACTGGTCCGTCACGTCCTGGATGTGACGCGGGTTCTCGGGCACGTTGGTGTCGAGCAGGTACAGGGGCAGCCGTCCGACGGTCACCTTCCAGACCAGGATCGACGCGGGCTCCCCGGCGAGTTTCACCGAAATCCGCAGCGGGCGGCCCTGCGAGTCGAGCGCCGGCTCGAGCGCCATGTTGTGGAAGTCGTTGACGGGGTAGTTCTCCTGCTGCCAGCCGTCGGTCGCCAGGTACTGCCGGAAATACCCCTGCTGGTACAACAGGCCGACCCCGACGAGCGGCACGCCCAGGTCGCTGGCCGACTTCAGGTGATGCCCGGCCAGCAGGCCGAGACCGCCCGAGTAGATCGGCAGGCACTCGGCCAGGCCGTACTCGGCCGAGAAGTAGGCCACCAGCGGGCGCGTCGGATACCGCCGGTCCCAGTACGTCCGCTCCTTCAGGTACCGCTCCAGGCGTTCGACCACACGATCGTACAACGCAAGGTAGGCATCGTCGTTCGCGAGGGCGTCGAGGCGCGTCTGCGATGCCCGCGAGAGCATGAGCATCGGATCCTGGCCGCTCTGATCCCAGAGGTCGCGATCGAGCCGCCGGAACACGGCACGGACCTCTTCGTCCCAGGACCAGAGCACGTTGAGCGCAATTTCGCGCAGCCGGCCGAGGCGTTCGGGAATACGAGGGACGACCTGGAACGTGTTGACGCGCATGAGACCTCCGGGCGAGGGGCCGCTGTCCGGCCAGAGAATACCACCAGCCGCGGGAACTTTTCGGGCGGCCAGACCCAATACGTCATGAGGACGTCGTACCGGGAGGACATGATCGCCGCAAACCCGCCTCAGACCGAGCCGGACCACGAACTGCTCCGGCGGGTCACCCAGGGGCACACCGATGCGTTCACCGAGCTGTTCCGCCGCAGGCGGGGCGAAGTGTTCCGTTTCGCCACGCACATGACGGGATCGTGTCAGGCCGGAGAGGATGTCTTGCAAGACGTGTTCCTGACAGTCATGCGGGAGGCGGGACGCTACGACGCGACGAGAGCCAGTGTCTCTGCGTGGTTGTGCGGCATTGCCAGGAACTGCGTCCGGCAGCGCCTGTCGGGCGATCGGCGATACCAGCCTCTGGCCACGGACGACGAGGGCGATGGCGGCGGGCCGGTCGACCGCCAGGACAGCCCGCTCGACCAGTTGGTGCGCCAGGAACGGGCCGATCTCGTGCGCGGGGCGATCCGGGCGCTGCCCCTGGCCTACCGCGAGGCCGTCGTGCTGTGCGACCTCCAGGAGTTGCCGTACGCCGACGCCGCGTCGATCCTCGGGTGTCCCCTCGGCACGGTCCGATCGCGAGTACATCGAGGGCGGGCGCTGCTGGCGGCGGCCCTGTCGGCGGAACGGTCGGCCGACACCGGCCACGACGAAGAATCGGTCCAGGGCGCCGAGGTCGGCGCGGTCGTCTCGAAGGGGTGTTTCGTATGAACTGCCCGGACGTGGCTGCGGATCTCGTCGACCTCGCCAGGAACGCCCTGTCGGGCCCTGCCGCCGACCGGGTGAACGTACACGTCGAGGGCTGCCCGGCGTGCGCGGCCAGGCTGGCGCAGGAACGGCGGCTGAGCGAGGAACTGGAGGCGGTGGCACGAACGGAACCGGCGGCGGCGTTCGACCGTGTGGAAGCGGCGCTACTGGCGGCGTTCGAGGCCCGGCATTCGGCACCCGTGCCTCGCGGATTCCTGTCGTGGCACGGCGCACGCTGGCTGGCGGCGGCAGCCGTTGTCGTGGCGAGCATCGTGACGTGGCGTCTGTGGCCCGGCCGGCCGGGCCCGGCGGACGCGGCGCCGGGACGGAATGCGGTGCCCGTGGCTTCAGCGGAGGCGACGCTCGATGAACCGTCCCTGACGACTTCCCAGGCACACGCCGGTGTGCCGGTCGAGACAGCCCCGCGACCAAGGCCCGCGGCGACAGGGCGGCCCGCGGCGACGCCAGGCGGCGGCCGTCCCGGCGTGGTGCAGTTCGTGTCGTTGCCGACGGCCGTGGGACTCCCGGAACTCGAGAGCGGTCGTGTCGTCCGCGTGGAACTTCCCATGGCCGCGTTGCCAGCCTACGGGATCGAGATCTCTGCAGACGACGCCGCGCGCGTGATCGAAGCAGACATCCTCGTGGGACAGGACGGACAACCCAGAGGTATCAGGTTTGTGAACCCCGAAACGGAAACAAGGAGACGGCAATGAAGACGACAGTCATGGCGGTTGTTCTGATTGGCGCGGCCGCCTCGGCGGGTGCGCAGGTGATCCAGCACGACGCATCCACGAAGGCCGAGCAGCACCAGCTCCAGCTCAAGGTCGAACAGGCGCGGGCCAGCGGCGTGCACGTCTCGGTCCTGCCCCGCGCGGTCACGGGCATGCCCTACTCGGGCGAGGCCGTGACGGAAACGATTCAGACCCTGGCCGACGGCAACCGGATCGTCAGGCGGACGACCGCGAAAGTGTACCGTGACAGCGCGGGCCGGACCCGTCGCGAGACCATCAACGCCGATGGCGACGTGACGACGGTGATGATTGACAACCCGAAGACCGGCACGAGCTTCGCGTTCGATCCGCGCAGCAATACCGCCCACAAGACCACGGCCGTGACGGTCGTCGGGAAGTCGGCCGGCACCACTGGAGGCACGTACAGCTACACCATTTCCAACGACGAGGAGCCCGGCACGAAGGCGCACGCGCGCATCGTGACCGGCGTCAGTCTGGACAAGCAGAAGGTGGAGCACGACGCCCAGCTCAAGCACTCGCAGGCGTTGACGAAGACGATCGAGTCGACGGTCACGACAGCCGGCCCCGTGACGGTGGTGAGTCACAACACGGTGACCGGGCCGCCTCCCACCAAGGAGGACCTGGGGGTCCAGAGCTTTGATGGTGTGCCGGCGAAAGGCACGCGCACGAAGACCGTGATTCCGGCGGGCGCGATTGGCAACGAGCAGCCCATTACCATCGTCTCCGAGGAGTGGTACTCGACGGAGCTGCAGGTGCTCGTCATGACGAAACACTCGGACCCGCGGTCTGGCGAGACGACGTATCGCCTGACCAACGTGTTGAGATCCGAACCCGACGCGTCGTTGTTCGAACTGCCGGCCGGCCACACGATCAAGTAGGGGTCACCTGGGGGCCGGCGCATGGTATCGTGCCCGCCATGCGCCGGACTCTTCTTGCCATTGCCGCCAGCGTGCTGTGGCCGTCGGGCCTGCCCGCGCAACCACCGTCGGCGTTCGACCTCGTGGCCCTCGAGCGGCCCCGCATCCTCGCCGCGGCTGAGACCTTCCTCGACGAAGCCCCCGTGACGGTGACGGCATCGCGTTCGCCACGCAGCGCGGGCGGCGCCCACGACTTTTTCTCGGAAGGCGATTACTGGTGGCCCGATCCCGCCAACCCCGACGGGCCCTACGTCCAGCGCGACGGGCAGACGAATCCGTCGAACTTCGTCGAACACCGCCGGGCGATGGTTCGCTTCTCCATCCAGGTCGGTACGCTGACGTCGGCGTACGTGCTGACGCGTGACGAGCGGTACTCGGTCCACGCCATGCGGCACCTGCGTGCCTGGTTTGTCGATGACGCGACGCGGATGTCGCCGCATTTGCGGTACGCCCAGGCGATTCATGGCCGGATGACGGGACGAGGCGTGGGCATCATCGACACGGTGCACCTCGTCGAAGTGGCCCGCTCGGTCGAGATCCTGGCGACGGCGAACGCGGCGCGGACCGAAGACGTCGTGGCGGTGAAACGATGGTTCGCGGACTACCTCGCGTGGCTGACGACCCACGAGTACGGGCTGGCCGAACGTGACGCGAAGAACAACCACGCGACGTGCTGGGTGATGCAGGTGGCCGCGTTCGCCCGGTTGACGGGCCACACGTCGTTGCTCGATGAATGCCGGCGGCGTTACAAGGCGGTGATTCTCCCGGGACAGATGGCGGCCGACGGCAGTTTCCCGCTGGAACTCGCGCGGACCAAGCCGTACGGCTACTCCCTGTTCAACCTCGATGCGTTCGCGACGATCTGCCAGTTGCTCTCGACTCCCTCGGCGGATCTCTGGCGCTTCGAGTTGGCCGATGGGCGAGGCGTCCGGCGGGGGCTGGCGTACTTGTTCCCGTTCATCCGGGACAAGGCTTCGTGGCCGCACGCCCGCGACGTCATGTATTTCGAGCAGTGGCCGGTCCGGAGCCCAAGCCTGCTGTTTGGGGGGATCGCGCTTGGCGAGGCGGGATACCTCGAGCTCTGGGCGTCCCTTCCCGTACCGCCGGCCGTCGAAGAAGTCATCCGGAACATGCCGGTCCGCCACCCGCTCCTCTGGGTGGGCTTGGTTCCAGGGCGGTGAGGCCAGGTCGCGGGGTACTGGCGTCACCAACCATGGCTGTCGCGAATAACCTATTTATTTAGTAGTGTTTATCTTGAAGGTTCGTGATTGGTAGGCATTTGTCTTCTTTGTGGAGACTTATGTTGGGTCGTTGGAGTTTCACGCCATGAGGTATGTCTCGTAAGTCGTTGCTGATAAATGAGAATACCCAATCAATCCACCGGAGGCGCAACGCGAGGAAGTGGCCCAAACCTTGCTCTCCAGACCGACAGCACCACCCGCCCGGCCTGATGGCATTCGAGGGCGGGATAGCGGGCGATTCTGCCAATGGGGGCGAATCCGCCGACACGGTGCGCAGGAGGCGGGAGTGATGTTACGAAGACTGGCCGTCGTCGCAGCGATCGTGGCCTTTGTCGCTGCTGCGCCAGCGGAGGCAGCGAATATCTCCTACTCGACTGGAGGGACCGCGTACTCCACGACAGCGCTTACTGGGTTTCGGACGCTAGGCAGCGACATGGGCGGAATGGTCGTGTCGGCGTCCGTCAGGCTTTCAACCGGCGAGTTGGTCACGCTGAGCCAGGTGTGGGGCGAACTGCAGCCAGGTCTCTGGGGCGTGGATCTGGGCGACCCGAACTTCGACGTCACCCTTGGCGGGGGCTCGGACACCTACGACAGCGCCTGGAGGGTTGACTTCTTCGGCGTCGCGGGCTCCAAGCTCGAGGTCCTCGCCTTCAACGGTGGTCCTGGCAAGACCGTCTTCGATCGCACGAATCCCAGCTGGGGCACCGACGGATCGGCCCAGGGCCATGATCTCGAGTGGTTCGGTGGTTACCAGGGAGAGATCCGCGTCGACTACCTCAATCCGGTGGGCGTCGGAGGAGCCGCTCCGGTGGGGGACATCTACCGGAACGTGATCCTCAACTTCCTGAGCGACGGTGGTCTTGCGGCTGGCGAATACAGCCTCCTCATGGATGCCGACAACGCGACGACCGCCATCATCCCGCTGGATCCCGTGCCGGAACCCGCGTCAATGGTGCTGTTCGGTTCCGGCCTGCTCGGCCTGGTGCGCGCCGCCCGCAAGCGTCGCTAGCCGGTCCGTTTCACGCTGGAACCGCAAAGCCGCCCCGGGCGCTGATCGCGCCGGGGCGGTTTTGTTTCTGGGGTCCGACCGCTAGTCGATCACCTTGGGTATCTTTGTCGCCTTGTGTGGGGACAATACCTTGTGTGTAATTGTGACAATCGGACGGCTCGTTGGTGTAAGTTGCTGCCTTAACAAGCTTTACACGCTACGGCAACCTCGCGGCCAATAATTGGGTAGTTGGCATCCACATTGCGAAGACCAGTGCAACACTCCACACATGCAGAGCAGACCAAGCAGGCCAGCATCGCCTGTGGCGGAGTGATGCCGAAAGGGGAATGAGGATGAAGAAGTTTGTTTGGGCAGCAATCGTCGTCGCGTGCGTGGCCGCAGGGAAAGCTGACGCCGCGACGATTTCGTTCACGACCGGCGGCGTCGCCTTCGCCACGGATGCGCTGACCGGGTTTCAGACCTCTGGTGACGACATGGGTGGCATGATTGTCACCGCGTCAGTGCGCCAGGCCTCCGGGGCCCTGGTGGTCCTGAGTTCCGCCTGGGGCGACCTCGGCGGCGGCAACTGGGGCGTGGACCTCGGCAGCCCGGATCTCGGACTCGGGGCGAGCACCGACACGTTTGGTGGGAACTGGCAGTTCACGTTCGGCGATACGTCCGGCGCCAAGATCGAAACGCTGGCGTTCAACGGCGGGCCGGGCCGGACGGTGTTCGATCGCACCAACCCCTCCTTTGGCACGACGGGTTCTGCCTCAGGGTGGGATCTCCAGGGTTTCGCCGCCTACAGCGGGAACATCAGGGTCGACTACCTGAACCCGGTGGGCGTCGGCGGGAACAATCCCGTTGGTGACATCTATCGCAACGTCGTGTTCAACTTCCTGAGCGACGGCGGCCTGTCGGCTGGCCAGTACAGCTTCATCATGGACACCGACAACGCCACGACGGATATCATCCCCGACCCGGTTCCCGAACCGACCACGATGATGCTGTTCGGCTCCGGCCTGCTCGGCCTGGTGCGCGCCGCCCGCAAGCGTCGCTAATCCGATCGACTTCACGCGAACGCGACAAAGCCGCCCCGGGTGCCGATGGCGCCGGGGCGGTTTTGTTTCTGGGGTCAGCCTTCGCGTGACTCGGCTTGTCGAGCCGTAGCTCACCCGAGGAGAGTGTTCAAGGCTGACGTCTGAAGGCGCCCTTCGACTTCACCTTCCGAGCTTCGTCGATGGAAGTTCGCTCAGGGCGTTCTCCATGGCTGGCCTGCCATGAGCGAGCCTGGCGGCTCGCGGGCCAACGAAGCCAGGCGAGTCGAATGGCGGAGGGAGAGGGATTCGAACCCCCGGTACGGTTTCCCGCACAACGGTTTTCAAGACCGCCGCCATCGACCGCTCGGCCATCCCTCCGTGCCCCACGATTATAGCCCCGCGAAAGCCTGAACCGACGCAGCGCCCGAGGCGTATCATGAGGACGGCCCCGCCTCCCGGAGCGAGCCACCTCATGCTCAGCATCCATCCCACCGCGTTGGTCGACCCCTCCGCCCGCCTGGGCGACGATGTCTCGATCGGCCCGTTCTGTACCGTTGAAGCCGGCGCCGTCATTGGCGCCGGAACGAGACTGCTGTCGTCCGTGTTCGTCGCCGGTTGCGTCACGATTGGCGACGACTGCGAGTTCCACCACGGCGCGGCAGCGGGCGGCGCGCCGCAGATGCGCGTCATGGAGGGGCCGGGCGGCCGCGTGTCGATTGGCCGCGGCACGATCGTGCGCGAGCACGTCACCATCCACCGCGCCACGAAGGCTGACGGCTGCACCTCGGTCGGCGAACACGGGTTTCTCATGGCCACCTGCCACGTGGCCCACGACTGCCACGTGGGCGACGAGGTGACGATCGCGAACGGTACGGCGCTGGCCGGCTTCGTGACGGTGGGCGATCGGGCGTTTCTCTCAGGCAACGTGTGTGTGCACCAGTTCTCGCGCATCGGTCGCCTGGCCATGGTCAGCGGCCTCGCGCGCGTCGTCAAAGACGTGCCGCCCTTCGTGACCGTCGTCGAGACGGGGAGGGTCGTCGGCCTGAACGTGGTGGGGATGCGCCGGGCGGGCATGACTGCGGCGGAGCGCCTCGAGGTCAAACGCGCGTATCACGCGATCTACCGGTCCGGACTCAATGTTTCGCAGGCCGTCGCCGCGCTGCGGGCGCAACCGCCCTCGGCCCTCGTCGACGAGATCGTGGCGTTCGTCGAAGGATCGCGCCGCGGGTTGTGCGCGTCCGGGGCGCGATCGCGGCGATCCCGCGCCGGCACGCCGGCCGATACGCACGAGGGCAGCGAGACGTTATGAGTTTCGTTCTATTTGAATATTCCGAATAATCGTCTTTATCTATCCATGTGAACGCCGTACCGTTAGAGAAATGGACGCCATGGACATCCTGCTGTTCCCCTTCTCGCACTACTGGGGGCTCTACCTCGGCTTCACCGCCTTCGTCCTCCTGCTGCTCGCCCTCGACCTGGGGGTCTTCCACCGCAAGGCGCACGTCGTCTCGATGAAGGAGGCGGCCACGTGGAGCGTGGTGTGGGTCGTGCTGGCGCTGCTGTTCAACGGCGCGTTGTACCTTTACGCTCGGACCACGTTTCCCGCGGACGAGCGGTTGATGGCCGTGCCCGGGTTCGACCCCGACGCCGCAGCCCGCCAGGTCGGCCTCGAGTTCCTGACGGGGTACATCGTCGAGAAGTCGCTCGCCGTCGACAACATCTTCGTGTTCGTCGTGGTCTTCACCTTCTTTGCCGTGCCCGCGATCTACCAGCACCGGGTGCTGTTCTTCGGGATCCTGGGCGCCCTGGTCTTCCGGGCGGCGTTCATCGCGCTCGGTTCGGTGCTCATGCAGTACGGCTGGGTTGTGGTCGTGTTCGGCGTGTTCCTGATTCTCACGGGGGTGAAGATCTTCGTCGCGCCGGACAAGGGCATCGATCCGGAGCGGAACCCCGTGCTCCGGCTGTTCCGGCGATTCGTGCCGGTGACGCCGCAACTCCACGGCGAACGGTTCTTCGTGAAGATCGACGGGCGACTCGCGGCCACCCCCCTGTTCGTGGCGCTGTTGTTCCTCGAGATGTCGGACATCATCTTCGCCGTCGACTCGGTGCCGGCCATCTTCGCCCTGACGCGGGAGCCGCTCATCGTGTTCACGTCGAACATCTTCGCGATCCTCGGCCTGCGTGCGATGTACTTCCTCCTGGCGGGTGCCGTCGACACGTTCCACCTGCTGAAGTACGGGCTCGGCGTGGTGCTCGTATTCGTGGGGCTGAAGATGGTCTGGCTGAATCACGCGTTCGGCGGGAAGTTCCCGATTTCCTGGTCGCTCGGGATCATCCTCGGCGTGATTGCCGCGTCAGTGGTCGCCTCGCTGCTGTTCCCGAAGAAGACCGCCGGGACGGCCTGACGCGGTCGTCTCCTCACGCACCCGAGGGTCCGGCTGGAGCCGGCATGTTAAGATCCGGCTCCAGCCATGAGTTCCTCCTTCGTCCGTCCCGGCGTGGACGGAACGCGCCCCTACCGCGAGCCCGTCTCGCGGCCGGCACCCGCATGGCGCACCTGGCTCTTCGGGCGCCCGCTTCCCACCGCGGACGCGCCCCACCAGGCCATCAGCAAGACGGTCGGCCTCGCGGTCTTCTCGTCGGACGCCCTGTCGTCGACGGCGTACGCGACGCAGGAGATCATGGCAATCCTCGTGCTTGCCGGAGCGTCCGCGCTGACGTTCACGTTCCCGATTGCCGTGGCCATCGCGCTCCTGCTGGCGATCGTCACGGTGTCGTACGAACAGACGATTCACGCGTACCCGGGCGGCGGCGGCGCGTACATCGTCGCGCGCGACAACCTCGGCGAGTTCGCGGCGCAGGTGGCCGGCGCGGCGCTGCTGATGGACTACATCCTCACCGTCGCGGTCTCGGTGTCGTCGGCCGTGGCGCAAATCACGTCGGCGTTCCCCGGGCTCTTCCCGCATCGCGTGGCCATCGCCCTCGTGTTCGTCGCGGCGGTGATGATCATCAACCTCCGCGGCGTGAAAGAGTCAGGGGTCGTGTTCGCGATCCCGACGTACTTCTTCCTCGTCATGATGGTCGCCACCGTCGGGACGGCCTTCGTGCGCCACCTGGCGGGCGGCTTGTCACCGGTGCCCGACCCTCCTGTCATCGACCATGAACTCACGCGCTCGGTCGGCTGGTTCCTGGTGCTTCACGCGTTCGCCAGCGGCACCACGGCGCTGACCGGCGTCGAGGCGATCTCGAACGGCATCCCGGCATTCAAAGAACCGCGAAGCCGCAACGCGGGCATCACGCTGGTCTGGATGTCCTGCATCCTGGGCACGCTCTTCGTCGCGATCAGCTACCTCGCCGGCCCGATTCACGCCGTGCCGTCGGAACACGAGACGGTCATCTCGCAGCTCGCCAGGGTGGCGTTCGACGGGCGGGGCATCCTCTATCTCTGCATGATTGGCGGAACGACGGCCATCCTCGTGATGGCGGCCAACACGGCCTACGCGGATTTTCCGCGCCTGGCGGCGCTCCAGGCCGCTGACGGCTACCTGCCGCGCCAGTTGACCTACCGCGGCAGCCGCCTCGTCTTCTCCCGCGGCATCGTGGCCCTCGCCTGCGTGGCGTCGTTGCTCATCATCATCTTCCAGGCCAGCGTCACGGGCCTCATCCCGCTCTACGCCATCGGCGTGTTCCTGTCCTTCACGTTGTCGCAGGCCGGCATGGCCCGCCACTGGCGCAAGTCGGGCCGCCTCCGGCCGGGCGACACACACCGGGAACGCGGCAGCACCCTCACGTACGACCCGCGGTGGCGCTTCAAGATGCTGCTCAACGGGTTCGGCGCCGTGCTGACCGCCGTGGTCAGCGTCGTGTTCGCCGTTACCAAGTTCCGGGACGGCGCGTGGGTCATCCTGCTCGTCATTCCGTCCGTTGTCGCGGTCTTCTACCGGATTCACCGCCACTACCGCGAAATCTCCGCACAGCTCTCGCTCGAAGACTACGGCCCGCCGCCGCGTGTGGACCGGCATCGAGTGATCCTGCCGATCAGCGGCATCCACCGAGGGACCGTCGCGGGCCTCCGGTACGCGCGCGCGTTATCGGACGACGTGACCGCGGTCTACATCTCGAACGACCCCGCCCAGGCGGCAGCCGTCGAGACGAAGTGGGGCCTGTGGGGCGCCGGCACGCGGTTGGTTGTGGTCGATTCCCCGTATCGCCTCCTGATCGAGCCGCTGATCGGGTACATCCGCGACATCGCGAAACGCCGGCAACCCAACGAGGTCATTACCATCGTGGTGCCGCAGTTCGTGCCCCGGCGCCAGTGGCACAACCTGCTGCACGCCCAGACCGCGGTGCTGCTGCGCCTGGCCCTGATCTTCGAGCCGGGCATCGTGATTACCAACGTGCCCTACCAGGTCTGGCACGAAGAGGGGACGGAGTAAACGATGTACGTCATCGTCGTCGGATGCGGCCGCGTGGGATCGGACCTCGCCGGGCGTCTCAGCCGGCAGGGACACGACGTCACCGTGATCGACTACGTGGGATCGTCGTTCAAACACCTCGACCCCGAGTACCGGGGCCGTACGATCGAGGCCGAGCCGCTGGCCGAAGGGGTCCTGGTGAAGGCGGGCATCGAGCACGCCGACGCCCTGGCGGCCGTGACGAACTCCGATACGACCAATGCCGTGGTCGCGCACCTCGCGCGGAGCGTCTTCAAGGTGCCGCGCGTCGTGTCGCGCAACTACGACCCGCGATGGCTGCCGCTGCACGAAGCGATGGGGCTCGACGTCGTCAGCACGACGATTTGGGGGTCGAGGCAGATGGAAACCATGGTGACTGGCGGAGGGCCGGCATGAACGTTCTCATCGCGGGCGGCGGACGCACCGGCGCGACCGTGGCCAGGACCCTCGCCGCCGCCGGCCACGAGGTCCGCCTGCTCGAGCACCGTCCCGACGTGCTGGCGCACCTCCACCGGGAGCTGCCGACCGAGATCATCTACGAAGGCAATGCCGGCGACCCGCGCACGCTCGAACTGGCCGGGATCGAACGGACCGACGTGCTCGTCGCGTCGATGCGAGACGATTCGGCCAACCTGTCGATCTGTTTCGTGGCGCGCGAACGGTTCAAGGTGCCGCGGACGATTGCCGCGATCAACAACCCGCGGAACGCGTGGTTGTTCACGCGGACGTTTCACGTCGATGTGGCGCTGAACCAGGCGGACATCCTGGCCGGACTCATCGAGCAGGAGATGTCCCTCGGCGACATGATGACCCTGCTCAAACTGCGGCACGGCGACTACTCGCTCGTCAGCGAGAAGCTGGGCGCGGGCGCGCCAGCCGTCGGCAGGGCCATCCAGGAACTCGCCTTCCCGCGCCACGCGACCATTTGCGCCATTCTCCGCCGCGGCGACGTCGTCATTCCCCGCGGCCACGTTCGATTCGAGGTCGATGACGAAGTGCTGGCGTTGTCCGACGCCGCGTCCCTGCCGGCCCTGGCGTCGCTCTTCGGACCGCCCCCGGCCGACCGGTCCTAGCCGAGAGATCCGTGCAACTCAGGGAGACCCGCATGCGCCTCTCCACGTACGTCCTGCTGGCGGCTCTGACCGCCAGCCCGCTGTCCGTCGCCGCGTCCGAGACCCGGGTGCTGAAGGTGGACGACGAGTTCGCGATCAAGCAGGTTGGCGACCCGCGTGTCAGCCCTGACGGCCGCTGGGTGGCCTACACGGTCACGTCCGGCGACCTGAAGAAGGACGCGATGGACACGGACATCTACATGTCCCCCATCGCCGGAGGACCGGCCGTGCGGCTGACGTCGAGCGAGAAAGCCGAACGTGCGCCGCGATTCAGCCCCGACGGGAAGTGGCTCGCGTTCCTCTCCGCACGCGGCGGGACGCACACGCAGGTCTGGCTGCTCAACCGGGCGGGCGGCGAAGCCGTCAGACTGACGGACTACAAGGCCAGCGTGTCCGACCTGGCGTGGTCACCCGACAGCACGCGACTGGCCCTGATCGTCGACGATGTCGATCCCAAGGCGCAGGTCGAGGATCCGGAGAAAGCGAAGACAGACGACAAGCCCGACGCGCCCATCGTGATTCGGCGGCTGCAGTTCAAACGTGACGAAGAGGGGTATCTCGGCGACCAGCGATCGCACGTGTACGTGTTCGACGTCGCGTCGAAGGCGAGCACCCAGGTCACGGCGGGGCCGTTCGACGATGAGGACCCGGCGTGGTCGCCCGACGGCAAGACGATCGCGTTCACCAGTAACCGCACGTTGCCGGACGCGGACTCGAGCCAGAACACCGATATCTACGTGGTCCCGGCGACCGGCGGCATCCCGCGGCCCGTGGCAGCATCCAACCGCGCGGAGTCATCACCCGTCTTCAGCCCCGACGGCTCGTTGGTCGCGTGCCTCGTCAGCGGCGATCCGAAAGACATGTGGTACGGCGCGAACCACGTGGCCGTGGTGCCTGCCGCCGGCGGCCCCGCACGCGCATTGACGGCGTCGCTCGACCGGAACGTCCTCGCGCCGCGCTTTTCGCCGGACGGCCGGTACGTCTACGCGCTGCTGGAAGACGCGGGCACGCAGCCCCTCATCCGTGTGCCCGTCGCCGGCGGCGACGTCGAGCGTCTCGTGACCGGAGACCGCGAGATCGTGGCGTTCGATCTCGGTCCGGCCGGGGAGGTGGCGGTTCTGGCGCACACGAGCCACCGCCCGCTCGAAGTGTCGACGCTGAAGGATGGTGTGCTGAGTCCCGTCACGACGGCGAACGAGACATTCCTGAAGGGCATCGCCCTCGGGACCGTCGAACGATTCACCGCCACGAGTCCCGACGGAACGAAGGTGGATGGCTTCCTGACCCTGCCGCCCGGCTACAAGGCCGGAACGAAGATCCCGGCCATCCTCCGCATCCACGGGGGACCGACGTCGCAGTTCGCGGCTGGGTTCGAGTTCGAATGGCAGTTGCTTGCGGCACAGGGGTACGCGGTCATCGCTGCGAACCCGCGGGGATCGACGGGGTACGGGACGGCGTTCAGCCGCGCGATCTGGGCCGAATGGGGCGTCAAGGACACGCAGGACGTCCTGGCGGCCGTCGACCACGTGGTGGCCAGGGGGATCGCGGATCCCGATCGCCTCGGCGTGGGGGGCTGGAGTTACGGCGGTATCCTCACCAACTACGTGGTCTCGAAGACGACACGATTCAAGGCCGCGACGTCGGGCGCGGGCATCGCCAACATGCTGGCGGGCTACGGCACCGACCACTACCAGTATGAGTACGAAGTCGAGCTCGGCCTGCCCTGGAAGGCGAGGGACACGTACCTGACGTTGTCATCGTCGTACTTCGATGTCGAGAAGATCGAGACGCCGGTGTTCTACGCCTGCGGCCAGCTCGACATGAACGTGCCACTGCTGAACACGGAACAGATGTACCAGGCCCTGAGGCGCGTCGGGAAGGTCGCCACGGAACTGGTCATCTACCCTGACCAATGGCACGGTATCGAGACGCCGAGTCATCGCAAGGATCTTCACGAGCGGTACATTGCGTGGTACGACCGCTTCCTCAAGCCGGCGCCGGCGGCCGCGGACGATCGTCTGCACGGCAAGGCGCGAGAGGCGACGTCGCTGCTCGGTGCGCCGCTTTACCCGGTGGAACTGGCGCCGGCCGCGGCGAAGGCGGCGGCGGACAACCTCGAACAGGCGCGAGAGACCTTCTCGAAGACACCGGACGCGGCCGACGCGATCATCGTGCTCGGTCGGAGACTTGCGGAAGCGGGCCAGGTGCGGGCCGCCATCGACACGTTCACGCGCGGCCTCAACACGTTCCCGGCCGACGCCCGCTTCTACCGTCATCGCGGGCATCGGTTCATCTCGGTGCGCGAGTTCGACAAGGCCATCCTGGACCTGACGAAAGCCACGCAGATCACCGCGGACCAGGCGGATACCTTCGCCATCTGGTATCACCTGGGCCTGGCGCACTACCTGAAGGGCGATTTCGTTTCCGCCGAGAAGGCGTATCGCCAGTGCCTGGTGGTGGCCAGGGGAAACGACGATCAGACCGTGAGCACGAGTGACTGGCTCTACATGACGCTGCGCCGGCTCGGGCGCGCCGCCGACGCCGCGAAGGTGCTCGACGGCATCACGCCGTCGATGAACGTCACCGCTGACCGGAACTACCTCGAGCGGTTGCTGATGTACAAGGGCGTGTACGCGCCGGAGGATCTCCTGCGCGCCGGCGGAGATGCCGTCTCGCTGGCGACCTACGGCTACGCCGTCGGAAACTGGTACCTCTACAACGGGCGGACGGCGGAGGCCAAGGCGGTGTTCCAGCGGGTCGTGAAGGGCGCGAACTGGATGCCGTTCGGGCTCATCGCCGCGGAGGCCGACCTCTCGCGGATGAAGTGAATCAGGGCGTCACGAGTTCGTAGACCCGATCCGGCCCGGACGAGAACTTCAGGCGGAGACGCGCGCCGACGCCGGTGAGGCGTTCGCGCACGAGGTCCCATTCCCCCGGCGGATAGAGCGCGGTGTGCACCACGACGTGCGTCACGCCGAAGCGGCCGAGCGCCGCGAGGCTGCGGTCGTCGGGGAAGTTGCGCAACTCCAGGTAGAGTTGTTCGTTGTCCGGCGGCCGGATGCCGCTGTACCCGTGCACCGTCTTCTTCCAGTGCGCCGTCGAGTGCAGCATGTACTCGGTCTGGCGGCGTTCGAACGCCCCGGCATTCGTGGGATCGGCGATGGGGACCTCGGCGACCACGACCGGCCCGCCGATGTCGGCAAGCCAGCGATCGGCTGCAGGCGGCGTCACCCGCATGGGCGTGACCGGCATCGGGAACGCCGCGAACTCGGCAGTCAGCACGAGCAGGACGGGCACGACCAGCGCCGGCACGGCCACTCGTCGTGTCGGGAGGGTGCTGAAGGCCTGCACACCGCCTCCCGCGACCATGGCCAGCGCGAGCATGCCGAGGATGGTGAACCGCGAGGGGACACGAACCAGGCTGAGACCGGGCCAGTCGTAGACGTACGGCCACAGGCCGAGTGGCGGGCCGATCGACAACCACACGCAGACGAGGAGCAGCAGCGCGTAGAAGAGCACTCCGCGCCGCGAGACGGATCCGGCCGACACGGCCAGCGCGACCACGCCGACGAGGGCGAGGACCAGCGGAAGAACCCCGGGAAAGAGAAACGCGCTGGCGGTGTCGAGGATGGGCGCGTCCGTCAGGAGAGACGTGACCGCCTGATGCAGGTGCGACGGCGAGGCGACGAAACTCTCGGGCGTCACGACCCAGTTGTCGAGGGTCCGGCGGAGACCCACCTCGACCTGCGCCCGGCGGTAGGGCAGGTAGATGAGGACCGCCGGCACGAGCAGGGCGGCGCCTCCCACGCCGAGGTCCTTCAGCCGGCGCAGGGGGGCGATGGGATCGCCGGACACGAACCGGTACAGCAGGAACGCGACGTACGCGAGGGTCATGAACGCGGCGCCGTGACCGCTGGTCAACGCCTGCAGTGAGAAGAACCCGGCCGCGAGGAGCAGGTCGCGACGGCGGCCGCCGTCCATGTAGGCGTGCAGAAACGCCAGGCCGAACGGGATCCATTGCACGGGCCCGAGGTGCAGTTGGGCGGTCCTGAAGAACCGCGGCGGCGAAAACGCGAAAATGAACCCCGCGGCGAACGCCGGCCATGGATCCAGGCCGATCCGCCGCGCGAGCAGGTATGCGCCGATCCCGCACAACGCGCACGACAGCAGCGACACGACGTTCAGGGCGAGCACGGGATTGTCGGTCAGCCACAGGATCGGCGCCGCCAGGAAGGCGCTGCCGATGAGGTTCTCCGAATACGCGAGCGTGTTCGGGTGCGGGTGGTAGATGTTGGCGTCGAAGATCCCCAGCGGCTGGTGGAGAAACGCGTGCGTGTCCCACGCCAGCGTCCACATGAAGAGGCTGCCATCCGGACCGATGGGCAAGACCGAACCCGCAGGGTCGAGGCCGAGCGGGTACGTGAAGAGCCACGTGCAGGCGAGAAACAGCAGCGAGACGCGGACCGCTTCCCGGCGGCTCAGTCGGCGGATCGGCGCATCGGTCATCGCTCCCTATCGTAACCGAGCACACGGCCCATGCTGCCGGCGTACCCGGTCATTTCGAGGTATCCGCGGCCACGCACCGGCCGGGAGCCGGCGCGTCCGCGGACGTCAATCGCCCCTTCCCAGTACGACACGCCGCTCGAAGCGCCCGTGCGCAGTTCCTGGTCCTCGAGCGGCGTCGTAATCTCCAGATCGAGCCCCGCGGATGGCACACGAACCGTCCACGCGACCGGGTAACGCGCGCCGCTGGCGGTGGAGGCAAAGACCCGCGACCCCGGCGCCAGCACGAAGTCCGACGCCGACAGATGCCGGCGTGAACCATCGGCCCTCGCCAGGGTACCGCTCGACCGGGCATCCACGCTGCCGTCCGAGCGGCGAAGCCGGTAGAGCATCAACTCGGAGCCATCGTCGAGTTGCAGGGAGAACCAGTCCCAGCCCTGCTGTGACGGTTCGAGCATGCTGGTACCGAACTCGTGGTCCATCCAACTGTCGCCCGAGACGGAGACTTGCTGTCCGTTCACGGTCAAGGTCCCGCGCGTTGGCATCCGCATCAGCGAGTAGTAGTGCGACGCGTTGCCGCGCCGCTCGCCCTTCTGGCTGATCCCGTCGACGCCGTTGATCGCCGGCGGATCGCCAGGCTCGAGGATGAGATCGACGCCGACGCCGACATCGCGGTCGTGTGCCTTCAGGACGTGCCGGCCCTGCGCGTCGAGGCCGCCCGACCAGTCGCCGTTCCAGACGGCGTACCGATCCGCGCGCGCGCCGGCGAGACCGGGCCCGCCGCGCGACAGGCGTTCGGCAAACCGATATCGCCCGGCGGAGATGTCGCTGATGGCCAGGTGTGTCATGAAGAGATCCCGCACCGCCCAGCGCGAGGGGTTCTTCGGGGCGGGATCGACGCCGACCCGGAAGAACGTGACCTGGTAACCGAAACGGCGGCCGTCGGACGCATCGACGTTGCCCGTGTAGTACCACCACTCGATCCGGTAGTCGGGATGACTGGCGTGATCGGCCGGGAAGCGGAACTGGTATCCGGGCTGCGCATCACGCCAGCCGGGTGCCGCGCCGGCCGCCTGAGGCTCGAGCGGCGCCGACGCCCGGAGCACGGTCAGGCCGACGGCCGCCAGGGCGGCGGCCAGCATGACGACGGCGCGCCGGCCGATCATTCTTCCCGCTCCACGACCAGGCGCGCCGCTTCGCGCGCCGGGAAGAACCCGGCCAGTGCCGTCCCGGCGATCACGGCCACGGTCGACTGCGTCAGGAAGAGCCACGGCACGTGAAACTGGATCGTCCATCCGAAACTCTGCACGTTGATGACGTAGATGAGCACCAGCGACAACGCGAAGCCGACGGCCACGCCGACGGCCTGGCTGGCGGCGCCGATGAGCATCGCCTCCAGGACGACGACCCGGCGGACCTGGCCGACGGAGGTGCCGATCAGGCGGAGCATCACGAGATCCCGGCGGCGTTCGAGCACCAGCGTCAGCAGTGTGCCCGCGACACCCATCATCGCGACGAACACGGCGACCACCTCCAGCGCATAGGTGATCGCGAACGTGCTGTCGAAGATGCGCAGCACTTCGGTCCGCAAACTGCGGTTCGTGTAGATGAACGCCCGGTGCCCTTCTCCAATCGACGCCAGCGTCTCGTCGCGGACACGATCGGGATCGGCGCCTGGCTTCAGGTAGACCGTCATGCCCGTGGCCGGGAGGTCGCCGAACCGGCGGCGGAACGTGGAGTGATCCATGACCAGCACGCCGCGATCGCTCGTGTAGTCGTAGTAGATCGCCGCCACCGTGAACGGGTGCGGCCCCGACGGCGTCTGCAGCGTGATGGTCTCGCCCCGCCGCTTGCCGTACCGGAAGGCAAACGACTCCGACATCACGACGGCGTCGCGGCCGATGGCCTCTCGCAGCGCGTCCCGGCCGTCGACGGGATCCTTGAACAGCAACGACCCATGACGGAGCAGGATGTCGAAGTCGCCCGATCCCACCACGACGAGGTTACCCTCGTAGCTGAGATCCATATTGCGAAACGCATCGGCGGCCGCCACCGCGGGATGCGCCCGCACGGCCGACACCACTTCCGGAGACAACGTGTGTTCGGCGCCGGGCCGCGGCCTGACGCCGGGGCTCACGAAGAGGTCTGCCTGCAGTGTCTGGCTGACCCAGTAGTTCACCGTGTCGCGAAAGCTGCCGATCATCACGGCGATGGCCACCATCATCGACAGGCTCACCGACAATGCGGCCACCGAGATCGACAGGCGGGGGATCGCCGACGCGAGGTTGGCGTGCGCGAGCCACCCGGCTACCCCGAACCATCGTCTCATGAGCGTCCGTGAGAGGCGGGCCGTGGCGAAGAGGATGGCCGGGACCAGGAACGAGGCGCCGAGCACGGTCACCAGCGCCGAGATGTACCCGAACACCGGGACGCCCGCGACGGGCCCGCGCGTGGCGAGCACGCCCGCGACCGCGAGCGTGAGGGCGGGCCACCAGATCGCGCGCGGCCGCAGGCGAAACCGGGTCTCGAGCGTGTCGTGCCCGCGGATGGCGGCGGTTGGCGGCACGCGGGCCGCTTCGCGGGCCGGCACCGCGGCCGCCAGCAACGCCAGCGGCAGGCCGATGGCCACGGCCAGCCAGACATGGCGCGCCGTCATCTCCGGCGGCACGGCGGCGGCGGCGATGTACAACGTGCTCACGGTCGATGCCGTCAACGCCACTGCGGCGTTCGCGAGCCACCGTGCCAGCACGAGTCCCGCGCCGACCCCGGCGGCCGCCAGCGCGAGCGCCTCACCAAGGAACAGCGCCAGCACCTGCCGACGGGACACGCCCAGCGCGCGGAGTGTGCCGATTTCGCTCCGCCGCGCGATGACCGAGATCGTGACCGTGTTGTAGACCAGGTAGACGCCGACAATGAGGGCGATCCACGACAGCGCCGTCAGGTTCGTGTGGAACGACGCGAGCATCCGTTCGACCTGGCGTCCACGGCGCTCCGGCCGCGACGCCGAGAGTCCGGCCGGCAGGCGGCTGGCAATCGCCGAGAGGGCCGTGTCGACATCGGCGCCGGCGCCGAGCCGCACGTCCACGCGGTCGAGGCGGCCGAACCGGTCGAAGGCCGACTGCGCCGTCGCGATGTCCATCAGCACGAAATTGCCATCGAGGACCCTGGCGGGGCCTTCGTCCTTCAGGATGCCGCGCACGACGAAGGTGTCGATCCGATCGCCCGCCATCAGCCGCAAGGGTGATCCCAGGCCGAGTCCCAGCCGCCGCGCGAGTTTCTGCGCGACGACCACGTCGCGGCCGCTCGTCAGCAACGCCAGGAACTGCGCCGCCGTGACGACGTCGGGTGCCGCCGCGTTCCCGCCGGACCCGGACCGTTCGAACTCGATCAGGTGGTAGTCGCGAAAGGGCAGGTCCCGGATGATGTCCACCCCGAGGACACGAACAGCTTCGGTCTGAGGCCGGGTGCGCCGGTCGGCTGGCGTGTCCGGGACGAGCGCCATGTCGCCCTCGATGATCGGGCTGAGGACGCCGTATTCGCGCAGCCAGTCGAGTGAAGGCAGCAGCGTTTCGTCGAGCCCCGCCCCGCCGCCGGTGACCTCGACGGACGTTCTGCCGGCGACGGTCTCGAGCGCCGTTTCAAATCCGCGCACCGAACTGGCGTTGGTCAGCCGGATCGCCACCACGACCGCGATGCCGAGCGCCACACCGGCCACGGTGATGGCGGTTCGGACACGCTCCCGCCAGAGATGCCGCAGGATGAACCGGTCGAAGAGCACCCACCACGTCGTCATCACGCCAGCATCCCGTCCCTCATGACCAGCGTGCGGACCGCTGCCGCGGCCACCTCTCGCGCGTGCGTGGCCAGCAGCATGGTCACGCCCGTCTCGCGGTTGAGCTGGAGCAGCAGGTCGAGCACCGCCGCTCCCGTGGCGGAGTCGAGGTTGCCCGTCGGTTCGTCGGCGATGAGCAGGGCCGGCTGGTGCACGAGGGCGCGGGCGATGGCCGCCCGCTGCGCTTCTCCACCCGACACCTGCTGCGGGTAGTGGCCGAGCCGATGCGCGATCCCCACGCGTTCAGCGAGCGCGGCGGCCCGTGTTCGGGCTTCGCGCTCGCCGCAGCCGGTCAGCATGGCGGGCAACTGGATGTTGTCGCCAAGCGTGAGCGCAGGCAGCAGATTGAAGAACTGGAAGACGAACCCGACACGGTCGCGGCGGACGGCGGTCAGGGCATCCTCGTCGAGCGAAGCCAGGTCGCGGTTTTCGAAGATCAGTCGGCCGGACGTCGGCCGATCCATGGCGCCGCACAGGTGCAGCAACGTCGACTTCCCGCAGCCCGACGGCCCGACGAGCGCCACGAATTCGCCGCGTGTCACCGCGAACGACACGCCACGAACCGCCTGAACCGGCGATTCCCCTCCGGTGTAGATCTTTGATAACGTGTCGGCGACGAGCATGCGTCGATCCTCTGTACTCACTACCCTACCCCTGTGACGTCCCGTTCCGCACCTGCGATTCGTGAAGCGGCCATCGCGTCCGTCGTGACGCTCGTTCTGCTGGCCGCGGCAACGGCCCTGCTCGACGCGCCCGGGCCGCCGCTCGAGGTGATCGAGCCGGTGACGCGGATGAGCCTCGTGCGCCTCGACCCAGGGACGTTCGAGATGGGCAGCCGCCCCGGTGAACCTGACAGGCGAGACGACGAAGCCGCCCACACGGTCGCGCTGACGAAGGTCGTCTACCTCGGCCGTCATGAGGTGACGCAGGCGGAGTGGGCCACGATCATGGGAGGGCGTCCGGGTCCCGACGAGCCGTGCGACGCATGTCCCGTCGATCGTGTCGACTTCTACCAGGTCAGCGAGTTCATCTCGGGACTCAATGCCCGGTCGACCTCGATGCGGTTCCGCCTGCCGACCGAGGCGGAGTGGGAGTACGCCTGCGACACGCTGGCAGCTCCGCCGCTGCCGGAACCGCCGGATCCGACCGGACGTCCGAGGCGGGTCCGCCGCTGCGGCCCCGGACTCACCGACGTCTGCGGCATGCACGGGAACGTCGCCGAATGGGTCAACGACTGGTACGGCGACTATCCGCTCGAACCGGCGACCGACCCTCGGGGCCCGGCGGCCGGGATGCGTCGCGTGGTGAGAGGCGGTTCGTTCGAAACCGGCCCTGCCGGGGCGCGGTGCGCGGCCCGCTCGTCGCTGCCCCCGCAGGACAACCTCGCGTCCGTCGGTTTCCGCCTCGTCGGCGAACCCATCATCGAAGAAGACGGCGACCGCCCGTCCGGCGGACGGTAACCCCGCCTTCGCGGCACCACCCTCCCGCGGCCCGCCCAGGGCTGGTATGATGGGATCAAAGGAGACAATCCAGATGTCGATGACGCGCAGGGACGCCCTGTCCGCTCTTGCGCTCGGCGGAGCCGCCATGGCCGTCGGGCCGGACGTGTTGTTTGCCCGGACCCCCGCCCAGCCGGGGGCCGTCACGCTGCCGCCGCTTCCGTATCCCGTCGGGGCCCTCGAACCGCACATCGACGCCCAGACGATGACGATTCACCACGGGAAACACCACCAGGCCTACGTGACGAACCTGAATGCCGCACTGGCCTCGGCCGCGACGTTGGCCGCGACGCCCCTGGACCAACTGCTCGCGGATCTTTCGAAGGTGCCGGACGGGGTGCGCAACGCCGTCAGGAACAACGGGGGCGGGCACGTGAACCACGTGCAGTTCTGGACGTTGATGGCGCCGAACGCCGGAGGCGCGCCGACAGGGGCGATCGCCGATGCGATTGCCGGCACGTTCGGGGGTTACGAGAAGTTCAAGGAACTGTTCGGGCAGGCGGCGCTGACACGATTCGGCAGCGGGTGGGCCTGGCTGAGCGAAGACAAGGGCAAGCTGGTGATCCACAGCACGGCCAACCAGGACACGCCGTCCATGGAAGGCAAGCGGGCCATCTTCGGCCTCGACGTGTGGGAGCACGCCTACTACC
>CAZJRM010000045.1:858-28245 GCA_964547975.1 uncultured Vicinamibacterales bacterium | reverse complement strand
TCGACGCTCCGCAACATCGCGCTGGCCTGGGTGCTGACGCTGCCGGCCAGCCTGTTCCTCGGGGCTGCCCTGTTCCTGATCTCGCGCGCGTTCGTCAGGTAACGCGGCGCGCCGCGGGCGTGCAGCGGCGGTTGAGCCGTCCGAAGGCTGCCGGTATGATGGCGACCAACGTTGTCATAGCTCCCGGAGGTCATCCGATGGTCCACGACGATCTGAAAGCGGCATTTGCCGGCGAGAGCCAGGCGTTCCAGAAGTACTCCGCGTTTGCGTCGAAGGCGGAGCAGGACGGATTCCCCAACATCGCCCGCCTGTTCCGCACGACGGCGGAAGCCGAACGGATTCACGCGGCCGGTCACCTGAAGTCGCTCGATGGCGTCGGGTCCACCGCGGACAACCTGGAAGCGGCGATCGGCGGCGAAACCTACGAGTTCACCGAGATGTACCCGCCGATGCATGAGCGCGCGAAAGCCGCCGGACACAAGGCGGCGCGGATGTTCGGCTACGCACTCGAGGCGGAGGCGGTGCACGCGAAGCTGTATGCGGCGGCGCTCGAGGCCGTGAAGCAGGGCAAGGACCTCGCCGAAACCGGCTTCTACCTCTGCCCGATCTGCGGCCACATCGAGTTCGGCCAGCCGCCGGACGTTTGCCCGACGTGCGGTGTCAAGGCATCGAAGTTCGTCCAGGTCTGAGACAGGGACACGTCCATGCGCGCCGGCAACCTGTTCGCCACGGGGGAGCTCGCGAAGCGGATTGAGCTCGCGGAGGCATCGCTGTCCGCCGAGGTCGGCCGCGCCTGCATCGCCCGACAGGTTCCCGGCGCGTTCGTCCTGCCCCTGGGCGGCGGGGTCGCCGTCTTCGGGGGCGGAGGGTCGCCCGTCAACAAGGTGATAGGGGTGGGCTTCGACGGACCGCCGGCAGCCGCGGACCTCGACCGCGTCGAGGCGCAGTACGGCGCTGCCGGCTCGCACGTGCAGGCCGAGTTGGCCACGCTGGCGTTGCCCGACTGGCACGCGGCCCTCGCGCCGCGCGGCTACGCCCTCGCCGGTTTCGAGAACGTGCTGGGCCTGTCGCTCTCCGTCGCGTCACCCGGCCACGCCGCCGGAGTCGACGTGCGAGAGTGTCCGGCGGGACAGGATGATCGGTGGCTGGATGCGGTGGCCACAGGGTTTCAGCATCCGGATGATGTGCCCGCCCAGCCCGCGGGCCAGGACTTCCCTCGCGACGTGATCGAACGCGTGTTCCGGGACCTCGCGGCGGCCCGCGGCTTCCTGCGCTACGTGGCGCTGATGGACGGTGTGGTGGTGGGCGGCGCCAGCCTCAGGCTGCACGACGGGATTGCGCAGTTGTGCGGGGCCGCGACCCTGCCGGCATTCCGCCGCCGGGGCGTGCAGACCGCGCTGCTGCACGCGAGGCTCGACGCGGCGAGGGCGTCGGGCTGTGACCTCGCCGTTGTCACGACGGCGCCGGGGTCGAAGTCCCAGCAGAACGCGCAGCGACAGGGCTTCGCCCTGCTGTACGCGCGTGCCATCCACATCAAACCCGTTCCGTAGCCGCGCCCGGCTACTTCAGGGTGCCCTTCTGCAGTCCCGCGATCGCCCGCGGGATGAACGCGTCGACCGGCAGGAAATCAAGCATCGACAATGCCGGCTTGTAGGCCTTCAGCACGTCGTCTTTCACCATCTGCTCCGCGGTCCTGCCGGACGCCCACTGGGTGCGTACGACGCCGACCATCTCCGCGAGCAGGTCCCGGTACCGTTTGACGCCCGCGGAGTCGAGGTCGCGACCGTGCCCGCTGACGAACGTCGTGTCAGGCGGAAACACGTCGAGGACGTCGTCGAGGAACGTGAGGTAGCCGCCGATGTCGTCGAGCGCGGGGATGCACTCGGAGAGCAGCAGATCCCCCATCGCGACGACCCGCTCGCTCGGCACCCACACGATCAGGTCGGCGTCGGAGTGCAGCCCCGGGCGCGGGATGAGTCTGAACTCCACGCCGCCGGCGCGCAGGGCGTACGGTGCCGGGAGGGTTCGGCCCGAGCGGCCGCGCAGATCTGCCGCCTCCTTCGTCAGCACGCCGGAGGCGGCGTGGCTGGCGAGGGACCCCGCAGCAATCACGGCGGCGGGCGCCGGCGCGAGCGCGTTGCCGGCGACGTGGTCACCGTGCGCGTGGGAGTTGACGAGGAACCGCACGCCGTTCGGCGAGACGGCCGCGATGGCCTGTTTCAGGTCTCCGACCGTCCTCGCGAGAAACCCGGAGTCGACGACGATGGCGCCGTCGTCGGTGGCGAACACGACGACGTTGTTCATCATCCCCCAGGGGAACGAGAGGCGCCGCGCACGGGGGGAGACCTGAACCGTGACGAGGCCGGCGGGGGTTGGCGCGCCACCGCGGGTCACGAACCACCTCACGAAATCTCGCTGGCCGGCATTGTCGGCCACGTCGTACGGCCGGCCCGAATGCCGGCTGTCGATGTTGGGATCGACGCCCTTTGAAAGGAGATACTCGGCGGTCGCGCGCTGACCGTAGAGGGCGGCGGCGTGGAGCGGGGTCAAGCCCATGGGGTTGCGGGCGGTCAGGCTCGCGGGATCCGCCTCGACCAGGGCGCGCACGCGCGCGAGGTTGCCGGTGGCCGAAGCCTGGAAGATGTTCTGCGTGCTGGCGGGCGGCGGCCCCGGGGCGGTCGTCGGCGTGATCGTCACGTTCGCGAAGGTGCCGTCGGACCCGTTGCCGACGAAGAGGCCCACGCCGCCGCTCTTGTGGGGCCCGAGGTCTTCGACCGACAGACTGGGCTTCGCGGCGCCGTTGACGAACACCTCCACGCGCCCGCCGGAGACGACGATGCGCGCATGGAACCAGGCGTTCGGGTCGGGGACGGGATCGACCGTGTTCTCGAACTGCCCCGTGCGTTCCGCCCGGAGACGCTGCCAGGTGAATGCCGGGTGCGCGACGTACTGCACCGAATGGGACCGGCGTTCGGCGTCCGCGGCGCGGAAGTTGAACGGGCGGAAGTAGATGGCGTCGAAGGTCGTCCAGTCCGCGGCGTGGAAGAGGATGCCGAGGAAACTCTGCTGGGCAACGTCCTTGCCCTTCAGGTCGAGTTCGATGATGCCGTCACTCATCTGGACGCCGTCGAAGACCACCCCCCCGTCGCCGGCCCTGGCGTCGAGGCGAATGGCGTCGCGGCCGGAGTCGGCCACCGCACTGATGGCGCGGTTGTAGACGACTCCGCCCTTGCCGGCGGCCAGCGTGGCTGGATCGGGTGTCACAGGTGCCGGGCGTTGTGCGTCTGCCGTCCCCGTGAGAAGTAAGAGTGCCGCGCACGTGCGGGCGGCGCCGCGGATGACGTTCATGTGAGACTCCGGGGCTCGAATGGTGGCGCAGGACTCCGCCAGTATTAGACGCCAGCCTGGCACCGAAGTCCTTACGATTCGCTTCGGAGACGCTGCGCAGCCGCCCCGAAAGGGGGACAGGCCCCCTTCTCGCGTCGACGAAAGGGGGCCAGGCCCCCTTTCTGGGCGCTGGCAGTCCGCCGTCGAGATGCGGGCGAACCGGCGGGGTCGACGCCTGGTCGCCCCGTCGGGGGGCGAAAACGGGGACAGGCCCCGTTTTCGCCGGCGGGAAAGGGGGCCTGTCCCCCTTTTGGGTATCATGGCGCCATGAAGCGACTCCCGCTCACCGCCGCACTGCTGCTCCTGGCCGCAACGTCCGCGTTCTCCCAGCACGAGGACGAACGCTACGTCCCAGAAACGGACCCCCTCGTCCTGGCCAAACTCGAACGGTGGCAAGACCTGAAGTTCGGGTTGCTCATGCACTGGGGCCCGTACTCCCAGTGGGGCGTCGTCGAGTCGTGGTCCATCTGCGCGGAGGACGAAGGCTGGTGCAAACGGAGCGAGGACGACTACATCGCCTACAAGAAACGCTACGAGGGCCTGAAGCAGACGTTCAATCCCGTGCAGTTCGACCCAGAGCGGTGGGCCCGGGCGGCCCGCGACGCGGGCATGAAGTACGTCGTCTTCACGACCAAGCACCATGACGGGTTCAGCATGTTCGACTCGCGGTTCACCGACTACAAGGTGACCGCGCCGGACAGCCCGTTCAGCAGCCATCCGCGCGCCAACATCGCGAAGGAAGTGTTCTCCGCGTTCCGTCACGAAGGATTCATGGTCGGTGCCTACTTCTCGAAGCCCGACTGGCACAGCGAGCACTACTGGTGGCCCAACTTCGCCACTCCCGATCGCAACGTCAACTACGACCCGAGGCAGTATCCCGACCGCTGGAAGGCGTTCACGGAATTCACCCACAACCAGGTGCTCGAGCTGATGTCCGACTACGGGGCGATGGACATCCTGTGGCTCGACGGCGGATGGGTGCGCAGACGCGACAAGGCCGAGATCGAACGCGACTACGCTCGCCTCGTGCGCGAAAGCCCGACGGGCTTCATCAAGGCGCGCGTGGTCGATCAAGACATCCACATGGACGACCTCGTCTCCAGGGCGCGCCAGAAGCAGCCGGGCCTCATCGTGGTGGATCGCGCGGTCTACGGAAAGAACCAGAACTACCTGACGCCTGAAAACCGAGTCCCCGAGAAGGCGCTGCCGTACCCCTGGGAGTCGTGCATCATCTCGGGCGGCGGCTGGTCGTTCACGCCGGACGCGAAGTACATGAGCCGGCGCGAGGGCATCCACCTGCTGGTGGACATCGTTGCCAAGGGAGGCAATCTCCTGCTGAACGTCGCACCTGGCCCCGACGGCGCGTGGCAGCAGGGCGCCTACGACCTGCTCGCAGGCATCGGCACGTGGCTGCGCACGAACGGCGAGGCCATCTACGGGACCCGGGCGATTGCCCCGTACGCCGAGGGCCGCGTCCGACTGACGCGGAAGAAGGACGGCGCCGTCTACCTGATCTACCTGGCAGACACCGCCGAGACACAGTTGCCGGCAACGATTCGCCTGGCGTCATTCCGGCCGGCCACCGGCGCGCGGGTGACGCTCGTCGGCGCGCCAGGCGACCCCCTGCGGTGGCACGCGGACGGCACGGGCGTGGTGATCACCGTTCCGCTCCCCCTGCGGATGGGCACCGCCGGGCAGGAGGCGTGGGCGATCAAGGTGAGTGCCGTTGAACCGGCCCGCTAGCGGCCGGCGACAACGTCACCGCCTGCCCACCGGTTGCCTGATGAACAGGACCCACCGGTCCAGCAGCGCCGCGCTGGCGCCGCCGGCGCTCTTGTACATCTCGACGACCTTCGTCGCCAGCGTGACGTCATCGTCCTGCCCGCGCACGACCCGGCCGGCCGCGTGGGCGTCGTAGAGGATCCGGAGCACGAGCATCAGCGTCGCCGAATCGTCGGGATGGCGGGCCAGGTAGGCATCGAGCGTGTCCAGGGCCTTCCCCGGTTCACCGGCGAGGTTCTGGGCCACAGCCAGGCGCGGGAGGAAGAGATCATCGTCCGGCCAGCGCTCGCGTGCTTCCTGGATGATCGACGCCGACTGCTCGCCGTCCTGCAGGCGCAGCAGCGCGTCGGCGAGCACGTCGAAGATGATTCGCGCGTCGCTTTCCGAGATGAGCGACGTCTGCCACGCGCCGACCGCCTGCTCGTCCTGGCCGCCGGCGGCATAACACGCGCCCAGGTAGAACGCGGCGGGCAGGAACTCGCTCGACGCCCGCAGCGATTCACGGAACTGCGTGGCCGCCGGTTCCAGTTCGCCCTTGGCGAAGAGGGCGAGACCCTTCAGGAACGTCACCGGCAGCGACGCCGCATCCGCGCCCGCCAGGCCCGGCAGGACGGCCTCGAACCTCCCGTTGGCCACGGCGTCCATGGCTGTCGCCACCGCCGGGGTCGGCGCCTTGGCATCCGCCGAGCGCAATCGCCCAACGAAGTACGCCAGGACGTCGAGGCGCAACACGTCGGCACGCGAGAACGGACGGCCGATGGCGCCCATTTCGCCCGGAACGAACCGCACACGCGGGCTGGCCGCCCCCGGCACCGCCGCTCCCGCCTCGCTCACCGCCCGGACAACGGAGAATGGCCTGGATACGCGCGCGAGCGTCCGTCCCTTGTCCACGACGGTGGCCGAGACGACGTAGTCTCCTGGCGGCAGCAGCTTCAGGTCGAAGGTGGCCGACGCCGGCACGCGCCGATCCTTATCGCGTTCGGTCACCGTCCCCTTCGCGGTCAGCATGGCCGGCGCGTCCTCGCGGTCCGCCACCTCGAACATCACCACGGGCGCGGTTCCCTCCCGCTCGGGATACACCTCGACGAGCGCCACCATCGACTGGCTGCGGACCGTGCCGTCCACGCTCGGCACGAACTGGTTTTCTCCAGCCTGGTCGGGATCCACGAGGATGATGTCGCTCACGCGGAGCCCGGTGCCCGGTTCCAGGCGCGCATCGAACTTGTGCGACACGCTCCCCATCCGGCCGCCCATGTCAACGACGGCCATGCGCAACGTGTACGAGCCTGGGCGCACCGTCACCGACTCCAGGTACGGCCACACCGGGTCGGGACCGCGTGTCGGGAACAGCCGCTTCACGCTGAGCGCCGAGCCGGCCGGCTGCCCGCGCTCGTCGATCAGCGCCAGACCGACGCGGAGCTCCGCGGGTCCCGGCACCGTCGTCCCGATGTCGGCCCTGACGAGCACGCGCAGGCGGTCGTTCGTGGGCTCACGCAGCGTCTGCGTCGACACGCGCAGCGGCAGATCGCGAACGATGCGACCGGACCGGATGACCTCGGCGATGCCGGCGTCGGGACTCTCGGCGGCGGCATCCGCGGGTCGGCTGGTGAACTGCTGCCGATGGCGGACCGACACCTTCATGGCGGGCACGCGGACCTTGATCGTGTGCGGCTTGCCGTCGCGATCGGCGGCCTCCGATTCGACCGCCAGCTCGTAGAACCCGGACATCTCGCGATACACGCGGTCGAATGCGCCCTCCGCGGCTGCCACGACGCGAAACAGGGACCCGCCGTTCATGCCGACAAGCGTCTCGAGCCCGCGCGACATCAACGCGCTGTCATGCACCGGGGAACGCTCGGCGACCCGCGCGCGGTCCGCCCCGAACGCGTCGGAAATCGCGGAGTCGACGTGCAGCACTTCGATCGTGACGTTGGAGGCCGCGGCGGCGGCGGTGATGGTCCGCAACTCACTCGTGAAGTCCTGGGTCGCGCGGTCGTCAGCCTGGAACAAGCCCGCGCTGATGAGCACCAGCGTCTTGCGGCCGTCGATGGCCCGCAGGCGCTCGATCAGGCCGAGGAGCCCGCCGAGGCTGCGGCTGGTCCGGATCCGCACCTGGCTCACGACGTAGGGTGCCGCCACCTCGATGTCGCGGCGGCACGCGTCACGTTCGGCCGCCTCCCGGATCGTGCCGCATTCGCGTTCGAACACCAGGTCGAGCACGATGGTGCTGCCGGCCGCGATCTCAAACGCTTCGCTCATCGACAGGTTGACGAGCGGATTCGGGCTCTCGATCCGGTCGGCGCTGCCCATGACGCGGCCGAGTTCCTTCAGGACGGGGGCGCGGTCGCGATCGGGTGCCAGAAACACGCCCGGTTGGGGGTAGGACGCGAACGCCACGCGCTCGCCCGGGTCGAGTTTGTCGAGAAAACGCCGCGCGGCTTCGAGCGTCTGCTTGCCGCGCCCCGGCAGGAACGATCCGTGATCGACCGCGATCACGAAGCTGCGATCGCTCAGGCCGGACGCCGATTCGTCGTTCGAACTGAACGCGCGGCGGCGCGTGGCACCGGCGGCCGCCGCGTCCGCCACCCGGCGCGTCATGTCGACGTAGGTGGCCGACGTGACGGGCCTCGGTTTGCCGTCGACGGTGACTTCGAAGTCCTGGACGCCCAGCCCCCTCACGGGGTTGCCATTCGCGTCGATGATGTTCGCGTCCACGACGATGACGTCGACGCCGGAGCGGAACGTCGCGGTCGGTGGCGGCCCCTGGGGGGCCTGCGCCTGCCCGCCCTGCTTCGCCGCCGGCTGTCCCGCGCCAGGCCCTGCGAGCCCCCACGCGGCCAGCGCGGCCACCCCTATCCAACGCCAGCACCGTTCCATCGCGCGCTCCGCTACTTCACCACGGCTCGATATCCACGCCGCGCCCGCACGTCGTAGCCGGTGCCCGGCACCTCGACCTTCAACTCGCGCCACCGGTTGTCGCGCGTGTCGTCCTTCGGCACGTACCCGAGCAGATACTGGTTCGACAGGTCCGCGATGATGTCGTGAAACACGCGATCGAGCGACTCGAGGTCTTCGAAGAACGCGCGCCCGCCGCTCTTCTCCGCGAGCCGCTCGAGGATCTTCTTCAGTTCGAGCACCGACGGCGCCCGCCCCTGACCGATGGCGTACACCAGCGCGTCGCTGGACTCGAGGAGGCGCTCGGTGGACGCCAGGGGCGCCTTGCTGTGCAGGTCTTCGCCGTCGGTGAAGACCACCATCGCCCGCCGGCCGGACTGCTTGCCGAGTTCCCCGACGGCTCGGACGATGACGTCGTACAGGGCGGTGCCCCCCCACGGCCTCAGGCGGTCGACCGCCCGAAGCCGCGCGGTGAGGTCCGCCGTCGCCGGCGCGAGCGTGAACACGCTGTCGTTGAACCCGAGCAGGGTGACACGGTCCGTCGGACGCAGGCTCCGGAGGAACTTCTTCAGCGCCTCTTTCACCGTCGGCATCGCGTCCTTCATGCTGCCGCTGAAATCGACGGCGACGACGATCTCGAGCGGCGCGTCCTCCGCCGCGAAACTCGTGAGAGTCTGCCGCACGCCATCTTCGTACACCGTGAATTTGTCGCGCGTCAGGCCCCGGACGAACTTGCCGCGGCCGGATGTCACGGTTGCCGTCACCTGGACGACGTCGACATCGACCGTTTCGGTGTACTCGACACCCCGGGTGCGGATACTCTTCGCCACGCGCTGACCGTCCGACAGCAGCGCCGTCGCACGGAGGACGTGTTCGATGACCTTCCCGCCCGCCTCCCAGGCGCACTCGAAGGGCGGCTGCTCGACCGTGCAGACCAGGCGGCCGTCGGCGAACAGGCTCACGCTCTTCACCGCCGTCTCGGCCGGTGACAGGCGCACCCGGATGGGCGTCGGTCCGCTGACGTAGCTGTTGTCACGCGGCGTCTCGAACACGAGGTCCGGCGTCTGAGCCTGCACCGCCCCCACCGCCGTTCCAGCCGCCGCGAACACAGCCACGAGCACCGCGGCGAGCGCCGCCACCAGCCTCCCCCGCTGCCTGCGGGCCGTCCGCGTCATCGACACCCCGATCGTCATTGCCTCGCCACGGGCACGAGCCCGCCCCCGGTCGTCAACGCCGCCACGTATTCATCGACGCGGGGCACCAGCGCCGGTACCGCCGCGATCATCGCCATCCAGTCGTCGTCGTACGCCTGCCGCACTTCGTCGGAAAAGTCCTGCGCCGCCGCCGCCAGAACGGCCCGCGTCAGCACGGCCGGCAGCCCTTTCGCGTGGAGGGACTCCGCTACGGCCAGCGCCAGGTCCGGCAGCGCAGCCAGGATCGCGGCGCTCCCCTTGCGTCCGGTCGCCAGTTCGAACGGCTGCGAGGACGGGAACCGCAGCGTCCACCGGCCGTCGAAGCCTCGCCCCGAGGTGCCCCACGCGTTGGCGGATTTCAGCGGCGCGCCCTCCACCATGCCGATCCGCATCACCTCGCCGTACGACATCCATCCGGACAAGTGATTGGGCTCGTTGGCCAGCATCCAGGGGACCAGCTCGCGCCGCACGTCTCGGATGCCGGCGCGGTTCGCGACCGCCGGCCAGCCGCCTGGCGCGCGCACGAGCGCCTCGAGCCGCGACCGACCGCGGCGCAGCGCCGACACGATGACCTCACGATCGGCATCCGTGTAATCGAATGGCACGGCGAGGGCGACACCTTCGGTGACCATCTGCGCGTCCATCGACGAGATCGTCGGCGGGCCGGGCACCTTGTCGGTCACCACGCGCCGCAGCACCTGCTGGGACAACGTGACGTCGATGCCGAGCAGCGCGCCCTGCAGGTGCCAACCTTCGCCGGCCCGGTCCTCGAACGGCAGCTTCCACGATTCAGGCACACGGGGTTCCGACACCACGGTCGCGATCCCCCAGTCGTGACGCACGGACGGGTCGCCTGCCATCAGGGCCGTTCCGTCCGCCTCGCCCAGGTGCGGGGTGTAGACGAGTGACACGATCGCATGCGCCAGCAGCGCGTCGGCCACGGGCAACAACGGCCGCGTGGTCTTGAGGATCTTGGACAGGTCCTTCGGCTTCGCGATCTTCTTCAGGTCGTTGGCCGCCCGGCCTACCGACCTGGCGGCCCCTCCGGCGTCGAGCCACGGGCTGTCCTTCGCGTTGCCAACGGTCATCGCGGTCTGGAAGGCCCGTTCGAGCCGCTGCACGAGTCCCGGCAGGGTCTCAACGGTCACGCCGCGTTCGAGCAGCGCGTCGATACGTTCGCCGACCTCCAATGCTACGTCGAGGGGCACGCTCCTCTGCTTCTCACGGACCGCCTGGTATCGAGCGAATTCCGCGGCCGCCGGATCGACCCGGTACGGAAGTCCCTCGAGGGTCAACCCGAGGTCGGGAGAATCGGACAGCGACAGCGCGCGCCCCGCGCACGCCGCCAGCACGACGGATTCGTACGGGTACGCGCCGGCCGCCCCGTTCGCCGGCAATCCTGCTGCGAGCGCCGGCAACAACGACGTGGCGACCCACGCTCGCACACGCCCGGCCGAGTCACCATCCTCCGTGAAGTCGGCCTTCGCAAGCTCCGCGACGAGGTCGGACGCCGCCGTTGAGTCGATGACCCGGCCGAGTCGCGCGCGCTCCACGAGGGCCAGCGACCCCTGGAACAGGCCGAGCGCCAACATGGCGGCCCGGCGCTCCGAGATCTTCGACAGTCGTTCGGCACGCCTGATGGCGGCCGCGTAGACCGCGGGGTCCGCGACGCCCATCCTGTCGAGGGCGTAGACCAGGACGTGGTACTTGGGGAACGCCCGGAGCGCCACCAGCGCGTCGGGCAGGCCCGCCCGCGGCGCCGTCCCGAACACGCGGTGCCCAAACGCCCAGGCCTCGGCGCGCTCGGTCAGCTGTGCCGGCCCGGCCAGCATCTCCATCATCGCAGCGGCGTCCACCGGTCCGTCCTCGTCGAGCTTCTCGAGTTCGGCGGCCGGGTCGGAAGGAATCGGGGCATCGACGAACACCCGGCGCCAGAATCGTTCCGGGGACAAGGCGCCCAGCCGGCCGCGGTCATCCACCGGGGTCATCTGGAGAAGGCGCACCATGTCGACCCGGGTGCGCGAGAACGGCCGGGCCGCGGGATTCCAGCCGGCCAGCGGCACCGCGGACACGTCGTAGAGACGACGGAATCGGTCAACGCGGCGGCCGGGGTCCGGGCTGGCCACCCCAAGCGCGAAGGTCAGCAGCGGAGGATCGATGAACGCGAGCGAGTGATAAAACAAGGCCAGCCGGCCGTCGTCTTTGTCGAAGAGCTTCGAAGCGAACCGCGCCGGGCTGGCGACCGGCTCACCGACGACGGCCTCCCACAGTGGAACGGCGGCCGGTCCCCCGGGTACGGCGACACGGCCCTCGGCGACGGCAAAGGCCGAGCCGCACGACGCGAACACGGCCGCGCGGTTCGACTGGAGGATGTCCTTCAGCAGTTCGGGCGTCCTCGCGAGGAAGGCGCGCGTATCGGCGTCCACCCCCAAGAGACCGTAGTAGAACAGCGCCGCCCGGCGATCGCTGAGGATAGCCGTGAGCAGCGAACCCGCGAAGTCTTCCGAAACGCGCAGCGCCGATTGCCAAGCCGCCGTCGGAAGCGGAAGCGGGACGGTGTCGGCTGGCAGGGCGAGCGCGGCAGGCCGGCCGGCATTCAACGCGTCGATGAACGGCTGCACCTGGAAACCTGCCGCGTCGAGCAACTGCCGTCGTCTCACCGGTTTGTCGCCGGTGTCGAGCAGGAGCAGGTACTTGCCGGCCCTCTTCTCCAGGCTCGCGCCGAGCACCTGGGCCATGCGCTCCAACTGCTGCCGCACGGGCTTCGCTTCGGCCTGCTGCAGCGACGGCGGCGTCCCCTTGAACGCGGAGGCTGACGCCTCGAACGCGGAGAGCACCGAGAGATAGTCGAGCACCCTGGCCCGCCGGGTATCGGTGGCCTGGTTCGCCTGCTCCGCAGCGTCGTAGATGACGCGGATCACCTCGCGGAGCGCCCGGGCACGCGGGATGTCCGGATCGAGTTCGGCCTGGGCGAGCAGGTGCGCCGCGCCGCCGGGGACGCGGAGGCTCTCCATCGCCGGCCCGGGCAGGGGAACCGGGGGCGCCTGGGCCAGGGCGGGAGCGGCGGAGACAGCGCACCACACGCACCACGCCACCGTCGCGACACGGGCAAGCCGATGGGGGCTTTTCACGGGAACGCCGCCGGATACCATGCGATTGCGGCTATTGTATCCGGCCAAGGGCTCGTGGCAAGCCTGCTTCGGCACCTTCGATTCCTGCTCGGATTCGCTTGCGGGCCCGGCCCAGCCTCCGGCGAGGGGAACCGCCACACCCGGCGGTGCGTCGATCACGGCGACAGGCCCCCCTCCCAGCTTGTTTCAGGAGGACTCCGATGCCGATCGTCCGCCGTCTCGCCGCCCTCGCCCTCAACGTGCTGCTGCTCGCCGCGGCGTTCGCGATCTTCAAGCATCCCTTCGCGACGGCCTACGGAAACGCCGACGCCTTCGTCTACGGGCGTGGCAACGCCCCGGCGGACGTACGCGAGGCGGTGGTCGGCCAACTGGAGGCGTTCGGGGACGGTTACCGGCGGCGAGACCTGCGGGCCGTCGATGCGTTCTCCGCCGGGCTCCTCGCCGACGAAGCCATGGCCCTCGGCACGTTGCCGCGCGAAGTGTACGTCGGCCGGAAGGCCGTGACCGAACTCGTGCGGACCGACTGGGAGTCCTGGGGCGACTGCACGTTCTTCCACCGGACCGCCCACGTGTCTTCCCGAGGGGATACGGCCTGGTTCGCGATGATCGGGTTCGTGAAGTTCGACCTGTCACGCTTCCTGGTCCTGCCGCTGCGCGTGTCCGGCATCCTGGTCCAGGACGGGGGCGCGTGGAAGTTCTCCCAGCTGCAATTCCAGTTCGACCTGGACTTCAGCCTGCTGCTGCTCGTCGATGTCATCCTGCTCGCGTGGCTGGCCTTCAACACGGGCGGCCTGGTCATGGCCCTCTTCCGACAGCGCCGCGCGGGCCCGGCCCGGCTGTGACCGAATCGGCACCGTGGGTACTTCATCTGCCGTGGACCTGGACGAGGTCATCACCGCACTCGCGCCCCGTGTCCTTCGTTACCTGAGGGCACGGCTGGGCGACACGAGCCTGGCCGAAGATGTGGCGCAAGAGAGCCTCGCGGCGCTCGTGCGTGCCTGCCGTCAGGGATCGCCCCCCGTGTCCCCCGACGCGTTCGTGTTCGCGATCGCGAAACGGCGGGCCGGCCGGGTCTTGTGGCGCCGCCGCCTCTGGGCGCCCCTCGAATCGGCGGGAAGCCCCAGCACGTCGGGGCCCTCGCCCGAGTCGGTCACCATCGCCAGGGCTGAAGAGCGGCGCGTGCGCGCGGCCCTGGCCCGCCTCGGCGGACGGGACCGCGAAGCCATCCTCATGGTGGCGGTCGGCGGCCTGACGATGGCGGATGCGGCGGAAACGCTGGGACTCTCGGTGTCGGCCGTCAAGATGCGGGTGTCCCGGGCGCGAGCGCGGCTGGTCGCATTGCTGGAGGAGAACCATGACGCTCGAAAGACCGCCTGACGTGGACGGAACCGTGCGCGACGCCTTCCGCAGCGACGACGCCGCCGCGACGCGCGTCGTGCGCGGGGCGTTCGCGCGGGCCGCACAACCGGTGCCGCGGTCGATGTGGCGGCGCTACGCCGTGCTGCCCGCAGCGGCCGTCGTCGTGGTGTTCGTCGTCTTCCTTGTCCAGCCGCGTCCCGCGCCTCCGGAACCAGCAGAACCGCCGGCCCTGTCAGGGTCGTTGATCGACGGAGTGCTCGTCGTGGACCTGCCTGATGGATCGGTGTCCATCACCGACGCAGGGGTTCGCGACGACCGGCCGGACGGCTTCGGCATCGTATTCGTGGAAGGAGAACCCAGATGAGCCGCCTCACCCGCTTGTTCGCGCTCGCGGCCCTTGCCGGGGCCATGGCCTGGCCCGCGTTCGCGCAGGGCTCGCTCGACAAACGTGTCACCCTCGATCTCAAAGCAACCCCGCCGGACGCGGTGTTCAAGATGCTCGGGGAGGTGCTCGGCGTGAAGGTGACGGTCGATCCCGCCATCACGGCACCCGTCGACATCGTCGTGAAGAACGTCACCGCGAAGACCGTCCTGACCACGATTTGCGAGAGCGTGGGATGCCGCTGGACCGTGGCGACCGGCACGCTCGTCGTGAAGCCGGACACCGAACTGGCGTTCGCCGCCGAACGATCGAAGAAGGCGGTCAGGGCGGACGAGAAGGTGCGCGTCACGAAGAAGAGCGTGGCGCTGGAGTCGATTCGCGCCGCGATGTCGAAGGAACTGCCGGGCGACATGAAGTTCGAGAACACGCCGCTGAGCGTCGTCAGCGAACGCCTGAGCGCCGCGCTCGGCCTGGAGCTGACGATCACGAGTCCGGACAAGGCCGTGGACACGATCACGGCGGATCTGAGCCACCACACGCTGCAGTCGGGGCTGAAGCTGCTCGGCGAGCAGTCTGGCGGCAGTCATCCGTTGCGGATGGTGCTCAAGTCGCCCGGGCCTGGCAGCGATGCTCCCGCAGTCTCGATCATGTTCATGGGGAAGAAGGCGGTCGCGACGGGAAAGAAGTAGACGGCGGATATCACACCAACGCGGCGCGCTCCCGCCGGGCGGCGGCCAGCAGGGGCAGGTCGGCGTCGGCGCCCTCCCAGAGGCGGAGGAACTCGTCGTAGGCGGCGCGACTCAGGTCGCGCTGCCCGCCCGCGGCCAGCGCGCGAGCCAGCCCAATCTGCGCCAGGGGCAGCAACTTCTGCCCTGAGAACACGCCGGGGTGATCGAGCATCTTCTGGAACGCGTCGCGCGCCTGTTGCCACTCTCCCGCCTTCAGGTGCGCGAGCGCGCGTTCGTGCAACGGGATGAGGCCCCAGTTCAGGCCGAGTTCGTAGGGCACGAACGGCGCGAGGCGGTCGAGCGCCTGCTGCGGACGTCCGGCGTGGGTGTCGATCGCCGCACGATAGGCGAGCACGAAGCCGGCGAACGGCTGCTCGATCTTCGGCCACCCGGCCGCATCGAATTCGGCGACGAGCGCCCGGGCCGTGGCCATGTCGCCGGCCGACACGGCCACCTTCAGCGCGTCGACCTTCAGTCCCGCATCGAGCTTGCCGCTCCTCAACTGGCGGTTCATCCGCGCGCGGGCGGCCACGCTCAGGCCGCAGAGGGCTTCGTAACGGGCTTTCCGGAGTTCGAGCACCGTCCAGCGGTATTCGGCGCCGCGTTGCAGCGCCCACGCCTGGTACGTGTCGAGCGCCGCCAGCGACTGCCGCAGGCGGCCGCGCCAGACGTCGTTTTCGGCGTCGAACTCGAGGAAGTAGGGTGTCGCCTCGGGCTGCGTCGCAGCCCAGTCACGTTCGCGTCCGACCAGCGCCGCATCGCCCGTGATGAACCCGACCTGAAGCAGAAGCGAGCGCAGCGTCTCGGTGGCCACGCCCCGGGCGATGGCGTCTTCGGCCGTCGCGCGAGCATCCCCCCAGCGACCGAGGGCGAAGTACGCGCGGGCGACGATGCCGAACGTGGACGCATTGGCCGGCTCCAGCCGCTGCGCTTCGAGCGCTTCCGTGAGCGCCTCGGCGAAGTGGCCGGTGTCCAGGTGATGGCTCGCGAGCCGGCGCCGGTAGAGAGCCCGGCGCGGGTATTCCTGGCGCAGCGCCTGCAACGCGCCCGTGATCTTCGCCTGGTCACCCGTCGCGTACACGTTGTAGACGAGGTCGATTTCGAGCCGCTCGGGAACCGTCACCCGGTCTCGCAGGGCGTAGGCCCGCTCGAGCGCAGCCAGGGCCTCGGGCTCGTAGTGCGCGTTCATGGCCGCCGTCGCCAGGCGTGACTGGGCCAGCGCGAAGTCCGGGTCCCGCGCGGCCGCCTCGCGATAGCGCTGAAGGGCTTCGGTCAATTGTCCGCGATCCCGCGCGCCGTCTCCCTGTCTGAGCAACCTCAGCGCTTCGAGGGACACCGTCGTCCCATCCGTCATGGGCACGTCGTAACGCGCCATCGAATCGCGCGACTCGCCCAGCCCGGTGCGCAGCCGCGAGGCTGCCCGGCCGAGCGCCTCGAGCACGTCGTCTTTCGACGAGACCTCCACCTGCTCCCGGGCAATGACGTCACCGCTCGCGCAGGAGGAGGCCTGGAGGCCGATGACGTACCTGGAGCCGAGGGGCGTCACTGACCCGAGGATGACCGCTGCAGCTCCCGCCCGTTCGCAGACCTCCAGGCCGACCGCCTTCGTGATCGGCGCGTCGGCCGGTTGTTTCATCTGCACGAGGATGTCTCGAATCCGCTCGTTCGAGAGCAGGCGAAGAAACGGCGATTGTTCGAGCTGAATCGCCAGCGCCAGCGGCAACGTATCGTCGAACACCTTGTCGCCCGTGGTGTTCTCGAACGCCAGGACGACGACATCCTGCTCGGTGAGCGCGGCGGCGGGGCGGCTGCGGAAGGCGAACACGGCCAGAACCACGACGACGGCCACACACAGGAGGGCGGCCGCAACCACCCAGGGCCTGCGGGGACGCAGGGCTGGCGGTGCGCTCGCCACGCGGTCCGGGCCATTGCCCTCGAGGCGGTGTCCATCGCTCGAGGGGACGCCGGGCAAGGCCGACAGACCCGCCCCATGTGGCGAGTCTCCCGGCACCGCGACCGGCGACGCGGCGATCTCCGCCGGCAGCCACTCGACTGCCGCCAGCAGCCGATAGCCGCGCTTGGAGATGGTTTCGATATACCGGGGGCTGTGGGAATCGTCACCGAGGATCTGGCGCAGTTCGGCAATACACCGGACCATCCCTGACTCGGTGATGATGCGATCCGGCCAGACCTCCGCCAGCAGCTCGTCCTTCAGGACCACGCGCCCCTGGCGGCGCGCCAGGCACACCAGGACGTCCATCAGCTGCGGCCTGACCCTGACCACGGTCTCGCCCGCAGTGAGACGGTTGAGCGCCGGCTCGGCCAGCCAGTCACCAACGCGGAAGTCGTCGACGCGCGGGCTGGAAGGGCGCTGGATGTCGGTCACGGGACTCGATCTCCTGGCGCGCAGGAATCGTCACGGGGGCAACATAGAGTTGGACGCTCGAGCGGCCAAATGGTTCCCTTCCCGCCCTCCCTGGCGCCACACTGAGGCGTCACGAGGGAGAGGCTGACCCCGTGCTATTCTCGTGAAGAGTCAACCGGCCGCCACGGCCAGCGAGGCCGTCCGTCGGCACGACACACGAGGAGAACCGCACGCCGTGGATTGGACAGACGCCCTCAAGGTCGGTCACGACGTCATCGATACGGACCACGAACTCTTCGTGGCCGAACTCAATGCGGCCGTCGCCGCCTCGGATGAAGACTTCCCCACGCACTTTGCCGAACTGGTCGAGCACACGCGGGCGCACTTCGCCCGCGAAGAGTCGATCATGGATGCCACGGGGTTCTTCGCGACAGGCATTCACAAAGCCGAACACCAGCGCGTGCTCGCCGAGGTCGCCCGGGTCGCGGATCGGCTCGAAGCCGGTGACGCCACCTTCGCCAGGGCGTACGTCGCCGAACACCTCCCGGCCTGGTTCAGGCAGCATCGCGACACCATGGACCTGGCGACGGCGAATTTTGCGCGGCAGGCGGGATTCAGATAGAGGTCGACACGGTCACGCGGGAATCAGGCTCGCCGCTCCAGCGGACAGTCCGTAGCAGGTTCTGCGATACGCGAACCCGGCGACGAGGTGCCGTTACTGCACGCCCGTCAGCCGGTCACCGGCCGCCAGCGGGATCAGGAGATCGCGACCGTCACGCATCGGGACCACGACGCGCGTTCGAGAGCCTCGCGAGGACGCGGTGATCGTCCACCTGCCGCCGGCGGGGATGGGGTTGCGAAGCCGCAACGTCCCGGGCTCCGTCGCGAGGACGACCACTCTGGTCGTCTCGCCACGCGACCTCGTGGCTGTGACTTCGTAGCCGCCTTCAGCCCGGAGCCGTTCGAAGCTCACGTCGGCCCAGCCGGCCGGCATCGCCGGAAAGACACGCACGGTGCCGCCCCAGCTCTGCAGCAGCATTTCATGCACCGCCTGCATCGCGGCGAAGTTGCCCTCGAGCGTGAACGGGCGGTAGGTGAAGTTCGACAATCCCGACTTCGTCTGGTCACCGTTGACGTGGAAGCCGTTGCGCAGGATGAACGCCTTCACGAACGTCGACAGGTACGCGAGGGCGCGTTCGCCGCGTGCCGCCCGCGCCTCGAGGCACGCCGCCCACGAGAACGAGTAGCCCACCCACTGTGTCGTGCCGAGCGACGCGAGGTGATCGAGCGATGCGAGCACGACGGCGCGGTCGCGCGCCGAACCCTCGACGTTCAGTGTGCCCAGCGGATGAATCGCCATCAGGTGCGAGAAGTGCCGATGGGAGGTCCTCAGCGACTCGTCCGGGGACACGCGCAGCACCTGCATTGATTCATCGACCGCGAGCGGCGCCATCCGCGCGAGCGACGCGTCCCACCGCGCCACGTCCGCGGGGCGGTTCAGTTCGCGCGCCATCGCGCTGAGCGCGCCGAACAGCCACCGGATGAGCGCGAGGTCGTAGTTGCTCGTCGGCGTGAGCCACGCCTGCAGCGAGTTGTCGTGGATCTCGGGCGATGACGAGAGCGGCAGCGCGAGGTGGCCCGACGCGTCCGGCGTCATCAGGCCGAGGAGTCCCTCGGCCACCATCGACAGGTAGGGATACGCGCGGTCTGTCAGGAACGCGCGGTCTCCCGTGTAGCGCCAGTGCTGCTCGAACGCCTGCGCCATCCACGCGCCCTGCACGGGCGACAACGAATACTGGCCCCATCCCGCGAGCGGCTGGCCATCGAGGCCCATCACGCCGGGCAGGACAATGCCGCCCGTGCGATAGAACGAGGTCGCGAACGCGCGATGGCGCGGGACGAGGTCCCACAGGAAGTCGAGCAGCGACGCGCCTTCGTCGAAATGCCCGGCGGCAAGGTACGGCCAGTACGTCAGCTGCACGTTCAGGTCGAAGTGGAAGTCACCCTTCCACGGCGGAAGTTTGCCGGCGTCCGCCGTCCACACGCCCTGCAGCGGCATGGGCGGCGCGCCGCGGCGCGACGCCGCGCCGTAGAAGTAGCGGACGAGGTTGTAGTGCTGCTGGATGGCCGCGTCCGGCACGGTGGCGGACGACCGCGCCCAGAACTGCCGCCACCACTCGACGTGCGGCGTTTCGATCGCAGCGTAGCCGCGCGCGAGGGCGGCGCGGGCGCGCGTCATCGCCGCGCCGCGAACGTCCGCGTCGGTGCGGCCGGCTTCGATCGCCACGGCGAACTCCGTGTCGGCGCCGCGCGCCTGCCACACGACCGCCACCGCGTACCGAAGGCCGAGCGCCGCGTCCTGCGTGAGCCATGCCTCGCCAGGACCCTCGCCTAGTTGCGCAGCGGCGTAGCCGAGTTCCGCGAGCGCGGCTGGCGCCACGAGCTTCGGCACGGCGCGCGCGCCGCTCAGCCGCATGATCGTCACGGGTTCGTTCGCGCTGAACACCACGTCGAGACGGCCGCCGATGAAGTCGGCCCGGCCGACGGCGCGACGAAGGTCGAGGCTGAATTGGCTGAGCGCGTGTCCTTCATCGAGCGTCAGCTCGAGGCGGGCGCCGGGCAGCTTCGTCGGGTACTTCACGTTCTCGAACGGGTCGTCGAAGAGGCGCACCAGTTCGGCCTGGTTCTTCGCCTTCACGAGGGCCTGCATGTTCGCGTAAGTCCAGCCGGGCTCGCGATACGTCTCGGGCGTGCGGTTGTCCCAGAGGTCGCCGCGATCGAGCGACAGCTTGATCACGCGCCCCTCGCCCCACAGCAACCCGCCGGTCAGCCCGTTCCCGAGCGGCACCGCCTCGTCCCACGTCGCGATGGGCGCGGCCAGCCTCAGCGTCCACGGATCGGGCGCCGTCTGCGCGGCGGAAAGAGTCGCGATCAGCAGCGCGGCAACAACGAACGCGGCGCGGGCCCGGAGCGCGGCTGGTGTTCTGAACATGCACATTCCCCCGTCACTTACAGGCAGAACCATGGCAGCGCGGTCACGCGGTCGTGGATCTGCATCGGGCGCGGGCACCGGCACACCAGATACCCATGGGTAGCGTGGCGCGGATGCTCTGCGAGAAACGTCCTCAGGTGTCGCGTGTCCTGCACGGTGGGCTTATCCGTCCACTTCACATCGATCGGCACGAGCGCGCCTTCGCGCTGAACGATGAAGTCCACCTCGGCCCCGTCCTTGGTGCGAAGGTGATGGAGCGTTCCACCGCCCAGGTACTGCAGGCGTGTCCACAACTCGATGCCGACCCACTGCTCCAAGTACCGTCCGGGGTCGGTCCGCACCACGTCACGGGCGGGCTTCAGCCCGGCGGCCGCGTGCCGGACTCCGAGGTCGAAGAAGAAGAACTTCGGCGTCGACAGCAGGGACTTGCGCGGACTCCCGGAAAACGCTTCGACACGGAAGCCGATGAACATGTCCTCGAGCAGCTGGTAGTGGCTTTTCACGGTCGGCTGTGTCAACCCGCATTCGCGTGAAATGGCCGCGAAGTTGACCATCTGACCCGATTCCATCGCCGCGAGCTGCAGGAACCGTACGAACGCTCCCCAGTCCTTGACCAGGGCTTCACGCCGGATCTCTTCCTCGAGGTGGACGAGGGAGAACGCCCGGAGCAAATCCGCCCGGTCGGAATCCGGCGCCGCCACCACACCTGGCAAGCCGCCGAACGCCAGGCGAGTGACGAGGTCGAACGACGGGAACGGCCGATCGTGTGGGGCCTGCCGCGGCCACGGGAGCGCCAATGGTGAGGCCGCCAGGCCAACCGGTGGTTGATCCGCCGTGTGCTCGGCGAGCGTGAGCGGGAACAGCCGATGGTGGAAGCTGCGTCCAGGCAGGAGATTCGCCCCGGTTCGCCGAAGCCTCCGCTCGGAGCTGCCGCACAACACGAAACGCCAGCGGCGTTTGTCGCCGTCGTACAAGTGCTGGACGGTATCGAAGATGGAAGGGACGCTCTGCGCTTCATCGACGAAGACGAACTGTGTCGCGCGGCGACGGGGCAAGGCCCGGCACTCCGCGCCGAACACGGCGGGGTCTGCCAGGTGCCGCGTGCGCTCCGCAGGGTCGGCCAGGTCCACGACCAGGCTGTCGGCCGGCAGCAGGGAGCGGATCAGGGTGGACTTCCCCGTCTGCCTGGCACCGAAGATGAGGTGGACGTAGGGCCGCGCCAGCCGGCCCCGAAGCACGTGGGCGTACCAGCGATCGAACATAATAGACTTTATAAATGGGCGATTATTCTAAAGTCACTAACTACTTCAGCCGCCCGATCTTCCCGGCCTCCCCCACCGCCCACACCGCGCCGTCCCGCGCCACGCTCAGCGCGTGATACCCCTCGTCGCCGATCGCCGTCCACGTCGCACCGCCATCGTTCGAACGATCGGTGCCGCCGGGTCCCGCGGCGACGAGCGCGCGGCCCTTCGAGCCGGGCAGGTACGCGACGGCCGACCGGAAGCTGCGCAGTCGCGTGGCGCCCGCGAACGCCCACGTGGCACCGCCGTCCGTCGTGAACGCGAGGTTGTCGCCCGTCTCTTTCTCCTTGCGGTAGTCGCCGCCGGCAATCACGCCGTGCTTCGCATCGTTGAACGCCACGGTGAAGATCCCGGAAGAGGCGTTGCCGGCCTGGATGGGCGTGTCGGCGACCTGCCACGTGAGTCCCTTGTCGGTCGAGCGGAACACGCGCGCGCGGGCGCCGCCGCCGCTGCCAATCCACGCGTGCGCCGTGCCCGCAGTGACGAGGCACGTGCCGCTCGCGGCAAACGCGCCGTCGCCTTCGAGCGCCGGCGGCATCCCGGCGGGCGGAATCTCGGTCCACGTGCGGCCGCCATCCGTCGTACGAATGACGACGAACTTGCCGTCGAGGGGATCACCAACCGCGAGGCCGGTGTTTGCGTCCCAGAACGCAATCGCGTCGAAGAACTTCTTCGCGTCCTGGTTCACGAACTGCGTCATCCACGTGCGGCCGCCATCGGTGGTCTTCAGGATGCGCGACTTGTCGCCGTTGCCAATCGCGAGCACGTAGGCGGTGTTGGCGTCGAACGCCTCGACGTCGCGGAAGTCGAGGCCCGCGCTGTCCGGCGGCGACACGAGCGCCCACGTCGTGCCGGCGTCCGTCGTGCGCAGCACCGTGCCCTTGTTGCCGCTCGCCCACGCGACAGTGGCGCTGACCGCGCTCACGCCACGCAGGCGTTCGGTCGCCGGCGCCTGCTGCGCCACCCACGTGCCACCCGCCTGCGCCGCCACCAGGACTGCAGCCGCAATCGCCAGCATCCGCATCGCTGTCTCCTTTCGTGCGTACCGTCTCAGTCGTGGCGCCTGGCTTCGCCGCAGCGTGCGCCGTGTCCGTCGTGGAGCAGGGCTTCATAGCCCTGCCTGACTGTCACACCAGCGTGAACGTCACCTCTCCGTGCGCCTGCCCGTTGACGATGAGCGTGAGCGTGTGGCGGCCGGCGTAGTGCGTGCGGATGGTGCGATCGACGAAGCTCAGCTTGCGCGTGAACTCGACTGAACCGCCGGGCGCGAGGGCGACGTCGGCAATCTTGAACACCTTGCGGCCCGGCCTTCCGCTCGGCCGTGCGTAGCCAATCGCGTATTCGAGACGCAGGCGTTGCGCGCGTTTCTTCGTCGAGTGCAGCTGCACGCGCAGCGTCGCCTCGCCCCCGAGTTTCACGCGTTTCGGCGTGACGCCGAGCGTGTCCACCTCGATCGCCGCGCCCTCGCCTACGCCGAAGAGGTGCAGAGCGCGGCGGTTGCCTTTCTTCAGCAAGTCGCGCAGCGCGTGTTTCACGAGCGGCGCGCGCGCGGCATCGTCCTTCATCCAGCGTTCGCCGATGTCGATGGCGAGGTCAGGATGGTCCTTCGCGATGTCGCCGAGGTTGTTGGCGACGCTGCGGCGCACGTATTCCGACGGGTCGTCTTTCAGCCGTTCGAGGATCGGCAGGATGGGCGCGGGGTCGCGCTTGAGTTCCTGCAGCGCCGTGCCCCAGGGCAGGCGCGGGCGGCAGCCTTCGCTGGCAAGGCGGCGCACGTGTTCTGCCTGGTGCCCGGCCCACGCGAGCATCTGCGCGAACCCGCGCTCGGGATACCGCCTCAGGAACGGGCGGATGGCGAACTCGGCGGACGAGCGCGTGAACACTTCGAGCGCGGGCATGGACGCGTCGAAGTCGTCCACGCCGAAGCGCTCGACGAAGTCCGCGAACAGCAGATGGTCGAAGCCGGTGACGTGTTTCTCGACCTTCAGCAGGATCGCCAGGGCCTTGCGATAGTCCTGCGGCAGCACTGCGCCCAGCGCCTCGCTGGAGTGGCGCATCCGCCCTTTCAGCTCGAGGCTGTCCCAGGTGTCGTCGTAGATCAGCGCGAAGAACCGCTCGCGGTCGAACCGCGGGTAGACCTTCTTGATCTCATCGGCGAGGTGTTCGAAGGAGGCGCGCTGGAAGAAGCGGTACTTGAATGGTTCGGCCACGGGGACATTGTAAGGCCTTCGGCTCGCGGCTCACGGCTCGCGGCGTCCGGCTTCCAGCTTCCGGCTTCCGGCCCAACGTCACTCGAGCGCGCGTCTGACGATCGCGTCGAACTCGGCCACGCGTTCAGGCACTTCGAGCAGGTCCGCGAACTGGACGATGATCACCCTGGCAGCGTCCAGATCGAGCCGCCCCCGGTGCCGCGCGACGAGGCGTTCGATATCGGAGCGGTCGCGTTCCCGCCAGGCCACGAACTTGTAGACGAGCAGGTCTTCCGTGCACGCGACGCGGAGCGGGACGCCGGCGAAGTCCACCACCGTCGACCGCCCGAGCGCATCCCGCTCGAACGGAAGCCACGCGAGGCTGATGTCCAGCGGGGTCTCGGAACCGATGTGCTTCACGAGGAGCACCTGGCGTTCCCGGGCGAAGGCCGCGGCATCAGGGACGCGAGGCACGATATCGTGGGCCGCGAGCACGGCACACACGCCATCGATATCGACACCCTCGGCGGTCAGCGTCGCGTCGATGTCCACCGTGTGCCGTGGCACACCTCGGGCGATGACGGCCATTCCGCCGATGATCATCGCGGGCACACCGAGTTCGTCGAAGACGGCCGACAGCGCGCGCATCGCCGCCGTCACGCCGGAGTCGCTGGTCATCGTGCCAAACCGGATCGGGTCCGAAGCCGGTGCCACTGCGCCCACACGGCCTCGTCTTCCCCACGTTCAACGTCGTCCGGACCGTCGGAGGCCTGGCCGAGGGATGCCGCCAGCGCGATCAGGGAAAGGGAGGCCGCGATGGACGCGGTCGGGGAGAGCACGTCGGCGTCCGCCTGGCGTTGCCTCACCTCGGCCGCGCGGTGCGCGTCGACCCATCGCCTGGCCTGCTCGGCGTTCATGAGTCGAGTATACAGGGGTTGATGGTCAAGCCACCTACCTCGCGAGCACCACGCGCACCTTGTCGAAACGCCACTCCCACGCGGGCCGATCGTTCTGCGTGTGGCGCCACACGTGGGGAATCGAGAGGCCGTTGACGTCTCTGAAGTCCGAGAGGTGCACACCGCACGGGATACGCAACCACGGCGATGACGACGGCGCCTGGACAACTGGAAGGGCAGAATCCCCTGGACGCGGCTGTGGGGCTCGCAGCCCGGACAGGCATCCGTACTCCATCAGGAACGGACGATGTGTCGCGGGGTTGAGGTAGAGAGTGGCCGAGAACCCGCCGGGGCCGCTCACGGCCAGCGCGATTGCCTCGCCATCGAGACCCGTCACCCGCGTGACCGAGTCGAACGTGATCGGCACGGGGGTCCGGCCGGGTCGTGATGTCCACGACCGGCCCGCCCGCATCGTGGAACTCGGCCCCGAATGTGTTCCAGGCGATGCGCACGCGGGCGATTTCAGCCTTCGTCGGGAATCGGCCGCTCCCGAAGCCGTCGATCCGGAATCGCACGCCGGGACCGGCCAGTTGGGCCAGCCACTCACGCAGCATGTCGGGATCGTCGGGCAGATCCGCCAGGTCCTCGGGCCCGAGAATCGTCGAGAACCCGTCGCCGCGGCGGTCGGTCCGATTCGTCCTCGGGTCACGGCGGACGACGATGTCTTCGACGTAGCCCGCGAGCCTGAGGCGCGCCACGTGACGCACGCGCGACGCCCGCAGGGCCAGCTCGGTCACGACGTACGGCATGAACCCGTCGGCCTCCACGCGGAGCGCCACCGGGCCGGACACCGTGAACTGCGCCTCGCCGCGGCCGTCACTGCGCGCCTCGGCCGGAGGTGTCGGCGACACGGGGCTGACGGTGACCCTGGCCCCCACAATCGCCGCGCCCGTCTGATCCACGACCGTCACCGTCAGGACACGGGTTGGCTGAGGCCGGGCGTGGGCGAGGACTGGCGTCCCGATCCCCAGGATCGCGAGCGCGAGGCAGACGGGGTGCAGGAGTCGCCGCACGCAAGGAAAGGTAGGGCGAATCGGTGCGTCACGCCAGTGACAGAATGCGTCAAACGCGGACATGTCCGCATTTGTCGCAATTTGACGGGCCTGTGGGGAGGCTAGTGACGCGGTCTACACGCTACTTCGTCGTCATGGTGACGCCGTCCCAGGTGCGGACGCGGCGGATGACGTCCCACTGCTGCAGGCGATCGACAACGTCCATCCCGGAGACGACGCGACCGAAGACCGTGTAGCGGGCGTCGAGGTGCGGCTGGGGCGAGTGCGTGACGAACCACTGGCTGCCGCCGGTGTCGGCCCACTCCAGGGCCATTCCCACCGTGCCGCGCTGGTAGGGCTGCAGGTTGATCTCGTCGCGAATCGTGTAGCCGGGTCCGCCTTCGCCGTCGCCCCGCGGGTCGCCGTCCTGGACGACGAAGTTGGGCACGATGCGATGGATGGCCACGCCGGTGAAGTAGCCGTCGCGCGCCAGGCGCAGGAAGTTCGCGGCCGTCTGGGGCGCGTCGAGTACAAGCAGTTCAATCTCGACCGTGCCCTTGTCGGTCTCGATGTAGACGTGGGGCGAGACGGCGGGCGACACGACGACGGGGCCGGTGTAGTCGGTCTCGGGACGCGCGGGGCCGGGCCGCATCGCAGCGGAGACATCGGCGGCGGGATCGAGTTCGCGCATCAGCGCCGCCGCGCGCACGCGAATCGCCCAGTCCTTGTCGGCGAGGGCTTCGCGCAGGACGGGCATCGCCACGGCCGCGCCGTACTGACGCAGCGCGCCGAGCGCCGCCGCGCGGGCGCTGTAGGAACCATCCTTCGCGCCGTCGCGATACGCCTTCGTCAGGGCGCCTTCGGCGGCGGGAATCTTGAGGTCGCCAAGCGCGGTCGCCGCCGCCGCGCGCACCATCACGTCGGGATGGTCGAGCCAGCGCAGCAGGTCACCTTCGAGGTCCGGCGTCTTCAACTCCGCGAGGGCCGCGATGGCCGCAGGGATGACGCGCGCGTCCTTGTCGGCGGCGAGCAGGCGCAGGCGCGGCACGGCCAGCTCGGGATCGAGCTTCGTGAGGATCGACGCGAGGGTGGTGCGCACGCTGACGTGCGGATCGGCGTCGAGGCCGGAGAGTACGGCCAGGAAACCGTCGGGGTCGAGGGCGAAGACGGCGCGCAACGTTGCCGCGCGCATCGCGGGCCAGCGATCCGTGAGCAGGTCGAGCAGCACGTTGAGGTGCGCCGGGTTCTTGATGAGACCCAGCGCCGTGACCGCTTCGAGACGGATGTTGGGATCGACGTCTTTCGCCTGCACGAGAGCGAGCAGCGTGGGCGAGGCGTCGGCGGCGGCCATCTGGCCGAGCGAGCGAATCGCCTGCACACCGGCGCGCGGGTCGTCCTTCCATTTCTCGGCGAGCGAACGCAGGACGGGCACGGCGGTGGAAGCCTTCTGCGCGCCGAGGCCGCGGGCGGCAAACGCGCGGCCGATGCCGCCGTCGGTCGCGCGCGCGAACGCCACGAGCGCGGGCACGGCGCGCGGGTCTTCCATGCGGCTCAGCGCGAACGCCACGGGCCACCAACGGCTCGCCGGCGCGCCATCGGCTTTCAACACGCACGAGGCGAGCGCGTCCCACGCCTTCAGCCGCGTCAGCGCGTAGAGCCCGAGGCGGTACGCTTCGATCTCCGGCGCTTGCGGGTATGTCTCGTCGCCGGGTGCGAGCGCCACGAATGCGGGGAG
>CAZJRM010000045.1:0-848 GCA_964547975.1 uncultured Vicinamibacterales bacterium | reverse complement strand
GCGGCGGCAGTGTCGCCGATCAGTCCCAGCGACTCCGCGGCGCGCCCGCGCACCAGCGGCGACGCGTCGCCGAGGGCCGCACGCAGCGGTTCGGACGCGGTCTTGTTGCCAATGAGGCCCAAGGCGAACGCCGCCATCTCGCGCACCTCGGCGTCGGCGTCCTTCTGGAGCACCTGCGTGAGCGGCGCGATGCCGTCGGCGAGCCCGACACGCCCCACGGCAAGCGTTGCGCGGCGACGCACGCGGCCTTCCGCGTCGGTGAGCAGACGCACCAGGTCGGGCGTCGGCGGCGCGGCCGGCACGGGCGAGTTCTTCTTCGGCTTCTTCGCGGACGGAGGCGCGGGCGGCGGAGGCGGCGGCGTGGGGAACGGCCGCGAGTCACGCAGGATGCGACGATCCTCGAGCATGAGGATCCACGCCATCTTCTGCTCGAACGTCAGGACAGGCGCCTGGGCAGGCACGGACTTCTGCGGCGCCGGCGCCGCCGACACCACGGCCCCACTCGCGCCGACGAGCCACACGACGAAGCACACACCCAGACCGAAACGTGTCACGAACACTCCCCCAGTTGCCAAAGCTGCCGGCCCGAGCACGCCGTGCGCTCCCGCACGGTCCCGGCTCGACATGCCGGCAAACGTGACCTTGCCGGGAACTCGCCTTGGCGCAGGCTTGGGGACCCCCATCCCCAAGCGTGTCACCCCCTCACGGTCGCGTTTGCGAACTGACGCATCCGGCATGCTCGCAGGGCCCGCGCGCGATCACCCGGCGCACTCGGGCCCCGTGTCTCACGCCGCTTCCCTTGTATCTATACTTCCCGTAGACGACGGGAGCCCGTTTTTCCCGCGGGT
>CAZJRM010000044.1:0-28252 GCA_964547975.1 uncultured Vicinamibacterales bacterium | reverse complement strand
CCCGCCTGCCCGCCGTAGCCCGATGGGCGAAGGCGGGAGCCCCGCCCTACCGGGTGAGCTTCCGGTACTTGATGCGGTGCGGCCGGTCGGCTTCGGCGCCCAGGCGGCGATGGCGGTCGGCTTCGTAGTCCTGGTAGTTGCCCTCAAACCAGACGACCTTGCTGTCACCTTCGAACGCGAGCATGTGCGTCGCGATACGATCCAGGAACCAGCGGTCGTGGCTGATCACGACCACGCAGCCCGCGAACTCGAGGATGGCGTCTTCGAGCGCCCGCAAGGTGTCGACGTCGAGGTCGTTGGTCGGTTCGTCGAGCAGCAGCAGGTTGCAGCCGCGCTTCAGCAGCTTGGCCAGGTGGACACGGTTCCGCTCGCCGCCCGACAGCGCCCCGACCTTGCGCTGCTGGTCGCGGCCCTTGAAGTTGAACCACGACACGTACGCCCGCGACGCGACCTCGCGTTTGCCGAGCACGACTTCGTCGCGGCCGTCCGAGATCTCCTCCCAGACCGTCTTCTCGGGGTCCAGCGCGTCCCGCGACTGGTCGACGTACCCGATCTGCACGGTCTCGCCAATCCGCAGCGTGCCGCCGTCGGGCTGCTCCTGCCCCGTGATCATGCGGAACAGGGTGGTCTTGCCGGCGCCATTCGGGCCGATCACGCCGACGATGCCACCGCGCGGCAACGTGAAGTCGAGATCATCGATGAGGAGGTTCTCGCCGTACCCCTTTCGCAGCCCCCGGGCTTCGACGACGATGTCACCGAGGCGCGGGCCTGGCGGAATGTAGATTTCCGCCGTCTCGATGCGCTGCGCCGACTCCTCGCCGAGCAACGATTCGTACGCGTTCAGGCGGGCCTTGCCCTTGGCCTGGCGCGCCCGGGGAGACATCCGGATCCACTCGAGTTCCCGCTGCAGCGTGCGCTGCTTGCGGGCCTCCTGCTTCTCCTCGAGCTCCAGGCGTTTCTGCTTCTGCTCGAGCCACGACGAGTAGTTGCCTTCCCACGGGATGCCCGAACCGCGGTCGAGTTCGAGGATCCACCCGGCCACGTTGTCCAGGAAGTAGCGGTCGTGCGTGACGGCCACGACCGTGCCGGGGTAGTCGTGAAGGAAGTGCTCGAGCCAGGCGACCGACTCGGCGTCGAGGTGGTTCGTCGGCTCGTCGAGCAGCAGCAGGTCCGGTGACTGCAGCAGCAGCCGGCACAAGGCCACGCGTCTCCGCTCACCGCCCGACAACGTCGACACGTCGGCGTCGGCCGGAGGGAGGCGCAGCGCGTCCATCGCCAGGTCGAGTTTCGAGTCGAGGTCCCAGGCGCCCACCGACTCGATGGTGTCCTGCAGCCTGCCCAGTTCCTCGAGCACCTTTTCCATGGCGTCGGGATCGAGGTCTTCACCAAGCTTCGCGTTGAGGTCGTCGTACCGCGTGAGCAGGGCCTTGGTCGCCGCGACGCCTTCCTCGACGTTTCCGAGCACGTTCTTGGTCGGATCGAGCTGGGGCTCCTGAGGCAGGAAGCCAACGGTCGTGCCTTCGGCCCGGAACGCCTCTCCCAGGAACTCGTGTTCGACCCCGGCCATGACCTTGAGGATGGTGCTCTTGCCCGCGCCGTTGAGGCCGAGCACGCCGATCTTCGCGCCGGGCAGGAACGACAACCAGATGTCCTTGAGCACGGTCCGGTCGGGCGGGTAGACCTTGCCCAGCCCTTTCATGGTGAAGATGTATTGATACGCCATCGTTGCTGGCTCCTTGCTCACGGCTCTCGGCTGTCGGCTTTCGGCTCGCGGCCTGTTCCCTGTTGCCTTTCCCTCTTCCCTATCGCCTAATCCCTATCCCCTGTCCCTCCGCACTTGCACTCCGGGCATCCGCTGTCGAAGATCACCCGCCACTTGCCATCGGGATCCTTGCGCCAGACCGAGTTGAAGGTGCCGGTCCGCCTGCCGGACGGGTCGAAGACCGGTCCGGAGGTCGACGCCAGCGAGCCGGACGCCAGCACGACGGCACGGTCCGGCCCCCAGGAGAATGGCGCCCTGGGCGCCTCGTAGTAACCCTTCCAGGCGGCGGCCACGGCCTCACGGCCCCGGATGGGGCCCTTCCCGCCCTGAAAGACCGTTTCCGGCGACAGGAACGACACGAACCCGGCGTGATCCCGGGCCGCCATCGTTCTGGCGAACGCGGTCTCCGTGTCCCACACCTCCCGTTCGAGGGGCGACAGGGTGGGCGGGGGCGTCGGCATCGCCGGAGCCTGGCTGGGCCCCTGGGCCCGCCCGCCCGCTGCCAGCAAGACCACCGCCACGAGGACCCCGCCGATGGTTCGTCTGCGCATCATGCCCTCCTGTCCAGGCCGGATTGACGGCGTCACGCGGTTGCGCCCATGCTAGCAGGCGCGGGCCGGGTGCGCGGCTCGACGTACAAGGATGCCACAGACACACACGATCGATCTCGGGTCGGCCCGCCAAATTACCGCGCTGCACTACGCCGCGCCGGACACACCGGTGTCGACACTGGTGCTCGCGCACGGCGCGGGCGCGAGCCAGTCGAGCGACTTCATGACGGGGTTTGCGACCGGGCTGGCCGCCCGGGGCCACAACGTGGTGACGTTCAACTTCCCGTATACGGAACGGGGACGCAAGCTGCCCGACCCGCAGCCGGTGCTCGAGGAGTGTTTCCGAACCGTACTGGGCGTGGTGGCATCGGACCCGGGCCTCGGGGCGAGGCCGCTCGTCATTGGCGGCAAGTCGATGGGCGGGAGGATGGCGACGCACGTGGCGGCCGCGCAGGATACGGGAGAATCCGGACCGGCGCCGTGGTGGTCGCGCCTGGCTGGTGTCGTGCTGCTTGGATACCCGCTGCACCCGCCGGGCAAACCGCAGCAGGTACGCGTCGCGCACCTGCCGCGGATCACTCACCCGATGCTCTTCGTCCAGGGCGAACGAGACGCCTTCGGCACGCCGTCCGAACTCCGCGGCTTCATCGACGTGCTGGCGGCCCCGTGTACGTTGCACGCCGTCGAACGCGCCGGCCATTCGTTCGACGTGCCGAAACGGGGCGGCGTGTCGCAGGACCTGCTCTACGCCGCCATCCAGGACACGATCGACGCCTGGATTCGCCGCCACGTCTGACGGGCATCCGGCCGAAACCGGATGCCTCATTCGCGCGTTACGGCAGGCCGATCTTCGTCAGTTCGTCGGTCACCAGTCCCCGGACCATGTCCAATTTGTACCCGTTCTGGGCCAGCGGTCTCGCGCCGACGACGGCGGCGTCCGCCGCCTTGGCGATGGTCTTCGCGTCCAGCACCCTGCCGAGGATGGCCTGTTCCACGTTCAGCGATCGCCATGGGATCGGCGCGACGCCCGACAACACCACACGCGCGCTGGCCACCTTCCGATCCGGCTTCATCGTCACCGCCAGCGCGAGACCGGCGAGCGCGAAATCCCACGAACCGCGCGAGCGAACCTTGCGGTAGCTGCTGCGGAGTCCCGCCGGCGGGGCTGGCAGGGTAACCTCTGTCAGCACTTCGCCGGGTTCGAGCACGTTCTCGGCTTTGACGTCGTCTTCCGGCAACACGAAGAACTTCTCGAGCGGCAACACCCTCGAGCCCTTCGGGCCGGTGAGCCTGACTTTGGCGTCCAGCGCCACGAGCGCCGGCGCGGTATCGGAGGGATGCACGATCCAGCAGGCGCTCCCACCGAAGATCGCGTGGTACTGGTTCTCGCCGTCCATGGCGTAGCAGGTGTCGCCGCCCTTGCGGGTGCACTCGTAGTCGCCGCGGAAGTACCAGCAGCGCGGGCGCTGGCACAGGTTCCCGCCGATCGTGCCCTGGTTCCGCAGTTGCGGGCTGGCCACGACCGACGCGGCGTCCGCCAGCGCCCGGTATCGCTCACGGATCCCGGCATGGGCCGCGATCGTCGCGACGGTGGTCAGCGCGCCGAGGCGCATGCCGCCGTCGGCGGTTGCCTCCAGTCCCTTGAGGTCCTGAATGGCGGTGAGGCTCACCACCTGGCGGGCCTCGAACACGTGATCCCGCAGGCATCCGACAAGGTCGGTGCCGCCGGCATGTACACGCGCGCCGGGTTCCGACGCCAGCTTCAGCGCCTCGGACAACGTTCGCGGACGAACATAGGCAAATGACTGGAGCATGGCTAACCTCTCTTCCCGCCCCGGGCCTGGGCCGACGCCTTGGCCAGCGCCGAGACGACGCGCGCCGGTGTCATGGGCGCGTCGGGCAACCGAAGGCCAATCGCATTGAAGACGGCGTTGGCGATAGCCGGCGCCGTCGGGATGGTCGCGGGTTCCCCGATCCCCTTCGCCCCCGTGGAGTTGCATTCGGTGTCGTGCGGGTCGATGGGGTGCACGGCGACGTCTGCCGGCGCGTCGAGCGCCGTCGGCAGTTTGTAATCATGCAGATTGAGCGTCAGGACCTTCCCGCGCTGGCGGCTGTCCATCACGCGCGCCTCGGTCAACCCGAGGCCGATCCCCATCGTGATACCGCCGACGACCTGATTGGCGTAGGTCTTGACGTTCAGTGGCCGACCGCTGTCATGGGTGGCGAGGAACCGGAGCACCGTGACCTCGCCGGTCTTTGTATTGACCTCGACCTCCGAGAAGTGCACCGAGAACGGGTTGATGGCCTTACCCTGGGGATTCGGCCCTCGATACCCGACGCCGACGATGAGGCCGCGGCGCCCGAGTCCCTGGATCTGGCCGACGGCCAGCTTCTTCGAGGCGTCGGTCTTCGACACGACCTCGGCGCCCCGAAGCTCGACGTCTCCGGCGCTCACCTTCAACTGCTCGGCCGCCAGCGCCAGCAGCTGCTGTTTGACCTCGAGGGCCGCCGCGCGCACGGCCGGCGATTCGGTCGGCACGGTCTTGCTGCCGCCGCTCGGCGTCGCGAACTGCGTGGTCCCGGTATCGGCGTGCTCGATCGAAATGCGGTCGAGCGGCGTGCCGAGTTCCTCCGACACGATCTGGGCCGCCCACGTCTTGGTGCCGCACCCGATGTCGCTGGCGCCCATATTGATGTTGGCGCTGCCGTCGGCGAAGAGTTTCACGATGACGGTCGCCGGTGGGCTGCCGCCACCGCCCTGCCACATGCCGGCGGCGACGCCGACGCCGCGCCGGATGTGGCCCGGCAACGGCTTGCGTGCGCGCGCGTCCTTCCAGCCGAAGGCGTTCGCGCCTTCGACGAGACACTCGCGCAGCCCGGTGCTCGTGTACGGGGGATTCCCGTTGCGCGACTGCGACACCGTCGGAATGTTCTTCAGCCGGAACTCGATCGGATCGAGGTTCAACTTCGACGCCAGTTCGTCCATCGTCTGCTCGAGGGCCCAGGCGCCCTGCGGATGGCCCGGCGCACGGAACGGGCGCTCCGGACCGGCGTTGATGAACGCGCTCTGGTTGGCGCACCGCACGTTGGGGCACGTGTAGAGTTCACGGAACACGTAGTCCACGCCGCCGGTCCCGCCGCCCGAGTACGCCCCACCGCTGCCAGTGGTCTTCGTCTCGAGCGCGAGCAGCGTGCCGTCCTTCTTCGCGGCAGCCCTGACCCAGATCGTGTTGCCGGGCCGGTTACCCATCGTGAGGATGACCTGTTCACGCGACAGGAACAGGCGCACCGGACGCCCGGTCCGTCGAGCCATCAGGGCGGCGATGACCGCGTACTTCCCGGTGTCGAGTTTCGCGCCGAAACCGCCACCCACGTAGTGGCCGATCGCCCGGACGTTGGCCAGCGGCAGGCCGAGGGCGCGCGCCACGCCACTCTGCACGGCGTACACGCCCTGGGTGGATTCCCAGATGGTCAGGCGCGGGCCGTCCCACTTGACGACACAACCATGGAGTTCCATCGGGCTCTGGAGTTCGGTGCCCGTCGTGAACGTCCGCTCGACGACGACGTCCGCGGTCTTGAAGGCGGCGTCGACATCACCGCGCTGGTACGGATTCGGCGTCGGGACCTTGTTGCCGCCTTCGCGCACGGCCGGGGCGCCGTCTTTCATCGCGTCTTCGAAGGTCACCGCGTGGGGCAACACCTCGTAGGTCACCTTGATCGCGCGCACGGCGTCCCACGCCTGGTGGATGGTGTCGGCCGCGACGGCCGCGACCTCCTCGCCCTCCATGCGGCAATGGGGGTCGAACAGCCGGCTGCTGAATCCACCGGCGCCGGCAAACCACGGGATACTGGTCCCGGGCATCCCGTCTTTCAACACGGCGCGGACGCCGGGCATCTTCTCCGCGTCGCTCGTATCGATCCTGGTGATCCGCGCGTGGGCGTGCGGGCACCACAACACGGCCGCGTGCAGCATGTCGGGCAGGGTCACGTCAGACGGGAACACCGCCGATCCACTGACGCGGTCATAGGCGTCGACGCGAACCACGGGTTTGCCGACCACGGACGTGTCGGCCCACGGGGCAGGCGCGGACGCCGGGGCCTGGGTCTCCGGCAGCGGTCCGTTCCAGTAGTAACGATCGTCGAGGTCCATGGCTTACCTCCCCTGGCGCTTCAGCGCGGCGGCCTTGTCGACGGCCTTGAAGATATGGGCGTAGGCACCGCAGCGGCACAGGTTGCCCGCCATCCCCTGGCGGATCTCATCGAGCGTCGGCGACGGATTCTGGCGCAGCAACGCTTCGGCCGCCATGACCTGACCCGGCGTGCAGTACCCGCACTGGAACGCATCTTCGTCGGCGAAGGCCTGCTGCGTGGTCCCGAGTTCTTCCCCGTTCATCAGGCCTTCGATAGTCGTGATCTGCCGGCCGTCGGCCTCGACCGCGAGGGTCATGCAGGCGTAACGGGCCGCGCCGTCGATGAGAACGGTGCACGCGCCGCATTCGCCGCGTTCGCAGCCGACCTTGGACCCGGTCAGTCCGAGCCGGTCCCTCAGCACGTGCAGCAGCGACCATCGCGGCTCCACGAGGATCTTGATCGAACGGCCGTTGACCGTCAGGCTGATCGGGCTCACCTCACCGGCGGGGGTGACGTCGGGTGGGGCCGCTTCGGCCGACGCCGGGGCCGACAAGCCCGCGACAGCGGCTGCCCCAAGGGCTCCGGAGCCCACCGACGTGATGAATCCGCGCCGGCTGACACCTCGGCCGTGTGACGTTTCGTGGTCGTGCTGATCCTGAGACATGGGCACCTCCGGCGACGCGGGCGGCAGACGTGAGCCGACGCGTCGCGCTCTCCTCCAGACGCGGGCATTATACGGCAGGTGTGCTGGCGAACCCTCCCGCCGGGACAGGATGGGCCGGCGGTCAGCGGACGATACGAACGCCTCGCACGTCGACCCGCACGATCGGCGTTTCGCCGTTGAGTTGGACGCGCTCGATGCCCTCGACCACGTCCATGCCGGCGACGACGCGGCCGAAGGCGGTGTACTTCCCGTCGAGCGCCGTGCTCCGTCCGGTCACGATGAAGAACGACGTCGAAGCGCTGGCCGGGTCGTCGCCACGGGCCATCGAGAGGATACCCTTGTCGTGCAGGGTGTCGTTGAACTCCGGGGACAAGGTGCGGATCGCCTTCGACTGCGCCTCGTCCATGGGCGACGTGCGCGATCCCATGTAGCCCCCCTGGATGACGAACCCCGGCACGACGCGGTGGAAGGCGGTCCCTTCGTAGATCCCCAGCGAGGCAAGCCGGAGGAAGTTGCGGACGTGAGCCGGAGCCTTGTCGGGGAAGAACTCGACGGTGATCGCTCCCCGGTCCGTGTCGATGATCGCCCGGATCGTCGCCAGTTCGGCCACCGACTCGGTCGAAAACGGCTCGGGACCGGCCACGGGAGCGTCACGGATCGTCACCGACGTGATGTCGGCGCGCTCGACGGGTCTGCCCTTCTCGTCCGCGTCGACTTCCGAGAGCCGGGTCACGGCCGCCATGCCTTCGACCACGCGGCCAAATACCGTGAACTGCCCGTCGAGGGCCGCCTGCGGTGTCACGCAGATGAAGAACTGCGCCCCGGCACTGTCACGTTTACCGGGCACGAGGACGGCCGAGACGGCCCCCGCCACGTGGGCTCCGGCGCCGGGTTCGGCACGCAACACGCCCAAACCGCCCGTGCCGTAGAGACCACGTTGGGCCGGGTCCTTCGACAACGGATCGCCGCCCTGGATGATGCCGTGCTTGATGACACGATGGAATGTCGTCCCGTTGTACGCGCCGTCGCGGGCCAGTTTGATGAAGTATCCAACGTGGTTGGGTGCCTGCTCGGGCAGCAGATCGATAACGATCCGGCCGCGTGACGTTTCGAGCACGGCCTGCTTGCCTGCCAGTTCGGACGGCGTCAGCGGTGTCGTGAAGAACGCGGGTACGGCGGGCGCCGCCGCAGGTTTCGGCTTCTGGGCCGGCTTCATCGCGGGCCTGGGCGGGGCCTGGGCGGTGACGGATTCGACGCAGAACACCCCGGCGATCAGCAGGGCGGCAACGAGGATGGCGCGGCGCGGATTCATGAGGACGCTCCATGGCGTCCGGCAGCGCCGGACGCCTGACAGGACGCGCCCATCATAGCCGGGAACAGCGAGAGGAGGGTGCCGCCGGCCCGGGGCCGGCGGCCGCCCGCTACTGGTTCGGTCGCAGCAACTGACGGAAGGTCAGCGTGTTGATATCGCGGAACATCGGCGTGCGCGGGGGCAGCAGCACCGGCGTGAGGAAGTCGGTGTCGAAACGGTAGCCGCGCCCGGGCGGCGAGTAGACCACGTCGCAGCACTTGTAGGTGCCGACGGCCTGCCGGCTCAGGTAGAAGCTCACAATCGACCCGCGGTAGTTCAGGGTATCGCCGCCCCAGTTCTCGATGTAGCGGAGGAAGTTGTGCGCCCCGCCGTCGGTACCGAAGTCGGTGTGGTCCTGCGCGTTGCTCGTCGGCTTCGGGAAGTTCAGTCCTTTCCCGGAAATCACGGCCGTGCGATACCAGGTCGTCGACGCCGCCCGGTTCGATGACACGTTGTGGGGCGACATGAACGACCCGATGTCGTTGAAGCTGTTCGAGAGGAACGTCACCGCGTCGGCGATGAGGGCGGCCGACACGTGATCGGTGCCGGGCGTCGTGCCGAACGCCGTGCCGGCGGCGTCGGGCCCGTTGTAATTGCCCTGAACGTACAGCGGGTTCTCCGCGACCACCGACAAACCCTGCGTGGCGTTACGCGGCAACCGGAGCAGGCTGCCGGCGTAGGATCCGTTGACGACCTTCAGCGACCGCCGGAAGAACACCTGCGGGTTCACCCGCGCCTCGTTCACGCTCACCGCCGTCATCAGCGTCGTGGTGGCGCCAGCCGCCCAGGCGCCGGTCGCGCCGGTCGCGGGCAACCACGTCGCATCGCCGGCCATGCGGTACGAGGTGCTGGTCGTGGGATAGAGCCGGGGCACGCCGCCGTAGACGTCCAGGGCGCCGTTGCCGTTGACGTCTTCGCCGACGTCGAGCGCGCCGTTGGACACGCTCTGGGCGGAGCCGGGGTTGATGATGTCTTCGAAGCCGAGTTCTCCGGTCTCCTGGTCATCGACGCCGAAATCGTCCGACGTGTAGAGGACGTTGTCGGTGCCGGCGCGGGGGGCCTCGACGTTGTCGGCCCCGAGCGTCTTGTTGCCGCGGCGATCGGAGAAGTACACCACGTAGCCCGTCACATCCATCGTGTCGGGATGCGTCGCCAGCCACAGCCTGAAGTTGTTCACGTCGAACTCGACGTAGTGCATGATCCCGCCCATGAGCGGCGAGGTCCCGGCGCCGGCGGCGTCATCGCGCCTGGCGCCTTCACGCGCATCGTAGAGCACCAGCGGCAGGTAGTCCGTCCCGAGCGTGGACCAGACGTTGGTGGCCGAGTGCCCGCAACTCGTGAACCCGGCCGACGGGTTGTCTCGGACACGCTGCAGGCGGATGACGGCGTCCGGGCTCGGATCGTTGGTGGCGCCGGCGGCGCACGTCGTGCCGGCCGTGTTCCACGCATTCGCGTTCGCGAGGTTCCGGCCGGTGAACCCGCGATTGAGGATCTCGACCGTGACGTCGGTCCACGTGCCGTTCCGGTCCTGGCGTTCGATCTTGAGGTAGCCGTCGATGAGCGGTGTGCCTGGCGGCAGGCGGTATCCGTAGCCGTTCGTCGCCGCGTAGGTCCCGGCCTGGGCGAGCGGGATGCCGCTGACCCAGGTCACGGCCTGCCCCAGGCCGTTCGGATTGGTCCGGTAGGCGGCATCGCGCGTCAGTAGCGCCAGATTGACCGGAGGTACGTTCGTGACCGTTTGAAGGCTCGTGATGTCCTCGGCGCGATCCGACAGGAGGATACGCAGGCTCGCCATCGAGAAGAACCGCTGGTCGAGCACGACCTGCGTATCGGGCGTCGTGAGTGATGGCCGCCGGATGAGATCGATCGGCGTCGCCCCGTCGGTGACCAGCGGCAGGTCCAGCCGCCTGGCCCCGGTCGCGCCGTTTCGGACGCGGTTCGAGTAGGTGCCGGTGGAGATTCCGGTCCAGGTCGGCTCGTTGGCCGCGTTCGTGCCCTGGAGCACCATGGTCGGCCGGCCGGCCACCATCTGGAGCACGCTCGGGGGCACGCTGGTGACCGTGACGCTGCCCTCCTGGGTCGCGCCGCCGCAGTTGCCGCCCTGGTTACCGCAGCTCACGCGACGGAAGACGGGGTTGCTCCCGCCGGTCGTCGCCATGGTGACGTACCCGCGGTGGCCGCTGGTCGCGATGGACAAACCGTTGGCCAGGTGGGTGCGGACGACTTCGCCGACCGCGGTCACGACGTCGCGCATCGTGAGGGTGGCCGACCCGTCCTGCGCCAGGTAGATGTTCTGATTCGAATGGACGCGGCCGCCGAAGTCGAAGTCCGGACCCGCGAAGAAGCTCAGGTCGTTCTCGGAGTAGACACCGAACTGGAAGACGGGGACCGCCACCGTCTGGACCTCACGCCGCATCCGCACTTCGGCAGCGCCACCGAACACCCCGCCGTTGGCGCGGGCGGTCACGTTGATGACGTAAGGCGTGATGAGGCCCTGCAACCCCTGGAACGGCCCGTTCGGGATGGTCGCCGTCACGACCGCTCCCGGCGTGATGGTGTACCCCGGCGAGTTGTCGGGTGCGAGGAACTGGAAGCCGTCGAGCGTCGGGGGCGACGTGGTCAACGCCGAGATCTGCGCCGCCGATGGGCTGAAGTTCCCCCCGACGAACAGCGCGCCCAGGTCGGCCGTGAGCTTCTCGAGCCCGGCATGCGCGGCCGCGTAGGCCTGCGTCTGGTCGCGCGTGACTCCCGTGGCCCGCTGGTCCGCGGAAATGACCGCGAAGAACCCCACCAGCAGCGCGGAGATCAACATCATGACCAGCAGGGTGGACATCAACGCGACACCCGAGTTGTTACGGCGCTTCATGGTCATATCCTTCAACACCCGACGCACACGGTGCCGGCGCATCCGGGCGCCGGCGGTCGATCACACCTACCGATACCGGTCGACCAGCGCGAGACTTCGCAGGCTGACCTGCGTGTTGAGCGTGCTGCGGAAGAATCGCGCGGTCGTGGAGAATTCCCGGCTGGAACGTCCCAGCAGGAAGAGGTTCATCTTCCGTACCTGGTTGGGCGAACACGCATTCGGGGAGCACGCGCCGCCCGTCGTCAGGTCGAGGGCGGTCATCCGGACGTTGGACGGGTTGCCGACGCCGTCAATCATGTCGTAGGTGAACTGCAGGTTCTCGATGCCGAACGCGACCGTCTGGCCGCGCTGGTTCTCGGCGACCGCCGGATTGCCCCAGCCAAGGTGCCGGACGAGCCTTGGCGTGGTCGGATCCAGCGTGGTATCGAGGTAGTAGCTGATCATCCGGATGCGGGAGACCGACGAGGACTGGGCCGTCGTCGGCGTCGTGTTGGCCAGGTCGTCGACCGTGCCATTGAGGATGGCGGCAAACTGGTTCAGGTTCATCGGGTCGCCGCTCCCGAAGGTCACGGTCTGCCCTCCGTCGACGCCCGTCACGTACGCCAGGGCGCTGACGCTGCCTTTCGTGAACATCAGCAGGTCGCCAATCCGGATGTCGTCCGCGGTGCCGTTGCTGATATCGACGCCGTTGACCGACTGGGCCGGCGTCGAGATGGTCGCGGTGTGGCCGGCGAGGTTGTAACTCTGCACCGGCACGCTGTCGAGCACTGAGTCCACGGCCAGCGTGGTCACCATGTCGGTGGGCACCCCGTTGACCTGGGGCCCGCAGCCGGGTCCCGGCGTGACGGCCGAAATCGCGACGGTCCCGGCAGGCCAGGCGGTGCAGGCGCTGCCCTGGGGATGGGGGCGCTGGATCTGCAGCGCGCCGTTGCCGTTGGGCACCTGGATGATGCGGCCGCTCGGCAGTCCTTGCCCGACCTGGATCAGGTCGCGCACGATCAGGTCGACACCAATCCGGAGGTTGTTGTTCAGGCCGATCAGGTTCGTGGCGGTTTCCGAGGCGCGATAGGCGTCGGTCAGCACCGTCAGCACGCCGGCCATGACGGCGAGCGTGATGCCCATCGACACCATCAGCTCGATCAGCGAGAAGCCCGCGTCGCCGCGCCTCGTGCGTGTCGTGCTCATGATGCCTCTACGAGAACGCGGACACGAACGTCCGCAGGGTGTAGGTGCGCGTCTGCTGGCCGACCGAATAGGAGATCGTAATCACGAGTTCGCGGAGGTCCGGATTCACCGGATTCAACTCCTGGATCAGGACCTCGCGCCGGAACGCGAACAACGGTGTCGTCACATCGTCGCCGTCGCCGAGCACGCCGTTGGGGCCGGGATCACGCTGGGTCTCGACGCCGGCGGCCTGGTCGTCCGCCGTATTGACGAGGCCGTCGACGCCCGCGGCGTACAGCGGCTGTGCCCCGTTGACGAACACGCCTCCCGCGCTCGCGTTGCGGACCTGGGCCCACGTGATGGTCCGCGTGTCGCGGGCGGTGTGCACGCTCTCGACCGCCTCCCTGGCCTTCTCCCGGGCGATGAGGTTGGCCGACGCGGTGGACATGTGCTGCATGCCGAGGTAGAACGCCTGGGCCAGGCCCAGGAGCCCGACCGTCAGCACGGACATCGACACGAGCACTTCGAGCAACGAGAACCCGGACTCGCCGGTCCGGGGTGTCTTCAGTGCATCCATTGCGAGCCACTCCAGCGCCAGTTCCGGATTTGCGCCGTCGGTCCGAAGAGGGTCACCGCCCGCGCGGTCTCCGGCAGGTTACGCTTACCGAGAAAGATGGACCCGTTCAGCGGATCGCCGTTCTGATCCACGAACGACCCTTCACTCGTGAACGCCATGTTGACGGCCAGGCCGAACGATACAGCCGACGTTCGCCCGAAGGCGTCCGGCGTATCGGGGACCCCGGCAAACAACAGGTACTCCATCCCCTGTTCGAGGACGACATCCGTCAGGACCGTCGTGCCGGGGCCTGGCACCTCCACGCGCGTCACGACGACGCGGTTGGGAGCGGTAAACGAGACCCGAATGGTCCGCCGCTGGGCGATGGCCTGTTCACGCGCCACCCGCAGCACGGAAATCAGGCGCGAGGCGCCGCTGTCGGCACGGGCGGCCGCCAGCGCGCTTGGCATGATCATCACCGACATGGCGGCGATGACTCCCATCAACCCCACCGCGACGAGCATCTCGGTGAGCGTAAACCCGTCCTCGGACCGCAGCCCCCTGCGGGGGCGGCCGTCAGACGGGCGACCGGGCGTGGCGTTCTGGGCGGCGGCGTTCATCGTTCCTTCTTCCGTCATCGGCAGCCCGCAGGGGCAGTTCCGGCCAGACGGGGACTCAAGGTCTTGAGCAAGACTCACACCAGTTCATCGGCATGAGTCGGCGGGAGGATTACGCCCGCGAGCGGAGGGAAGGGGTAGGCGGGAGGGCCGGAGACTGACGGAATTGTCGACGGAATTACGTTCTCGTGCGGGGGCCGTGGGCCGGACGGGAGGGCCCGGAAGCCGGGTCCTCCCGACCGGTGCGAGCAGGGTTACTCGAGGTGATCGTCGGACTTGGGACCCGACAGCGGCAGTCTGCCCTTCAAGTCGCCTGCGATCAGCCACAGTCCGACGGCCACGAGTCCCATCGGCCACCAGTCGCCAATCCAGCGCAGCGACCACCCGAACATCGTGTTCGTGAACAACACGGCGCCGACCGCCACCAGTGCAATCCCTCCGCCAAGCGACCCCATCTTCAACGGGTTCGGGAGCGTGATGTCTTCCGGCATGTCCATCGCCCGGAGGCCGACGAGCGCCTGATTGTAGAGGCTCGCGCGCCGCACCGCGTCAACGACGTTGTACATCCAGAAGAAGGCCAGGAAGAGCCCGACCGGCGGCTCGAGGTCGTTCATCGCGTTACTCGACAGCAGGAGGATGGTGAAGCAGACCACCATCACGTTCTGGAACGCCTGCTTGTAGTACCCCACGTACACGTGGCCCAGACCGGGCATCAGGGCCAGCAGGCCAGCCACGAACTCCCGCTTGCGGCGAGGGTCGTCCACGTAACGGTCGCGGGACTCAACGTAGGGGCGTGGCTTCGGGCTGTCGGGCATCGCGTTCTGGGCGTCAGGTTCGTAGGTCATCGGGTGCTCCTTGGCAACGTTCACTGGCTTGAACGCACGGGCCCGGGCGCGGGTTCCGTCCCCGTCAGCCAGGCGACCAGCGCGTGCCACGACGCCGCCATGTCACGTGCGAACACGGACATCTCGCGCTGCGCCCAGGCCAGCGCACGTTCCTGCCACGACCGCGCCGCCTGTTCGGCGCGCGAACGACCGGCCTCGACCACGCCGCTCGCGGCGCGCGCGACACCGTCGAGCAGGCCGGCCGTCATCGCCTTCGCGTGTCCACGGGCTTCCACCAGGGGCGCGGAGACGTCGGTTCGCGCCGATGCGCTCACGCGGGCCGTCGTCCAGTTCAAGGCCGCTACAGGCTGGCCGAAGACCAGCAGCCAGCACAACGTGCACACGTAGGCCGCCTCCCAGGCAAACCGAGGCCGGCGAATCACCGACTGCCAGGCGCCTCGAGCCCGGTCGGCCCACGTCGCAGCCGCTGGGCGTCGCGAGGTCCGCGCCAGCACCGCTTCAAGAAAACCGAGGCCGGGATCCGCGTCGGCCAGCATCGGAAGGCTTGCCATGGCGCGCGCCAGGTCGGAGCCGAACGCCAGGCAGCCCGGGCAGCGTTCCACGTGACCCGCCAGCAGGGCCGCCTCGTCTCCGGCCGGTTCACCGTCGGCGGCCCCGGCCATCAGGACCCGGGCCCGGTCGCAGGCCCCCTGTGTCGTCCGCGCCATGACCGATGCCGTCAGATCCGCGCTGGCATCTGCCCAGTCGTCCAGGCCCTCCACGAGACGGTCCATCCACCCGCGGCAGTCCGCGCAGTGGTCGAGGTGCGCCCCCTCGGCGCGACGCCGGATGGTCGCGGGGTCGTCGAGCGCGATGACGGCCTCACGAAAACGTTCGCAGGTCATGGCTCGGCCACTCCCGCGCTGGCGTGTCCGCCGAGCGCTTTGATCCGTGCCACCAGTTCGATCCGCGCCCGACTCGCCCTGGACTTGACCGTCCCGACCGGAACCCCGAGCGTCGCCGCGACATGCTGGACCGACAGTCCGTGCACATCACGAAGGACGAGTACCTCCCGGCTCAGGGCCGACAGTCCGCGAAGCGCCTCGTGCAACAGGGTGCGCTGGGACGCTTCGACGGTACGGGTCTCCGGGCTGGGCTGCCGGTCGGGGATCTGGAGTTCTTCGGTCTGGGGAACGGCAACGGCGGGCCGGCGCACCTTGCGCCGGCGGAGGTAGTCGACCGAGCGGTTGCGCGCGACGTGGATGAGCCAGGGAACGAATTCGTGGCTTCCGGCCCACCGATCCCGGGTCTCGAACAGGCGGACGAAGATGTCCTGGGCCAGGTCGCGGGCGTCTTCCCGCTCTCCCACGTAGGAGTAGGCCAGGGCGTAGACCCGGCCCTGGAATCGGCGGACGAAGGCCTCCCAGGCCAGTTCGTCACCGGCGCGACAGCGTCCGAGCAGGTCGGCGAGTTCGAGGTCGTCCACGGCTACCTGATGGAACGCACGGCGGGGCGGCGAGGTTCCATCGCCCCCCGGGGCCTACACCAGCAACTGGCCATCCTTCATGACTTGACGGTCGTCGAACCAGACCGACGGCTTCGTGATGAGCCCGTCGAGGTGACTGGCCACGCGCACCGACCCGCCCATCGACTTGTTGTCGCCGAAGGCGATGTGGATGGTGCCCATCACCTTCTCGTCCTCGAGAATGACGCCGGTCAGGATGGCCTTGTCGTTGGTGCCGATGCCGAATTCCGCCACGGTCCTGGCGTCCTTCCCATGGGGCTCGAGCAGCTGGACGAGGCGTCTGGCCGAGGCGCCGCCCGAGATCTCGGTGGCGTAGCCGTCCTTGACGACGATCCGGATCGGCTCATCGACCAGGCCGACGCTCGCCATCGAACCGTCCACGACCACGAGGCCGTTGGACTGCCCTTCGACAGGCGCCAGATAGGCTTCCCCGGTCGGCAGGTTCCCCCAGAGCCCCTTCTCGCGGAACAGCCCGGAACTCGCGTGCGCTTCGCGGCCGGCAATCGGCAGGGTCACGTCCGTGCCGCCGGGCGCCGTGACGCGAACCACGGAGGTCCGGCGCATCTCGTCACAGATGCGGAACGTCCGGTCGGCGATGGCGTGGTAGTCCGCGTTCATGCAGCGGACCATCACCTCCTCGGTCACGCCGGGCAGGGTCGCCACGCGCACGCCCCTGGCGCTGGCGGCGCGGCGGGAATCCGTGTGGGTCAGCGACTTCGATGTGGGGCAGAGGACCACGTCGAACTGCGCCATCAGCCACGCGACCTCGGAGGGCGGTTCGGCGCCGTTGGTCTCACGGGGCGGCATCTCCACGAGTACGACCTCGTTCCCGAGGGACCGCGCCGCCTCGTGGCAGGCGTAGCCGATGGGACGCAGCGGCGCATCCGTCACGACGAGCACACGCTCGCCGGGCTTGACGCCCATGCAGTCACGAACGGCGATCAGGGCAGCGGACTGGAGTTCGGTCGAGATGGTCATGGCGGCATTCTAACGGGGATTGGGGGTTGGGGATTGGGGATTGGGGATTGGGGATTGGGGATTGGTTGCCCCTTGTTCCTTGTCCCTACCCATGCCCCATGCCCCGGGTCGTGCTAGTCTCTGTGGAGCCTCGCCTGTTCGGCACCGGGACCGACGTCATTCCAAGGAGCGTTCCTTATGTCATCCGCGATTCAGGGACTGAAACCCGAAGGCCTGTGGCGCTACTTTGCGGAGTACTGCCAGATCCCTCACCCGTCCAAGCACGAAGAAGCCGCCGCGAAGTACATCGTGGACACGGCCAAGAGCTTCTGCCTGGAGGTGGCCCAGGACAAGACCGGCAACGTCGTCGTGCGCAAACCGGCGTCGAAGGGCTACGAAGACCGGCCGTCAGTATGCCTGCAGGGCCACCTCGACATGGTGCCGGAGAAGCGGCCGACCAAGAAACACGACTTCCTGAAGGACCCGATCACGCTGGTCCGCAAAGACAACGTGATGATGGCCGACGACACGACGCTCGGCGCCGACAACGGCGTCGCCGTGGCAACGAATCTCGCGATCATGGCCGACAAGTCGCTCGTGCACGGGCCACTCGAGTTCCTCTTCACCGTCGATGAGGAAACCGGGCTGACGGGCGCGCGCGAACTCGATCCCACGCTGCTGCAGAGCCGGACGCTCCTCAATCTCGATTCGGAAGAGGAAGGCGCGTTGTACGTGGGGTGCTCCGGCGGCCGGGATACGACCGGCACCTGGGCCATCGAGACCGAAGCGGCGCCTGCCGGTACGGTCGGGCTGATCTTGAAGGTGGGCGGGCTCAAGGGCGGCCACTCCGGGCTCGAAATCGACAAAGGCCGCGGAAACGCCATCAAGATCATGAACCGGGTCATCGTGGCCCTGGGCGACCTCGGCGGCCGCCTGGCCCGTGTCGACGCGGGGAACAAGCGGAATGCCATCCCGCGCGACGCCGAAGCCCTGATGTTCGTGCCGAAGGCGAAACTCGAGGCGGCAACGAAGGCCGTCGCGGCGTTGAACGATACCGTGCGCGCGGAACTGTCGTCGGTCGAACCCGAACTGCAGGTGACGGCCGAGAAGTTCAAGGGCCGCTGCAAGGTCTTCAAGAAGGCGCTCCAGAAGAAACTGACGAAGGGCATTTCGGCGATGCCGCACGGCGTCATCAAGATGAGCGCCGACATCCCGGGCCTCGTCGAGACGTCCACGAACCTCGCGGTCATCACGACCGGCAAGAAGGACGTGGCGATCCAGACCAGTCAGCGCAGTTCGGTCGCGTCCGAGATCGTGGACGTGACGCGGATGGTGAAGGACGTGTTCGAACTGGCCGGGGCGGCGGTGACGGGGTCGGACGGATATCCGGGTTGGAAGCCGAACCTCGATTCCCCCATCCTCAAGAACGCCGTCGCGACCTACACCAAGATGTACAAGAAGAAGCCCGAGGTGAAGGCGGTTCACGCCGGCCTCGAGTGCGGCATCATCGGCGAGAAGTACCCGGGGATGGACATGGTGTCGTTCGGGCCGACGCTCGAAGGCGTGCACTCACCCGACGAGAAGATCTACATCGACACGGTGGACAAGTACTGGAACTTCCTGCTGGGGATCCTGAAGAACGTCAAGTAACGCGTCAGGGGTTGGGGATTTGGGGTTGGGGGTTGGCGACAAGGCCGTTCCCCAATCCCCAATCCCCAATCCCCAATCCCCAATCCCCAATCCCCAATCCCTATCTGAACAGCGTCATCCCGTGCAGCACCGACGCCACAACTGACACGAACGTTGCCAGGAGCAGGATCACCGCGATGAGCAGGTGGTCGATCCGTTCGGGCTTGAGCGGGTCGAGAATCCGGCCGACCAGGTAGCCTCCCGCGAACCCGCCCGCGTGCGCCCAGTTGTCTACGCCGGGCATGATCAATCCGAAGAGTCCCATCATCGCCGCGTAGTGCAGCGCTTCGCGGCGCGTCATGCTGCTGCCGGACCGCCGTCCGTAGTACACGAGCGCGCCCAGCAGACCGAAGATGCCCGCCGAGGCGCCGACGGTGAATCCGGCCCCGCGCAGGAAGTAGATCGGCATCCACGCCAGGAGCACGCCCGCCGTCGAACTCGCGACGAACCCCAGCACGCTCGCGATCACGTAGATGATCACCATGCGGCCGGCGCCGTACATTTCGGCGCACACCGGGCCGAGTTGCCGCACCCACAGCATGTTGAAGAGAATGTGCAGCACGCCGGCGTGGAGCCAGCCGGCGCTCAGCACGGTCCACCACCGGCCGTACTCGAACACCGGGGTCGATCCGCTCGCGCCGAACAGGAACAGGCTCAGCGTGCTCGGCGCGAGGAAGTTCGTGAACCCGCCCATGCGGATGTTGCCGCCCGACGCCAGCAGCGCCGCCACGTAGAGGCCGATGGAACCGGTCACGACCAGGGGCACGAATCCCATGTCGTTGCCCAGCTTGCGCAGGAGCGGCGCGTAGCCCCACAGCGCCGGATTCCGACGGCCGCACATGTAGCACGTCTCGTCCTTGACACCGACCAGGTTCCCGCACGAGACGCACACGACCGACCCGCTGGTTTTTCGTCCGAGCATTTACCTAGGTTACACCGCCGCGCTTGACGCGCGCGAGACGGGACCTCTATACTTCGACTCGTGCGTCACTTCTCCTCCGACACTCGAAAGCGGGCCAAGCGGGCCAAGCGTGTCGGCGGGAGTGTGTGCGCATAACGAACCAACCATAACATTGCGACACAAAGCCCGCCGATCCTCAGGGTCAGCGGGCTTTTTCTCTCTCTCCCCGCATCCCTGACCGGTCGGCCGGGCCCGAGGAGAGCGCCCGTGCCCCACTCGCCCACATCCGCGGCCACAGCCGAAAGGCGGCCGTCATGATCGTCGCCAAGTTCGGCGGAACGTCGGTCGCCGACGCCGCGGCCATCGGCCGCCTGGCCGACATCGTCACCCACGACCCTCATGTCGGCGTCATCGTCGTGTCGGCGTTGTCGGGCGTGACGGACCGGCTCGTCGCCTGCCTCGGGCTCGCGGCCTGCGGGCAACTCGATGCGGCGCTTCGCCACACGGCGGAACTCCGCGATCGTCATCGACGCCTGGCCGCCGAACTCGGACTGCCGGCGCCGCTCGCGGAGACGGTCGACGGCGAGTTCGACGCGGTTGACGCCGTTCTGCGCGCGGCGGCCGCGGGCGGCGGACCCACACCGGCCCAGTCGGATCGCGTGCTGGCCGCCGGCGAACTGGCGAGCAGCCACCTCGTCGCCGCGGCGCTGCGCGCGGCGGGCCTCGCCAGCGAGCGCGTGGACGCGCGCGAGGTCATGGTGACCGACGATCGTTTCGGCGCCGCGCAACCCCTCGTCCCCGACACGGACGCCAGGCTCGCGGCGACGGTCGCGCCGCTCGTCAGCGCCGGCTGGCGCGTCGTGCTCGGTGGCTTCATCGGCGCCACGACGACCGGCGAGACGACGACGCTGGGGCGAGGCGGCTCGGACTACTCGGCCAGCCTCTTCGGCGCGGGTCTCCGCGCGGACCGCGTGGACATCTGGACCGACGTGGACGGCCTGCTGACCGCCGACCCGCGCCTGGTGCCGCACGCGCATATCGTGCCGCACGTCTCGTTCGCCGAGGCCTCGGAACTGGCCTACTTCGGCGCGAAGGTCCTCCACCCGAGCACGCTGCTCCCGGCGATGGCCTGCGGGACGCCGGTGCGTATTCGCAACGCGCGCCGCCCTGAAGGCGGCGGCACGCTCGTCACGGCCACGGCACCGGCCTCCGTGACGCCGCTGCGCGGTCTCGCGGCGAAACGCGGCGTCACGATCGTCTCGATCGCGTCGACGCGGATGCTCGACGCCCACGGCTTCCTGGCGCGCGTCTTCACCGTCTTCGACCGCTACCGCACGGTCGTCGACGCGGTCACGACCTCCGAAGTCAGCGTCTCGGTCACCATCGATGACGCCGCGGCGATCGACGCCATCGAAGCCGAGTTGCAGCCCTTCGCTGACGTGAGGCGCACGCCGGACGTGGCGCTGTTGTGCGTCGTCGGTGAACGGCTGCGGATCGACGGCGGGCTGTGCCCGGCGATTCTCGAGTCGCTCGGCGGTCTGCCACTGCACATGGTGTCGCAGGCCGCGTCCCGGCAGAACCTGACGCTCGTCGTGGACGAACGCGACCTCCCGACGGCGATGTCGCGCCTGCACGCGCGGTTCTTCCCGGTGCCCGAACACGAACACACATCCGCCGGCGATGCGGCCTTCGCGGGAGCGCGGCTGTGAACGCCGGTACCGCTCCGGTCCGCCTGCTCCTCGTGGGCACCGGCCGCATGGGCCAGCTCGTCCAGCAGCACGCGCAGGCCGCGGGATGCGTTGTCGTCGGTCGCATCGACGAGGCGTCGTCGGGCAACGCCGCGATGTTCGATCGCGCGTCTTTCCCGACGGCGGACGTCGCCGTGGACTTCACGACCGCCGACGCCTTCGTCGCGAACTTCCCTCGCCTTGCGGCCATGGGGCTGGACGTCGTCGTCGGCACGACCGGATGGCAGGCGCACGAAGCCACGATGCGCCGCGTCGCGGACGACGCGCGCATTGGTGTCGTGGCGGCGGCGAACTTCTCCATGGGCGTGGCGATCTTCGCGCGACTCGCCGCCGAAGCGGCCCGGCGCCTCGCGGCCCAGCCGGCCTTCGGCGCCTGGATTCACGAGGTTCATCACGCGGCCAAACGCGACGCGCCGTCGGGCACGGCGCTGATGCTCGACGCCGCCATGCGCGCGACCGGCTATCCGCATCCCATCGACGTCAGCGCGTCGAGGGCCGGGCACGTGCCCGGCACACACACGGTCGGCTTCGATGGCCCGGCCGAGACGATCACGCTCACCCACACGACCCGCGACCGCGCGACCTTCGCGCACGGTGCGCTCGCCTCCGCCCGCTGGGTACACGGCCGCCGCGGCTGGTTCGGCATGTCGGACGTTCTGGGCCTCGACGCCCCTTCGCTCACTCTGGTCACCCCCAACCACGGAGCTTCACGATGACGACTCGAATTCCCTGGACCGGTTGCGGCACGGCGCTGGTAACTCCGTTCACCACCGGCGGCGCGATCGACGAAGCCGCCCTGCGCCGGCTCACCCGTCGCCAGATCGACAGCGGGATCCACTTCCTGGTGCCCTGCGGCACGACCGGTGAAACCCCCACGCTGAGCCGCGACGAACGGAGGCGTGTCGTGGCCGTCGTCGCCGAAGAAGCCGGCGGGCACGTGCCGGTGCTGGCGGGCGCGGGCGGGTATCACACCGAAGAGGTCTGCCACCTCGCGGACGACATGGCGGCCGCAGGCGCGACGGGCCTGCTGTCGGTGGCGCCGTACTACAACAAGCCGACGCAGGAAGGCCTGTACCAACACTTCCGCGCGATTGCCGGCCACACGGCACTGCCGATCGTGGTGTATAACGTGCCGGGACGCACGGGCTGCAACATCGAGCCTGCGACGTTGCGCCGCCTGGCGTCGGTGCCTGGCATCGTCGGCGTCAAGGAAGCGTCAGGGAACATGTTCCAGATTGCCGAAATCATCCGGTCGATGCCTGCCTCGTTCATCGTGCTGTCGGGCGACGATGCGCTGACGCTGCCGTCGATGGCCGTGGGCGGCCGCGGCGTCATCTCGGTGGCGTCGAACGAAGCGCCGGCGTCGATGTCGGCGATGGTCGAGGCGGCCGAGACTGGCGACTTCGCGCTGGCGCGAGCGTGGCACACCCTCCTGCTGCCCCTGATGCAGGTGAACTTCGTCGAGTCGAATCCGATTCCCGTCAAGGCCGCGCTGGCGATGATGGGGCTGCTGGAGGAACGCTATCGGCTGCCGCTCGTGCCCCCGTCGGACGACGCGCGCGCCAGGGTCCGCCAGGTCATCGACGCGCTCGGCCTGCTGGACGGGCGCGAGCCGTCGTTGCCGGTTCGGGACACGCAAGCCACGCAGGAGTACGCGGCATGAATGTGCAGGATCTGAAGGTCGCGTGCGAGCGGTTGTTCGCTGCGGGAGCCGACGCGGATCGGCAGGAGTGCCGCGAGGTATTCGCGGCATTGCGGGCCGCGCTCGCCGACGGCGCCGTGCGGTCTGCCGAGCCCGACGCCGTGTCGCCCACGGGCTGGCGCGTGAACACGTGGGTGAAGCAGGGCATCCTCGTCGGCTTCCGCTGCGGCGAGGTGGTGGACATGTCGGTGGACGCGCGACGCCTGCCGTTCGCGGATAAGGACACGTTGCCGGTGAGACGGCTCGACCGGGCATCGGGCGTGCGGCTGGTGCCCGGCGGGTCGTCGATCCGCGACGGGGCGTACATCGGCCGCGGCGTGATCTGTATGCCGCCGATGTACATCAACATCGGCGCGTACGTCGGTGAGGGCTCGCTCATCGATTCCCACGCTCTGGTCGGCAGTTGCGCCCAGGTCGGATCGCGGGTGCACGTGAGCGCGGCCGCGCAGATCGGCGGCGTCATCGAACCGGTCGGCGCGATGCCGGTCGTCGTCGAAGACGAGGTGCTCGTCGGCGGCAACACGGGCCTCTACGAGGGCGCCGTGATCAAACGCCGCGCGGTCATCGCGGCGGGCACGGTGCTGACCGGGTCGACGCCGGTGTACGATCTGGTGCGCGAACGCATCATCACGCCCGAGGCGGGAGTCCCGCTGGTCATCCCCGAGGGCGCGGTGGTCGTGCCGGGCGCCCGGGCGGTGCGGCGCGGCGCTGGCGAGGCCTGGGGCCTCTCGCTGGCCACACCGGTCATCGTGAAGTACCGCGACGATCGAACCGACACACGTACGGAGCTCGAACGATGGATTCGGTAGGCGCCCTGGCGCTCGCGCGCGCGCTCGTGGACATCGATTCCACCACGGGACAGGAACAGGAGGCCGGCGCGCATCTGGCCGGCGTGCTCAGGACGCTCGGCTACCAGGTGGTCGAACAGAACGTCGGCGGCCTGCGGATGAACGTCTTCGCGCAGCGGCGGCCGCCGCTCGTCGTGTTGTCCACGCACTACGACTGCGTCCCCCCCTTCATTCCCTCGAGCGTGCGAGATGGTGCGTTGTGGGGCCGTGGCGCCTGCGACGCCAAGGGGATCCTCGCGGCGCAGGTCGCGGCCGCGGAGCGGCTGGCGGCCGAGGGCGAGGACCGCGTCGGTCTGCTGTTCGTCGTCGGCGAAGAGCGAGGCAGCGACGGAGCGCAGGCCTCGGCCGGCCTCGCGGGATGGAGCCGGTACCTGGTCAATGGCGAGCCCACCGACAACCGGCTGGGCACCGCGACCAAGGGCGTGCTACGCCTGCGCCTCCGCGCCACCGGACGCGCGGCGCACTCGGCCTATCCGGAACGGGGCGAGTCGGCCATCGAAAAACTCGTGGACGCCGTGGCAGCGCTGCGGGCCGTCGAGTGGCCGTCGGACCCGGTGCTGGGAGCGACGAGCTACGCCGTCGGCACCATCACCGGCGGTGTCGCGCACAACGTCATTCCCCCGTCGGCCGATGCCGACGTCACCGTCCGGCTGGTCGGCCCCTCGTCTGACGTGCTGGAACGCCTCGAACCACTCAGGGCGCTGGTCGGCATCGAATGCGGCCTGGAAGTCCCGGCGGTGCACATGGAGACCGTGCCGGGTTTCCCGAGCGCGGCCTTCGCATTCACGACCGACGTCCCGTTTCTCGGCGCCTGGGGTACGCCGCTCCTGCTCGGGCCGGGTTCCATCCACCACGCGCACACGCCGGACGAACACCTGCCGCTCGCCGAACTGGAGGAGGGCATCGAGCGCTACGTGCGGCTGGTCAGGGCACTGCTGGAAAGCCTCAGAACCTGAAGAGCCGCGTCACCTTGACTGCGAACGTCCGGTTCCGCAGTTCCGACCGGCGCACACCGAACTCGGTGTCGCGGCCTTCATTGTAGACGACGAAGAAGTCCGAGCCGGGCTTGAATTCCCACCGGAATCGCGCGTTGGCGCCCACCACGTTGCCGGCGCTGTTGTACTGCACGAGCGCTGAGAACGCCTGGCGCGGCGAAACGTTGTAGTTGAGGCGGGCCGTCAGCAGTTTCGCGAGGAACGCGCCTTCCTTCAGGTCGACCCAGTTGAACGCGATGCCGGGCTCGATCCCGAGTTTCGGGGTCAGCTCGATCCGCCCCCGGTATCCCACCTGCGTCCGCGTCCCGTCGAAGAACTGCCCGCCGCCCGCGTAGAGCGACCCGGTCAGCCGGCGCTGCGGGCCGAGCTGGTACCTCGCTTCCACTTCGTTGTAGCGATAGCCGCCGACCGGCAGCAGGACGCCCGACGCGATCTCGAACGCCTCCGACAGGTGCTCGAAGTTGTTCGTCGCCTCGACGCGCCATTCGTCGCCGTTCTGGAGGTCCATGCCCAGCGACAGCTGCGCCTGCTGGGTCTGCAGGCGGCCGTCATTGTCCGTGAAATGGTCGAAGCCGGCTTCGAACTGGTACTTCCTGACGGCCGACGGGGCCTTCGGCCGCGGCGAGAAGCGGACCGTGCCGAAATTGCGCCTGAAGTTCTCCCGGCGCAGGAAGCCGGATTCCGGGCGGAAGTGCTCCTGTACGGTCAGGTGTTCGAGCTCGAACCCGTACCGATCGCCCATGTACAGGATGTCGGCCCGGTAGCTGGCGTTCCGCCCGTCGAGGCCCTCGGACTTCGTCTTCGCGTAGTAGCTGTTGATCGTGATGTCGCGGTGGAACGTGAACGCCGCGTCGAGGCCGTAGGTCTGGCTGGACCCCGGGGTGTCGGTCGCGCGCGATCGGTTCGTGAAGAGCAGGCCTACGCTGCTCTGTTTCAGGATGTCGCGCTTGACGCGCACCACGCCGAAGTTCGTCGCCGGGGCTCCCACGGACGTCGACGCCCGCTGCTGGATGTCGAGCAGGCCGACGGTGTATTTGCCGACACGTCCCGTGACGCGGCCTCCCGCGAGAATCGGAACGGCAACGGACTCGTCGTCCGCGTGTTCGAACAGGCCGATGCGCCGGCTGTAGAACAGGATCGGCGTGTTGCTCGGCGGCCCCTGGTTCCCCGGGCGTGGGCTCAGGCTGGCGCCGCCGAACGAGAAGATGCCGGCCCCTTCGAGGAAGAAGTCCCGGCGCTCGGGGAAGTAGAGCCCGAACGGGGTGAGGTTCACCTGCTGCTCGTCGTCTTCGACCTGCGCGAAGTCGGTGTTCACCGTCAGGTCGGCCACGAGACCGTTCTTCAGGGTGTACTTCGTGTCGAACCCCACGTCGCCGCCGGCTTCGTTTCGCACGGGCAGTGCACCGCCGAGGTCCGTCTGGACGGATCCGACGGCGTAGGGCTTCATCTCGAGATTCAGCGACGAGGGCGGCGTCTCGAGTCCCACCAGCGTGCCGGCGTACGAAACGTGCGTGATCGCGCGCTGCGTGAACGCCGCGGGCATCGCCGTCAGGTACGAGACCTCGTTCATGGCGCGCGCCACGCGCCGGAACTGCACGCCCCAGATCTGCGGCCCCGGGGACGCGTACCGGAGCGACCGGAACGGGATGACGATCTCCACCGTCCAGCCTTGGTCGAACCTCGCCGTCCGGACGTCCCACACCGTGTTCCAGTCGCGATTGGTGTCCCGCTCGTCGGTGACGGCCTGGTCCGAGAGCGCCCCGAGCGCGTTCGTGTAGAAGAACAGCCCGTTGCGCCGGTCGTGGAACGTGTCGAAGAACACGCCGAAGTGATCGTTCTGGAAGATCGCGAACCCGTCGCGCCGCATCTCGTTCGCGACGATGCGCGCGGGGTCCGTGGACCAGCAGCGGGCCGCGACGTAGATGTTGACGTTGTCGTAGAACAGCCAGGCGTCCGTCTTCTGCGTGGCGGGTTGCCCTTCGCGCGGTTCCTGCTGAATGAAGCCGTCAATCGGCGGGACCTGCCCGTAGGCCGGCTCCGTCAACTGGCCGTCGAGCGCCATCGGTTCGTGGATGCGGACGGCTCGAACAGCCGCGCGCCCCATCCCGTCGCGCGCCACCGTCGCCGGCGCCACGGGCACCAGCACCGGGGCCGCCCCGGGCGCGACCGGCGAGGTGGACTCCTGGGCGCGCACCGGCAGGGGCAGCGCCGCGGCGCCGATCGCTACGAAGAACAGGAACCAACGAACCGCAGCGGTCGGCGAGTGGTGCACGGACGTCCTCGACGTGAAGGTACAGCGCACCATCATACCCGAGGCGCGCGCGTATACTGTCACTGGATTCGAGGCCCCGAACACGAGGTTCCCATGCGCCTGACCGTCCTGACCGTGTGCCTGGTGATGGCCATACCTGCCCTCGGCGGAAGCACCACTGCGACCGCGGCGGGATTCGACGCCCTGTTCACGGGTGACACCATGCGGGTGGACCTCTTCCACTCGGGCGGACCGGCCGGCGAGTCCGTGGCGCTCGAGCGCGTCGTGAACGACGGCCCCTGGGCGGGCAGCCGGACACGTCTGGTCGACGACACCAACCTCGGGACCTACCTCGTCGAAGTCATCGATCCCTCGACCAACCAGGTCGCCTACTCGCGCGGCTACGCCTCGATCTTCGCCGAATGGCTCACGACGGGCGATGCAAAGGCGACGCCCGGCACGTTCCACGAGTCCCTGCGGTTCCCGTGGCCCCGGCGTACCGTCCAGGTCGTGATGAAGAAGCGGGACGCGAGGAACACGTTTCGCGAGGTCTGGTCCACGCTGATCGATCCGTCCTCGCGTGCCGTCAATCACGCGCGCACGGCGTCTCCGGGCAAGGTGTGGACGGTCTTCGAGCACGGGCCAGCGGCGACAAAAGTGGACCTCCTGCTCCTCGGGGAGGGTTACACCGAAGCCGAACTGGCGAAGTTCCACGCCGACGTCAAGCGGCTGGTCGACGTGATGTTCTCCGTCGAACCCTACAAGAGCCGGCGCAGCGACTTCAACGTCCGCGCCATCGACCTGCCGACCACCCGAAGCGGCGCCAACAATCCGCGGACCGGCGATCACCGCCGCACCCAGATCGGGGTCACCTACAACGTGTTCGACAGCGAACGGTACGCCATGAGCCTCGACAACCGCGGCTGGCGCGACGTCGCCGCGGCGGCGCCGTACGATGCCGTGGAGATACTGATCAACAACCGGTACTACGGCGGCGGCGGGATCTTCAACGACCACGCCACGGTGGCGGTCGACACCGGGTCGGCCGAGTACATCTTCGTCCACGAGTTCGGGCACCACTTCGCCGCGCTCGCGGACGAGTACTACACGTCGGACGTCGCGTACGAGACCGGGGGTGAGAAGATCGAAC
>CAZJRM010000043.1:0-28418 GCA_964547975.1 uncultured Vicinamibacterales bacterium | reverse complement strand
TGACCGTCGGATCCGATGGCGTCCGTCCGGCCGGCCCCGACTGCAGTTCGAGCCGGCGAATGACCTGCTCCAGGTCACGTTTCGCGCCCGCGTCGCTGACGGTCTTGAGATGGTTCTTCAGCGTCTGGATCGCCACGGTGTTGCCCGCGAAGTCCCGGTCCAGCTGCCGCCACGTCCACGCGACGCTCTGGCGCATCGAGGGTACCGCCACGTCGAAGAACACGCCGTAGTTGTCGAGCCTGAACCCTCGTGCCCTCGCGGTCCCGTTGATGAACAGCGTATCGGGGGCCATCTGGCGCCACCGGGCGCTGACCACCCGCGCGCCCTGCTGCACGGCGGCCTCGAGCACCCCTTCCATCACGGCAAGCTGGTACCGAACCGATGGCTGAGTGCCGCGCGCGTCCGGCGCGATCCCGGGCGTCTGCGCCTGCGCGAACACCGGCACTGCCATCGTCAATCCGCAGAGTACCGCGGCACCCTGCCACATCGTTCGCCTACCGTTCACGGTCCTGCCTCCTGATCGTTCGCCCGTCACCCGCGCCTACTGGCGGGGATCCCGCTGCGTCGATACCCGCATCACGTAATCCATCATCTGCCGCTGCTGCTGCTGGACCGCCGACAAGGCGCGGCCCTCGATGACGCCCATGCCGTCGGTCAGGCGCGCGAGGTCGGTCCGGCGCTGGGTATCCACGTCGCGCACGACCTGCGCGATGCGCAACGCGAGTTCCCGCTGCTGCCGTGTCTCGCTGGCGTCGATGAGCTGACGTACGCGCGCAAAGAACTCGTCGTCATTCATGGCCCGGCCCGGCGCGGACGCCTGAACGGTCTGGCCGCCGGCGGGAGGCTGGCGCAACTCGTTTCGCAGCGACTGTTCGAGCGCCACCAGGTCGGCGCGCCACGGCGCGGTATCACCCGTCGCCGCGGGGATCACCGTCGCGGCGGGGACCGGCGCCGCCTGGGCCGTCTGGGCCGCCGGCACCGCCTTCTGCCACCCGGTGCGCACGACGAAGCCCTGCGAGTCGTACCGAATCTCGAGCCCGGAAATCCCCACCGCGACGCCGACGATGAGTGCCGCCGCCCCGAGTTGTGCCCAGGCGGGCATCACGGGGAAGGTCAACCACGACCGCCAGCCGCGCGGCGCCGGTTCGTCGCGAACGACTCGGAAGTCGAGCACGGTGTCCGGAGGCGTCCACTGCGCGAGCCCGGTGCGGACCGCGGTCAGTTCACGCACGTCACGGGCGCAGGCCTCGCACGTGGCCAGGTGCGCCCCGAATGCCGCCCGCTCGGCGTCGTCGCCGTCCTCGTAGAGGTACGACATCAATACGTCCGGATTGTTGCACCAGCGCGTGTCGCTCATGACCGATCGCCTGCGGCCCCACTCGTCATCGTTCCGGTCCGCTCGAGTTCCCGCCGCAGCACGGTCAGCCCCTGGTAGAGGCGGGTCTTGACCGTGCTCAGCGGGCACCCTTGCAGTTCGGCAATCTCCTGGAAGGTGAGGCCGTGATATTCCTTCAGGAGTACTGCCGACCGTTGTTCCTCCGGCAGCCGGCGCATCGCACGGGCGACGTGCTGGCTGAGGTTCTTCCTCGCCACGAGGTCTTCGATGGACTCGGTCGGCGCCGTGTCCGCCGGCGTCAGATCCCCGAGATCGATGCCTTCGGGCGTTTCGACGAACGGCGCGCGACGTTGCCGTCGCAGCCAGTCGCGGCACAGGTTCAGGGTGATCCGGTAGAGCCAGGACGAAAACTTCGCCTGCCCCTTGAACCCTGGGAGCGCGCGAAACGCCCGCAGGAAGGCGTCCTGCACCACGTCGCGCGCATCTTCTTCCCGGCCGAGCTGGCGGTACGCGAGGGCGTAGATCGGCCGCTCCCAGCGCAGAATGAGCTGGTTGAAGCTCTCGGTGTCGCCCGCGATGCTGCGTTCGACGAGTTCCTCGTCACTCACCGGCATGCTCGCCCGCTATCCCGGCCGCGTCGGATCCCTGCGCGCGCGGCGTTGTACGACTCTCGGCCCGGTCGACCGGGCCAGCGCGGGCATCCCGCCCGCCGACACTCTGTTAGACGGCCCGCCCGGCTGGTTGGTCTGTTTCTAGAATATACTCCGGCCATGGAACGCGCCCGCCGGTCACCGGAACCTGTCATCCGGATGGTGGCGCACAGCCGCCATGACGCCCAGTTGTTGGCCGATCTCCACGACCGCGCCCTGGTTGCGGGCCGCGCCACCCGGTCCGTCCTGCTGGAACTGGACGGGTCGCGCCAGCACATGCGCCCGACCTCAGGGGCCGGGTTCGACGCACTGCCGGCCGAGCCCTGGCTCGAACTCCCCGAAAGCCTCGCCCTCGCGTTCGAGCTGCTGGCCTCCGGGCATCCCCGGCAGGTCGCGCCGCTGGCCACCGTGCTTCCCGACCTGGCCTGCCGGATCGACTCGCCGGCGGCCATCCTGGCGCCCGTGATCGCCCAGGGACACGGACTCGGACTGCTCGTGCTCGCGGTCCCAAGCGTCACCCCTCCCCTCGAGTGGATCGATGACGTCGCCGCGTGCGCCGATGGTCTGGCGCTGACGCTCGCGCGTGCCCGCCTGGAGCACGACGCCGCGCGGCGGCGCGACGCCGACGCGCTGACGTTGTCGCTCGCGGGCCCGGACGGCGGGGAGCCTGACGTGGAACAGTGCGAGCGGTTCTGCCGCGATGCCGCACGGATCTTCGCCGCCGACCGCGTGGCCTTCTGGCGTCACGACCGGGCCGCCCGGCGGGTCAGTGTCGTCGCCGCCTCCGATGGCAGCCAGCGCCGACGCCCCGCCGTGACGCCGACTGACGAAAACGACGCGTGGCTCGTGAAGGCGCTTCGGGCGTCGGTCGTCAGTGTCGTGCCGCTGCCATCCGGCCGCGGCGCCAACGCCAACGCCGTCGTCCCATTGCGCGGCCAGCGGCGGGCGCTCGGCGTGCTCGTCTTCCAGGGCCTCCACGTTCCGCCGGGAGACGAGTCGCGGCTGTCCGAAAGCCTGACGCGACTTGGCCACGGCGTGTCGGCGGTCATCGAGGGGCGTCAGCTCCTGGAGAACGTATTGCGTGCCCGTCGGATGGCGGACCTCTCCCACCTGATGGCCGGAATCGCGCACGAGCTCAACAACCCGTTGCAGGCCGTGCTGGGACACCTCGAACTGACCGCTCGCGGCGGGCGGATTCCGGCGCCCCTCGCCAGGACGCTCCGGCTGGTTCACCAGGAAGCCGAACGCGCGAGCCGCATCGTCCGCAACCTGCTGCTGCTCGGCGGGGAAGGACGGCTGACCCTGCGTCCCGTGAGCGCGTCTCGAGCGCTGTCGCGCGCGCTGACGCTCCGCGCGGCCGAATGCCGCCGCCTGGGCATCACCGTCCGTCGATCGATCGCCACGTCACTCCCGTCGGTGCGAGGAGACGCGGTCCTGCTGCAGCAGGCCTTCCACAACATCCTCCTCAACGCCGAGCAGGCCATCGGCGGCACCCCGGGCGGGCGTATCGATGTCAACGCCAGGCTCCGCCGCGACCGCCTCGTCGTCGAGATCCGCGACAACGGACCCGGACTCGCGGCCGACATCGCCGGCCGCCTGTTCGAACCGTTCGTCACCACGCGCGAAGGCGGCAGCGGGCTCGGCCTGGCGATTACCGCGCGTATCGTCCGGGAGTTCGGCGGCGAGGTCACCGCGGCCGCCCGTGAAGGCGGGGGGGCGGTGTTCACCGTGTCACTTCCGGTGGTAACGTAACGCCAGCGATGGATGACGCCTTTCTGACCACCGGCGAGGTGCTCGCCTACCTCCAGGTGAACCTGCGCACTGTGTACCGCCTGATCCAGGAAGGGCGGCTCCCGGCGATCCGGGTGGGACGGCAGTGGCGATTCCGCCGGGCCGACATCGATGCCTGGCTCACGAGGAATCGGACGGGTCTGGCGCCGGCCCCGGCGCCGCCGGCCCGAGCGGACGTCGTCGCGCCCCCGCCGACCGCGCCGGCCGAGGGCCCGCGCCGCCCGCGCGTCCTCGTGGTCGACGATGAATCCAGCATCCGGGAACTGCTGGCCAAGACGCTGGCGCTGGCGGAGTACGACGTCGATACGGCGACGGACGGACGCGAGGCGCTCGAGGCGATCCGCGCCAGGCGGTACGACCTGCTGGTCACCGACCTGAAGATGCCGGTGCTCGACGGCATGGGTCTCATTCGGGAGACACGCAGGCTGCTGCCCCACCTGCCGGTGGTCGTCATCACGGCGCATTCGACCGAGGCAACCGCCATCGAATCGGTGAATCTGGGCGTGAACGGGTATCTCACCAAGCCGTTCCGCATCACGAAGATCCTCAGCACGGCCGCCCGCTTCCTGGGCGAATAACCCCCGCCACCACGCCGCGAATAGTTTTACCCGTATAAAACAATCCTGGTCTGCACAGGACTACACGGATATCCGTCTACGTCCTACCGTGTGTCACTAATGTCATATAGAATACTCTCGATACATGTCCTAGAGAGGACAGATTGGTAAACGAAAACCAACCAAGGCACGACTTGCTCACACCCACGGAGGTCATCGAGTACCTCAGGGTCAACGTGCGGACGGTCTACCGGCTCATGCGCACCGGTGAACTGCCCGCCGTTCGGGTCGGACGCCAGTGGCGGATTCGTCGGGCCGATCTGGACTCCTGGCTCGGGCAGCCACAGCCGGAGCCTTCGTGGAACCGTCTCCAGCCGCTCGCACGCGCTGCTGGTGACGAACGTCAGCCAAACCGCGTGCCCTCGCCTGACCGCGAGGAATCGTACGGAGCGCAAGAATGAAGATGCGTCATCTGCTGCTGGGCGCGGCCCTCGTCGCCGTCGCCTTCGCGCAGCCCCTCACCGCCGCCACGGACACCAAGCCGCTGACGGTCAACGCCACGGTGGCGGCTCGCGCCTCACTCACCGTGAGTTCGGCCACCATCACCTTCCCGGACGCCGACCCGGTGACGGTGCCTTCGGTCTCTGCCACCGAAGGCCCTCTCACGCTCACGGCCCGTGGCCGCACGACGGCTGCCGGCAACATCACGCTGACCCTGCTCGCGGGCGGGGATCTGACGAGCGGTTCGGACACCATCGCGATCTCCAATGTGACCTGGACGGCAGCAGGCGCCGGCTACGTCGCCGGCACGATGAACGCCACGACCGCCCAGTCGGTGGGTTCGTGGACGGGTTCGGGCAGCTACGCGGGCACGATGACGTTCGCCCTGGCCAACAGCTGGGCGTACCGGACCGGCAGCTACGCGGCGTCGGCCACCTACACGCTGACCGCTCCGTAGGTCGGTCGCGCGCGTGGCGGAGGATGTGGCGCACGGGCCGGTCGAGCGCATCCAGCCCGTCGCAGCAGCAGGATGGTGGCGCCGACGGCGGTGAGAGACACACCAGCCGTCGGCCCCACGCCTCCCACGGTTCTCCGCACGGACTCCTCCGGACCCGCGTCGTCCTGGACGACGCGGGGTACGGTATAACGAGCGCGGCAGTACGGCGTGCTGACGAAGTCGCCGCCGCTCGCCGGAAACGACGCGGACGAGTCGGCCGGGATTGGCCCGGCCGGTGCGCTCCGCCGCACGGGTGATGTCATGTCGAGTTCGACACGTATGTTTCGCCTCCGGGTCGCGGGCCTGGTCTTCGCACTGGCGCTCCCGGCCGCGGCGTGGGCCCAGGGCCCTCTGTCGGTCGAGATCTCGCCGCTGCGAGTCGAGTTGAAGATGGCCGCCAAGGCCACGCACACGCAGCCCATCACCCTGCGTAACGACAGCAAGTCCCCGATTCACGTCCGCGCGCGCGTCGATGAGTACTGGCTGTCGAACGACGGCACGCCGCAGTTCAAGCTGGCGACACCAGGCGAGCCCTTCTCGGCGGTCGGCTGGGTGCGCGTCAACCCGTCGGACTTCACGATCAACGCGGGCGACAGCGTGACGGTGCGCGCGACGACGGCAGTGCCGGGAGACACGAAAGACGGCAGCTACCGCTGCGCGGTGATGTTCGAATTCGACCCCCCCGGACTGGACCCGCGGGCGGCGCGCCGGGACATGCAGTTCCGCGGCCGCGTGGCGACGCTGGTGTACGCCACCGTCGGGTCCCCGAAAACGGCGGTCGACATCGACGATCTCGAGGTCCGCGCCGTCCGCGACGCGGCGCCGAACGTGATCGTTCAGCTCAGCAACGCCGGCCGCGGGTACGTGCGAACCAAGGGCACGATGGTCATTTCCGCCGCCGACGGCCGCGTGGTGCGTGAAGTGCAGATCCCCAACGTGCCCGTGTTGCCCGAGAGCAAACGTGAGCTGGCCATTCCGACGGCCGGACCGCAGGACGCACCGCTCGAGCCCGGCCACTACAAGGTCGAAGTCCGCATCGACGTGGGCCAGTCGGCCCTGCTCGTCGCCGAGACCCAGCTCGACCTCTCGAGGACGAAATGACCCGTCGCGCGTGGTGCCTGTTCGTCGCGCTCGCCATCGCCGGCGAGGCCCACGCGCAGCAGTCGCAGCTGTCGGTGTCGGCAGCCGCCCAGGTCTACACGGCGGATCAGTACCGCCTCGGCGGCCTGAACCAGGTCGAACCCGACCTTGGCGTCTCGTGGCTCAAGCCCCAGGTCTTCGGCGGCACCCTCGGCCTCGACGTGAACATCACGCGGCGGCAGGACAGCGCGCGGCTGGGCCGGGCGCTCCTGTCGCTGAAGTCCGTCAAGGCCGGCGGGTTCACGTGGGACGTCACGGCCGGCGATTCCGGCACGCCGCCCTTCGTGCCGGACTTTGGGTACTCGAACCTGTCGGCGCCGATGCTGACCTTCGCCGGCGCCTCGGTGTCGGCAAGCAACGGTCGCGTGACCGTTCGAGCCGCCGGCGGCCGTTCGTCGCAGACACGCAACATCTTCGGCACGGATCTGCGCGATCTCGATCAACGGTTCGCCCAGGCCGACGTCAGCGTCAATCTCACGCGGGCGCTGCAGGTGTCCGCCCGGGCCTCCCGCGTCGAGAACGGCACCATCGACAGCTACCCGACCTTCGTCAACTGGTCCGAGGACACGGGTGCCGGGTTCCTCTACAAGCCCACGACGTTCTGGCGCGTCACCGGCGACATCGGTGTCAGCCGCTTCGAACGCCGGGGAGCCGATCGAACCGAGACGACACCGTCGTGGCTCATCGGCACCACCCTGGAAGGCGCGCGCGGGCGCCTCGAGGTCAACGCGCAACAGTTCTCGGTCGGACGATTCGCGGCGGTCAACTACCCCTACAACGACCGCCGCGGCGTATTTGCCGCCGGGGAACTTGTTGTGGCGCAGCCCATCCGCCTGTTTGGCGGAACCGACATCTCGAACACGAACCTCGACCCCGACGCCACGGCCACCATCGCGATGCCGGACGGCACCCAGACGCGGTCGTACGGCGGGGTACGCCTGCAGTGGGCGAAACACTCGACCTTCACGTTCCGCGCGGAAGGCGGCGGGCGCGAGATCGTCGCCTCGCGCTTCACCCCGGGATTCGAAACCGACACCGGCGGCCTGATGGCCGAGTGGCACGGCAACTTCACGAAGGCCACCGTGTTCACCCGCTACGAGCGGCGCAGCAACGTCGACGCCAACTACGACCAGAGCAGCTTCCGCCAGCACGAGGTCTCCGGCCAGGTGTTCTTCCACCTGAAGGGCGGGCGCGAGATCTTCGGTCAGGCGTTCATGATCCGTCGCGCCGACCGCGTCGGCGGCGGCGAGACCGACTGGTACGTCGGCGCCGGGCTGCAACTGCCCGTCAACCCGCTGTATTTCCGCCTCGAGGGCACTGTCGGGCGTACCGATGACTGGGAATCGGATCGGCGGGCGGACCGTCAGTTCATCGTCGCGAGCGTGTCGGGGCAGATCGGCCGTCGCCTGTATCTGTCGGCCGACGTGATGCTGCACCACGCTCCGCTCGACGTCCCGGGCAGCCGCCCCTGGTACACGCGGTCGATGGTGCGTCTCACCCGGTCGCTCAGCTACGGCGCCATCCTCGTGCCGTCGGCCGACGGGGCGCTTCCCCTCACCGGTCCACTGGGATCGGTCGACAGCCACGTCTTCATCGACTGGAACGGCAACGGCACCCGCGATGCGGGTGACGATGCCGCCGCGGGAGTCGCGGTGTCGATCGTGCGCGTGGGATCGTCGCAGGCCGGCAAGGACGGCCGCGCGTTGTTCTCGCGCGTCCCGGCCGGCGACCGCCTGGTCTCACTCGACCTCTCGACGGTGCCCGCCGACTACGACATCCCGGACGAGGCCACGCGCACCGTCGCGGTCGTGCGCGGGAAACGCGCCAGCGTCGAGTTCGGCCTGTTGCCCGTCGGCTCCGTTCGGGGCGTCGTCGTCGTCGATGAAGACGGCGACGGGGCACTCAGCACAGCCGATAAGCCCCGCGAAGGTGTGGTCGTGACGCTCGATGACGGTACGCGATCGGAGCTCGTCCGCGAAGGCCGGTTCCGGTTCGACAACGTCCGGCTCGGCGAGCACACCATCGCGGTCGACATGGAATCGCTCGAGGTCGGCTCGCAGCTCGTCGGTGACGCCCTGCGCCCGGTGGCACTGACCCGCGACGCGCGTGACGCGGACGTGGTGTTCCTGATCCGGCTCGAGAAACGCCCCGAGGTGAGGAAGGTCTTCCCCGCCAAGAAGATTCACGTGCCTGAATCGCGGGGCGCCGCCGATGGCGGCTCCGGGACGGACGCGGCGCCCGCGGCGGCGCCAGCCGACGGGGCGCCTGAAACGACAAACGCCCCAGCCGCTCGTTCCTCAACATCCGTGAAGAAGGCGGCCGGGGCGCTGACTCAGACCGGATCCGGCGTCAAGGCGCGCTCAGGACGAACCGGAGCGGAATCACACCGCCACTGACGCGGCCGGTACCTCTCAACGTAAAGGTCAACTGTCCCCGACGAAGGCCGGGCCCCACCCATCGCCCCGCGACCTGCGGCGTGTCCGACAGTGCGCCAGGCACCACCCCGGCGTCGGTCCCCGAGAACTCGATCGCGACAGCCGCGTTGGCGGGCCCGCCGCCGGTCAGGCTGCCGATGTCCCTCAGCGCCTCGACCGTCAGGACGACTTCGCCGTCTCCCCTCGTCCTGGCCGCAGCCTGGAACTCGATGGTCCCCACCACCGCCGAGCCGGAGGCGTCGAGGGCCACCTGGGGCACTTCGAGGACCGAACTCGAGGTCGTCAGCGACGTCCGATTGGCGAAGGTCACACCGAAGGTGACGGTATGGGTCGCCTGTTGCGCGAGGGCGACCGCGGCCGGGAAGGTCGTCATCAGGGTCACGGCGACCGCCAGGATTCGTGGGCGCAGTCTGCGGTTCATGCCCGGCGGAACTGCGAGTCCCGGGCCAGAATCGGGACGGCCGGCACGACGCTGAGGTCCAGCCCGGCCGCAGGGCCTCGATCGGTGAATTCTGGCCGGAAAACGCCAAGTCCCGCGGAACAGCCAACCCGCGCCGGCCCCGGTGGAGGGAGGTCATCCTGGTGCGCGCGCACAGATCACCCGCACAGACCGTGACCGGTGGGCACACGCGCACAGTGGTCAGGGGGTTCAGGGAGCGGTCAGCGTGAAGGTGAAGACGGTCGAATAGGTGCCGACGTTGTAGTCCCAGGAGTTGGCCAGCTGGAACGTCACCTGGCCGGTCCGTGCCGGGTTGATGTTGCCGCTGCCACCGGCGAGGCGCTGGGCCACTGTGGCACTCATGGTGCCCGACTGGAAGGGCGGGACAGGCGTCGCCGTCCAGGTGACGGCCGACACAGGGATGGTGGCCGACCCGCTCGAGAGGTTTCCCGCCGCCAGCAGCGTCAACTGCCAGTCCCCGAAGTTGTTGCGTACGCGGTACGTCACCGTGACGACCGGCGCGGCAACCGAAGGTGTCGTATCGGGATCCGCAGACGCGAACGGGATGGTCGTGCGCGACAGTGACAGCGAGAGCGTTTGCGCGTCCGCGCCGGCCGGTGCCATCACCGCCCACACCGCCAGCCACGTCAGCAGTGTCGCCAGACGGCCCGGTAGGGACGGTCCCCGCCGGCTCATGGCGCCGTGAGGGTGTACATCAACGACGTCGAGTACGCCCCGGTGGCGTAGGTCCACGAATTATTGAGCGTGTAACTCTGGGCCCCGGTCCGCGACCCGGACCCGATCCAGGACCCGACGCTCTGGGCGGTCGTCCGGCTCATCGTGCCCGCCACGAACCCGGTCCCGGACGCGGTCCAGTGAAGCGCGGCAATACCAATCGTGGCGGTGCCGGATCGGAGGTCGTCGGAGGCCAGCACGGAGAGGCTCACGGGACCACCAGGCGTCGTCCGGATCTTCGCGACAATGGTCACCGGCCCGCCCGACGCGGGCACGGCCGGCGTCGAGTCGGGGTTGGCGTCTGGAAACGACAGCGTGGAGGCCGACAACGAGAGCTTGGCGATCGCCGCCACGGTGACGGTTGCCGTCGCCGTTCGGCTGCGGGAAGCCGCGCCGAGCGGCACGGACACCGCCAGCACGAGCAACGCGCCCAGCAGGCGCCTGAGTGGTCTCTCGCCCATTTCCGTCCAATTATACGCGCTTCCGGCTGTCATCGAACGCCGCGCCCTCCTGCAGGCCGCGTCGGCTGTAGTACAGTGGAACGCCCGGCATGATCCAGCTTTCGAACCTCACGAAGTCCTTCGGCGCCCGCGTCCTCCTCGACCACGTCACCTGGCAGGTGTCCGACCGCGAACGCGTCGGCCTGTGCGGCCCCAACGGGGCCGGCAAGACCACGATGCTGCGGATCCTCGCGGGGCTCGACGAACCGGACGAAGGGGCGGTGACCAAACCCTCGGGCACCCGCACCGGGTATCTGCCCCAGGATGGGTTGACCCATGCCGGGCGGACGGTCTACGACGAGGCGTCCCAGGCGTTCCAGTGGCTGCTCGACGTCAAGGCCGAGTTGCAGACGCTCGAGGATCGACTGGCGGACGAGTCGGTGCCGGAAGCGGAACACGGCGACATCCTGCATCGCTACAGCGACCTCCAGGACCGGTTCCGCCTGCACGACGGTTACGCGATCGATCTGAAGATCGACACCGTGCTCCGCGGCCTCGGATTCAGGGAGTCCGACTACGGTCGCCCGACGGAGACGTTTTCCGGCGGATGGCAGATGCGCCTGGCGCTGGCCAAGCTGCTGCTGTCGAAACCCGACCTGCTGCTGCTCGACGAGCCCACGAATCACCTCGACCTGGACGCGCGCAACTGGCTCGAAGAATACCTCCTCGACTACCCGCACTCCGTGATCCTGGTGTCGCACGACCGCTACTTCCTCGATGCCGTCGTCGACCGCATCACGGACATCCACCTGCGCACGCTCGTCGACTATCACTGCAATTACTCGAAGTACCTGATCGAACGTGACGAGAACCTCGAGCGGCTGCGTGACTCGAAGCGCCGGCAGGACGAAGAGGTCGCGCGCGTGAAGATGTTCGTCGATCGGTTCCGGTACCAGGCGACGAAAGCCGCGCAGGTGCAGAGCCGGATCAAGATGCTCGAGAAGGTGGTGCCCATCGAGGTGCCGCCCGAGCGCAAGCGGGTACGGTTCAAGTTCCCGTCGTGCGAGAAGAGCGGACGTACGGTCATCGACCTCCGCGACGTGTCGAAGACCTACGGTGACGTCAGGGTCTTCGACGGTATCGGCCTCCTGATCGAACGCGGCGACCGGATCGCGCTCGTCGGGCCGAACGGGTCCGGCAAGTCCACGCTGATGCGCATGTTGTCCGGCGTCGAAGACCCCGATCGCGGTACGCGGGAGGCCGGCCACCAGGTCGTGATGCAGTACTTCGCGCAGGACGAGGCCACGCGCCTCGACCCGGCGCTCACGATCTACGAGACGCTCGCCGGCGGGTCTCCCGTCCACATGGTGCCGATGATCCGGGACATTCTCGGCGGCTTCCTCTTCTCGGGCGACGACATCTACAAGCGGGTCGGGGTCCTGTCGGGCGGGGAACGGACACGCCTCGCGGTGGCGCGGATGCTGCTGCGCCCGTCGAACACGCTGCTGCTCGACGAACCGACGAACCACCTCGATATCGATTCGAAGGACGTTCTGCTCGACGCGCTGGTCGACTACGGCGGTACGCTCATCGTCGTGTCGCACGACCGCTACTTCATCGACAAACTGGCAACCAAGATCGTGGAGGTCGGCGCGGGGCGGGCGGTCGTCTACCCGGGCACGTACGAAGAATTCCACTGGAGCCGTACGCACGCGGGCGAGACGCCGGTGCTGCCCGACTCGTTCCTGGGCGGACAGGTCGCATCGAAACCCGCCGCGTCGAAACCGGCGGCGCAGAAGGCGCCGAAGGGCCAGCCCGCGCCGGTGAAGGGTTCGCCGCCCGCGGTCGGGAACACCGCGGCCGCCGGGTCCGCGCCGAAGGCGGACCGCGTGGCGGACTACGAAGCCCGCAAACGCGCCGACGCCGAGCAGCGGAAGCGGGACAAGGCCCGAAAGGCGCTCGCGGGCCGGATCGCGGAACTCGAAGCCCGGATCGCCGACCGGGAAGCCGCGATCAAGAAGGTCGAGGCCGAGATGTCACAGCCGGGCTTCTACGAGAACCGCGATGTCTCGAAGCCGGTCATCGAGCGGCACCAGCAGTTGATGTGGGAGGTCGGCGACCTCATGAATCAGTGGGAAGCCCTGAACGCCCACGCGGACGAGCAGGACTAACGGAGGCCGCGGCCGGTGGTCAGGTAGACGGCGAAACTGCCGAGCCAGTGCCCGCCTTCGTAGTGCGCTCCGGTGACCGCCTTCACGCCGGCCTCGCGGTGGCGCGCAGCCGCGGCCTGCAGGGCCGTGCGCCGGGCATCGCCCGGCGGCAGTCCCCGCACGATTCCCTCGATCATCCACGCGCGGCTGAGATTCAAGCCATCGAGATGCGCGAGTTTCGGATCGCTCGGATCGGTGACGACCTCGGGCGTGAGCCATGGCGTGCGCGCGTCGGTCGGGATGCCCGGCAGGAACGTTCCCAGCCACGCCGCGAACCGGTCGGGCGACAGGACCCGGCGCATCAGGTCCGCTTCGGCGAGGCAGGGCGACAGGAAGTCCTGTCCTGAGGGTTCGTACGCCATCGGGCAGTTCGTATCGCGGCCGTAGAACGCCTGAACCTTCGTGGCCATGAGGTCGGCCATCGCGGCATCGCCGGACACACGCGCCCAGTCGAGGATCAGGCCGAACGAGAACGCGGTCTGATCGTGCTCGCCCACACGAATCGGCCGGGAGAGCTTGGGCAGCCACTCTTTCAGGCGCGCGGCGGCCGCCTGTTCGAGCGGACCGAGGGCGGCCGCCCACCGCCGAGCATCCGGGTCGTCCCACTCGCGCAGTTCAGCGGCCAGTTGCAGCAGCCACGCGAGCCCGTACGGACGTTCGAAGCTGACGCGGCCAGGCCCGGTGTAGTACCGCACTTCGGCCGCCAGGCGCTCGGGCGTCAGGCTCTTCCCCACCGCCGCCCGCGCGTCCGTCGCAAACGGCGCCGACGGGAACATCCGGGCCAGGCGGACGAGCAACCAGTGCCCGTGCACGGCCGAGTGCCAGTCGTAGCAGCCGAAGAACGCCGGCGTCAGCGTGCTCGGCGCCTGCACGTCGGCCGCGCTGCTGAGCACGTGGGCGATCTTGTTCGGATACTCCTTGTGCACGCAGTCCAGCGCCAGGCGGGCGAACCGGCCGGCCGCCGCCGCGTCGACGCTGACGGCGGACTGGGCCGCGGCCCGGCCCGCGCCGCACAGGACCATCGCGATCAGGATGAGCACACGCGTTCCGAGAGTCGTCATGACACCCTCCGGGGCACGGTCAACGCAGCTTGATCGTCGCGATCGACACCATGGCGAGAATGAGCGACACGATCCACAGCCGGATGACGACCTTCGTCTCGGCAACGCCGGTGTGCTGCAGCTGGTGGTGGAGCGGCGCGCGGTAGAACAGCCGGCGCCCCAGCAGCTTGATGCCGATCTTGTCCTGGATCTGAGACGTCAGCGCCTCGACGATGAAGAGGCCGCCGAGGATGAGGAAGAGGCCTTCCTGCTTGACGAGCACGGACACCGTGGCGAGGCAGCCGCCAATCGCGAGCGATCCGGCATCGCCCATGAACACCTGGGCCGGGTACGCGTTGAACCACAGGAACCCGATGCCCGCGCCGGCAAACGCCGCGCAGAAGACGATCAGCTCACCCGCGCCCGGCAGCAGCGGAAAGATGAAGTACTTCGACCACACGACGTTGCCCATGATGTAGGCGAAGACGCCGAGCACCGACACGCCGAGCACCGACGGCACGATCGCCAGCCCGTCCAGCCCGTCGGTGATGTTCACCGCGTTGCCCACCAGCATGACGAACAGCCAGACCATCGGAAAGTAGAGCCAGGGGGAATCGCTCAGCGCGTGTTTCACGAAGGGCACGTAGATCGCCGTCGCTTCCCTGGCCGGCAGGGGCGACCACGGGCTCGCAAGCACACCGGCAAACAGCAGGGCGAAGCTGCCCTGCAGCACCAGTTTCCTCGCCTCGGTCATCCCGCGGTTGCCCGAGCGCGCACGCCACTTGGCCAGGTCGTCGGTCAGCCCGATGGCGGCGAACCAGAGCAGCCCGGCAATGGTGACGAGGAGGAAGCGGTTCGAGACGTCCGCCCACACGACGCACGACGCCAGGATGCAGCCCACCATGACGGCGCCGCCCATCACGGGGGTCCCGGCCTTGTCGAAGGCAGAGGGCACGCCGGTCTCGCGCACCTGGTCGACCAGCCCTCGCCGGTGCAGCCACCAGATGAACCGCGGCATGATCACCAGCATCAGGATGAAGGCCAGCATGGCGCTGCCGATCGCGCGGACCGAGAGGAAGTCGAGCAGGCGGAGGAACGACCACGCGCGGAACCCGCCGTCCAGCAGGTGACCGATCAGGGGGATCATCGCGCCGACTCCTTTCGCGCGGCGATGGCGGCCATCACCTTCGCGTACGACGTCTTGATCAGGAACTCCGGCCGGAAGTCGGTGGCCGTCAGGACGTAACCTCGGATGTCGCGCTCGAGGTCGTCCAGGTTGCCGGCTTTCCCCCGTTCGATGAGGTGCAACACGCCGCGCAGGCCGGCCGAGCGGACGATCCAGTGCCGTTCGTCACGCAGGGCCAGCAACGCCGGGAGGGCCGTCGACACGTCACCGACGCGGCCGAGCGACTCGGCCGCGACCGCCGCCACTTCGCCCCATCGGTCGCGCAGCATGGCGGCCAGCCTCGCCACCAGGCGGCCGCGCGCGTCGTCGCTCAGCAACGCCTCGAGGCGCGCCACCGTGCGCGCCGCCTCGGCGCGGGCTTCGTAGTACGGGTCGGACAACGCTTCGAAAAGCGCGCGCTCGACCTCCGGCGACATCGTCCGCAGCCGGCCGAGCGTCGTCAACGCATTGCGGCGGATAAAACCCACCTGTTCGTAGTCACCGCCGAGCAGGCGCTTGTACCATGCGGCCGGGCGGCGATCGGCCAGCAGCGCCAGCACGAGCGGCAGCTTGTCGCGCGCCTGGAGCAGGCCAATCAGCTTGACGCCGAGATTGCGCGACTCCCACGACGGACTCGCCAGCAGGGAGGCCGCCCGGCTGACGTAGTACGCGCGATCGTCGGCCGACACGATCTCGATGGCGATGTTGTAGGCGGCCCCGGCCTTCGCGCTGGCGCGCTCGAGCCTGGCCAGAAGCGCCGACGTGCCCAGCAGCGCCGGCACCGCGGCCGTCGCCGCCGGCGGGCACGTGTCGTCGTGTCCCGCGCCGGCATCCGCGAGGACGCGCCTGCGGATCGTCTCGAGCGCGTCCCCGTGGATGAACGATGTGGCCGACCGGCCCATGCGGGCCAGGGTGTCGGCCTCGCCGAGCAATCGGAGCACCGTCTTCGCCAGCACGTGCCCGTCGAGTTCTTCGACCAGCCGCCCGCCCGCCAGGCGCGTCTCCTCGTACAACACGACGGCGCCGCCGCTGCGTGCGAGAGCCCGGGCGTTCATCACCTGGTGTTCGCCAGGCAGGTTGACCTTGGGCACCACGATCGCCGGAAGCCCCAGCGCGGCAACCTCGCTCAGCGTCCCCGCTCCGCCGCGGACGATGGCCAGATCCGCCAGGCTGTAGACGTGTTCGATGTGGTGGAAGTACGGCCGGTGCACGTAGAACCCGTCGATCACGGCCCGTTCGGCCCGTCCGTAGCGCTGTTCGAGGCGCTCGTCGGTTTCCCGCCCCGGGTCGTAGCCGCCTCCCGGGCGCGGGAGCCCCGTGCCGTGGATAACGAACAGCCGGTCCTTGTGCGCCGCGAGCTCGCCGAGGGCATCAACGACCGCGCGGTTGATCGTCCGCGCGCCCTGCGACCCTCCGAACGCGAAGACCACCTGGCGCCCTTCCGGCACCTCGATGTCGAGCGCGCCTCTCGCGGCCTCCCTGGACACGCCCTGGATCCGGCGTCGCAACGGGTACCCGCTGAGGAAGCCGTTGCCGGGAAACATCGCCAGCGTTTCGGGGAAGGACACGAACACCCGGTCGGCCACGCGACCCATCAGCAGGTTCAGGCGTCCGGGCGCGGCGTTCTGCTCGTGCACGTAGACGCGCGATCGAAGCAGGCCGAGCCGCCTGAGCGCCGCGGCCGCGAACATGACCGGCGCCGACGCGAATCCCCCGGTGCCCACGATGACGTCGGGATGGAATCGCCGGACGATGAACAACGCCTTCAGCGTCCCGACGACGAGGTTGACGAGGAAGGGCATCCACGCCGGGGACGGACGCAGGCCCGGATACGGCGCCGCTCGCACGAACACGATCGGCAGGCCTTCGCGCGGGACGATCTCGGCTTCCGCGCGGCTCCGCACGCCGACGTAGAGGAACTGCGTCTCGTCGCCGGCCAGCGCGCGCCCAATCGCCAGCGCCGGGTTGACGTGTCCGCCGGTCCCGCCTCCCGTCAGCAGAATTCGCGCAAACCCGCTCACGCGTTGCCCCGCTTCCGTGCGCTCAGCATGCCCCTCCCGCGAGGCACCAGCGTATCACGGTCATCGGCTCTCTCCGTGGCAAAGCACGCCCGCTGGAAGGGCCGATGTCCGGCCGCGTGGAGGCTGGCGTCAGCCAGCCTCGGCCGGGGCCGGCTGACTTGTCCCGGGCGAGGTCGAGGGAAGCCGGCCCCCGCGTCCTTGAACCGCGAGGCCCGGCGTCGCCGTGTGCGCGAACGGGTCCGCGCGTTCGAGGTTCGTCAGGAAACGCCGGATGATCGGCGCCTGCGCCTCGTGCTCGAGCAGGAACGCGTCGTGGCCGCAATCGGACGAGAGTTCGTGGTAGACGACCTGGCGATTGGCGGCGCGCGCGTCCGCGGCCAGCGCGTCGAGCTGATACGCGGGATACAACCAGTCCGACGAGAAGGCGAGCAGCAGGAAGGCCGCGTCGGTCGCGCTCAGGCACTCGGCGGCGGGCCGTGCCGCCTCGAAGTCGAAGCGGTCGAGCGCCTTCGTCAGGTACAACAACGTGTTCGCGTCGAACCGGTCGACGAACGCGCGACCCTGGTGATCCAGGTAACGTTCGACGTCGAAGTCGGCGCCGAACGGCGAGGCCACGGCGTCGTCACGGCGGCGGCGGCCGAACTTGCGCTGCATGCCGCGGTCCGACAGGTACGTGACGTGACCGACCATGCGCGCCACCGCCAGGCCGTCGGCCGGCGGATCGTCGGGCGGATAGTCACCGCCGCGCCAGCGCGGGTCGGCCATCACGGCGCGCCGCGCGATCTCGTTGAACGCGATCTGCTGCGGCGAGTGTTTCGGCGTCGTCGCAATCGCGATGACCGATCCGACGAAGTCCGGGTAGCTCGCCACCCACTGGAGCGCCTGCATGCCGCCCATCGACCCGCCGGCCACGGCCTTCAGGCGTGTCACGCCGAGGCGGTCGAGCAGACGCTTCTGCACCGTCACCATGTCGCCCACGGTCACGGCGGGGAACCGCAGTCCGTAGGGCCGCCCCGTCGCGGGATCGATGGACGAGGGTCCCGTGGTCCCGTAACAACCGCCGAGCACGTTCGTGCAGATGACGCAGTCACGTGTCGTATCGAACGCCTTGCCCGGGCCGATCATCACGTCCCACCAGCCGGGCTTCGATGCCCCCCGGTGCCAGCCCGCGGCGTGGGCGCCGCCGGACAGGGCGTGGCACACGAGGATCACGTTGTCGCGCGCGGCGTTGAGCGTGCCGTACTGTTCGTACGCGACGGTCACCTGCTCCAGCCGTTCGCCGCTGTCGAGCACGAGGCCGTCGGGGCAGACGCTGAGGTACTGCGTCTCCACGTAGCCGAGGCCGTCGCCGGGACAAGGCGCGGGTTTCACGCGACGGCCTCCTCGCCGGGGCGGACGTGTCCGTGCCGCACCGGCACGAGGTGCGGGCGTGCCGCAGCGCGACCCGGTGGAGGCGCGTGGTGGCCTCGACGAGATCGGTTCGCCGGACCGCGAGGGCCACGAACCCCGCCCGCGACGACTCGGCAATGGCGGCCACGGTCACGGCCCTGAGGCTCGACAAGAGCGCCCCGACCTGGCTCCGCCCGTCGGACAGGCCGTCGCCGGCCACCGCCAGCAGCGCCAGGTCGTCGCGCGAGCGGGCACCCGCACCGGTCTCGAGCGCCGTCGCGGCCGCCACCGCGGCGGGCCCGCCGCCGAGGATGACCGAGACATCGGCGTCGCCGATGGACGAGGCATACACGGTCGCGCCGTGCGCCGCGCAGGTGGCGAAGACGTCGGCGAGTTGACGTTCGCGCGTCGCATCGGGAGGCAGCGCCACGTCCACCACCAGCACGTCGTGCAGGCAGGCCAGGCCGGCCAGCGGGTTCCGCCGTTTCGCGGCGCGCGCCGTCACGAGCGTGCCCCGCGCCTCCGGCCGGCGCGAGTTGAGGATGCGGACCGGAATCCCGCGATCGATGGCCGGCGCCACCGTGGCCGGGTGCAGCACCTTCGCGCCGAAATGCGCGAGCGCCGACGCTTCGCGGAACGACAGGCCGTCCACCGTCACGGCGCGGTCGAGCACCCGCGGGTCGGCGGTCAGCACGCCGTCGGTATCCGTCCAGATCTGGATCTCGTCGGCCGCCAGGCACGCGCCGACGAGCGACGCCGAAAAGTCCGACCCGCCGCGGCCGAGGGTCGTCGTGACGCCGTCGAGGGTCGCTCCCACGAACCCGCCGAGCACGGCCACCTCGCCCCGCTTCAGCACCGGCCGAATGTGACGTTCGGCGTTCGCCGTGGTGGGTTCGGCCAGCGGCACGGCGCGTTCGTGACGCGCGTCGGTCGCCAGCACGAGCCGCGCGTCGACCCACGACGCCGGCACGCCCGCATCGGTCAGCGCCGCGGCGACGATCCGGCTGCTCGCCAGTTCGCCGCAGGCGGCGATCGCATCCCTGAACGCCGGTGCGGCGGACCGCAGGATCGCCACCGCGCGGACGAGCGCTTCGAGATCGGTCCAGTGCTCCTGCACGTCGGCCAGCACCTTGGCCCGCCGGGCATCGTCGGCCATGACCTCCGCGATCGCCTCGTGGCGCTCACGCAAGGCGCGAATCGCGCCGAGGGCGTCCGCCAGGCGGCCGGCCTCCGCGGTTCGCGAGAGGGCCAGCAGCTGGTCGGTCACGCCCGACAACGCCGAGACGACCACGACGCGCGGGCCCTGCTGTCGGGCGACGATCGTGCAGAGCCGCGCGAGCGCGCTCGTATCCGCCACGGACGTGCCGCCGAACTTGAGGGTTACCATGGCGCCACTCCGTCACCGAGCCAGCCGTCGGCGGCGAGCAGTTCGGCGTTGAGGATGGCCGCGCCGGCCGCGCCTCGCACGGTGTTGTGCCCGAGCGCGACGAACTTGCAGTGGAAGACGGGGCATTCACGCAGGCGCCCCACGGTCACCGTCATGCCCTCTCCCCGGTCGACGTCCAGCCGCGGCTGCGGGCGGTTCTGCGGCGCCACGAGTTCGATGGGCGATGCCGGTGCCGACGGCAGGCCCGCGTCCTGGGGCGTGCCGCGGAACGAACGGAACGCTTCCGCGAGATCGGCGATCGCCGGCTTGTGATCGAATTCGACCGACACCGACTCGGTGTGACCGTCGAGCACCGCCACGCGGGTCGCCTGCGCGCTGACGCGGAACGGCGCGTCGGCGATCCGGTCGCCCTCCAGCGTGCCGAGAATCTTCGGCGTCTCGGTTTCAATCTTCCGATCTTCGCCGTCGATGAACGGGATCACGTTGCCGAGCAGGTCCCACGACGGCACGCCGGGATACCCCGCGCCCGACGCGGCCTGCAACGTCGTCACGATCACGCGGCGCGGCGAGAAGGGCCGCAACGCGCCGAGCGCCATGGCGAGGAAGACCGTCGAACAATTGGGGTTGGTCACGATGGCGCCCGGCCAGCCGCGCAGCTGCCGCTGGGCCGTGATGAGCCGGACGTGCGCGGCGTTGACCTCGGGCACGACGAGCGGCACGTCCGCCTCCATGCGAAACGTCTTCGTATTGCTGACGACGGTATGGCCGGCGGCGGCAAAGGCGGGTTCGACAGTGCCGGCGGCGTCCGCGTCGATGGCCGAGAACACCAGCTGGGGGGCGCGACCCGGCTGCGGCGCGTCGATCTGCAGGTCCTTGACGCCCTCGGGCATCGACCCGGACAGCAGCCAGGGCCCGTCTCCGTACCGCCGTCCGGCGGACCGCTCGGAGGCGGCGAGCCACGTCACCCGGAACCACGGGTGTGCCGCCAGGCGGCGGATCAACTGCTGGCCCACGATACCCGTCGCCCCGAGAACCCCGACTTCCCACCCGCGTGCGCTCATGACGTCCTGTCTCCATGGCCGTGCTGGACGGCCGCTCAAAACACGAACCCGCCGACTGACTATCCAATCGGCGGGTTCGGAGGGTCTCGACTGCTGGGGGCTGACTTACGAGTCGGACGCGGCCGTTCCGCCGATGCGCATGGGGCGCATCAGGGGCATTCGCCGCTTCATCACGATGGCCGCTTCCACTCGCGTCGTCATGCTGGGACCATCCTAGAGGCGGCCGCCGCGCGAGTCAACAACAAAAATCAACATATCCACATTGATAGATATCGGATGTCGCCGCCGGAACTTGAGAGCAGGCCTGAAGGCCTGCCCCACACCAGCACGAGTGGTCCGGGGTCAGCGCTTCGCGGCGCGGCCCTGCCGGACGAGCGCCAGCACGTCGTCGATCTCTTTCGGGACGCCCGACGTCAGGATCTCGGGGCCCGACTCGGTGATGAGCACCGTGTCTTCGATGCGGATGTGCAGCTGCTTCGACGCATCTTCGATGATCGGCTCCACCGCGATGACCATGCCCGGCCGGAACGGCTGCGAACTGTCACCCACGTCGTGCACCGTCATCCCGACGAAGTGCCCGGCCGCGGCGCCGCCCTGGTACCCGTGCTTGGCGTAGATCGCGCGGCCGATCTCCCGCGTATCGTTGCGCGTGGCCCCCACCTTCATCGCCGCGATGATCGCCTTCTGAGCTTCGAGCGCGCACTGGTAGGCCTTCAGCTGATCCGGCGTGAACGACCCGGACACGGGCCACGTCCGCGTGATATCCACGCCCAGGTAGTCGAGCGCGCCGCCGTAGTCCATGACGACCAGGTCGCCGTCCTTGTACTGGCGGCCGTTGGTCGCGTAGTGCCAGATGTTCACGTTCGGCCCGGACCCGACGATGGGCGCGAACGAGTTGCCCTGGATCCCGTGACGGTACATCCAGTAGGTCGCCTCGGCCTCGATCTCGTACTCGAAGCCGTTCTGCCGCGTGGCGAGGATGGCGCGCTTGATCGCCTCGGCGCTGATCGCGCCATTGTGCCGGAGAATCGCGATCTCGCGCGGCGACTTGATCGTCCGCATCCGGTCGATCAGAAACGTCACGTCCTTGATCTGCAGGCCTGGAAAGTGCCGCCGGATGTAGTCCACGCGGTGGGCATCTTCTGTCAGCCGCGTCCCGCCGAGATTACTCAGCCGGGTGGCGAGGTCGGTCAGGTGTTCATTGCGGCTGATGTCCGACTCGTCGCCAGGCTGCAGGCGCATCCACACGGTCGGATCCGGCGACGACGAGAGCCGCGCGATGACGCCGGGCAGTTCTTCGATGGGCCGGATCGCGGCAAAGCCCCAGGGTTTACCCGCCGCCGGGTCCTCGAGCCAGTTTTTCCCGTTGGCGCGGATGTCGCCCGCGCTCTGCCGCGGCAGGTACAGCGCGGACACCCCGGTCCCGGCGTTGATCACGACGGCCGCGTTGAGGTCCTCGTTCCCGGTGAAATAGTAGAAGTCGTTGTCCTGCCGGAACCGGATGCCCGCCTGCGGCCCGGTACGCCCGAAGAGCACGATCGTGCCTTTGCCGACGTCTTTCGCCAGCGCCTGCCGCCGCGCGACGAACTCTTCCGGCGGATACCCCATCCGCTCGGCGCTCACGGCCAGCGTTCCGGCCGCCAGCAGCACCGCCGCCCCGATCCATCTCCACGTTGATTTCGTCGTCATACGTCCTCCCGGCCGGAGCCCGCGCGTCTCGCGGGGTCCGCTGCGGCCGAGTATACCCGCTCCCGTCGAGAGCCGCGGGCCGCGGCCGTGAGCCGCACGTCGAGGGCCGGCAGTCCCTGCGGTATGATCCGTCCATGCGCTCCATCCGCCCCTGGCTGGCTGCCGCCGCGCTCGCGGCGACCGTCATCGTCCCGCTCTCCGCTGACCTGGCCGCCGATCCGGTGCTGTCGGTCGGGGACCTCGCGCCGGACTTCCGCCTGGCCGGGTCGGACGGGAAGACCTACACGCTGGCGGAGTTCCGGGGCGTCCGCCCCGTCGTCATCGCCTGGTTCCCGAAGGCGATGGCCAAGACCTGACTGCTCGAATGCGAGCGGCCCCGTGTGGGCAGCCCCGAACTCCCGACCCTCGACGTGGCGTTCTTCGAAGCCAGCGTCGACACGCCGGAGACGAACCAGCGGCTCGCCGAGCTGCTCGATCTCGCGCACCCGATCCTGAGCGATCCGGAGAAGTCCGTGGCACGTGCGTACGGCGTGCTGGCGGGCGGGCGGCGCACGGCGTTCCGCTGGACGTTCTACATCGGCATCGACGGACGGATCGTGTTCATCGACAAGGCGGTGATCGCGGACGGCCACGGGGAGGAGGTCCCGGGGCGCCTCAAGACGCTCGGGCTGGCCCGGCCGCGCCTTGCGCCCGCCTCACCCGGTGTGGCATCCTTCGGGCGCCCCTGACCCTCTTCCATGGGAAGGCCCGACATGTTCCGATTTCCCCGACCGCTGATTGCACTCGTGTTCCTCGTCGCCGTCACCGCGTTGGCCGTGCCGGCGTTCGCGCAGGCGCCGGCCAAGGCCTCCGAGCCGGTGCTGGTCACCTCCTGCGGCCAGAGCCCGGGCCCGCTGCGGATCACGGTGTTCCTGAAGAAGCTGGCCATCGCCCACGACTACAAGGCCGACGCCACCGCGAAAGACATCGCCTCGAAGAAGTACAAGACCGTCATCATCGTGACGGGCGCCAGCCTCAAGGGCATGGGCGCGGCCGGCGTGTCCATGGCGGACGAGTTGAAACGCACGGAGGCCCTGATCGCCGAAGCGAAGAAGGCCGGCGTCACGGTGGTCGGCGCGCACATCGAAGGGATGGCGCGGCGGTCGCAGGGCGCGGAAGCCGGCGACAACTCCGACGAGCAGTCGATTGACGCCGTGTGCCCGAAGGCGCAGATCCTCCTCATCCGGAAAGACGGCGACGCCGACGGCCGCTTCACGACCATCGCCAAGAAACACAATCTCCCGATGCTGGTGTTCGAGAAGAACCTCGACATCGAAGGGATGATGAAGACGCTCTTCGCCAAGTAGGAGCCCACGCCCGTGAGCATGTTTACCGAGGCGGGGATGGTCCTCGGCGTCATGGTGGCGGTGTATGCCGCCGCCCGGGCGCTTCGCCTGTCGACGGAACTGGCGATGGTGGCCGCGGCGCTCGGCGGCGCGGTGGCCGGCGGGTACTGGTTCCCGGCGCGGCACGTCGCCGAAGGCGCCGCCACCTACCTCGACATCAACCTCATCTTCATCACCGCCACGTTGTTCATGAACCTGCTCAAGGCGTCGGGCGGCGTGGCCTTCGTGGTGCGCGCCATCCTGACGCGGTTTCATCGCCAGCGAGCCCTGCTGCTCGCCCTGCTGAGCCTCGTCTTGCTCGTTCCCGGCGCCCTGACCGGCGCCGGCAGCGTGACCGTGCTCATCGTCGGCGGCATGGTGGCCACGGTCCTGGGCTACATGGGCATACCCAAGGTGCGGGTCGCCGCGATGGTCTTCATCATCGCGGGGCTGAGCGCAGCGGCACCGCCGGTCAGCCTGTGGGCGATGATGACGGCGGCAGGCGTGAACATGCCCTACGTCGGGTTCTTCTGGCCGCTGCTCGTTCCGTCCGTGCTGCTGGCCTTGTTCTCGGGATTCTGGCTGGGGTGGCGCGGGACGCCCACGAACCTCGACAAGGCGCTCGCCGAACTGCCCGACGCTCCTGCCGGCATGGCCTGGTGGCGCGTGCTGGCCCCGTTCGTCGTCTTTGGCGCGTTCGTGTGGATTGGCCGGCAATGGCCGCATTCGACGCCCATCGTGGGGCTGCCGCTGATGTTCGCCGCCTCGGCTCTCTGCACGTGGCTCCTGTCACCGGTCCCCGTCCGCTTCTGGAACGTCTCGCGCGAGACCGTCGAGCAGCTGCTTCCGCTGCTGGCGACGCTGACCTGTGCGGGCATCCTTGTGCAGATCATGACCCTGACCGGCGCCCGCGGGCTGATGGCGGTCACCGCCGTGACGCTGCCCATCGTGGTCGTCTACGCGACGCTCGTCATCGTGCTGCCGGTGTCGGAAGCCGTGCTCATGTGGGGGTCGGGCCCCGTCATCGGCGTCCCGCTCGTGCTGCTGTTCAACACCATCGGCCTGAACCCGATCGTCGCCCTCGCTGGGATGAGCCTCATCTGGCCGCTTGGCGACGCCCTGCCGCCGACCGCCATCATCGGCCGGCTGACGGTCAACGTTGTGGGCCACGACGGTACGTACGGATCGTTCCTCAAGGCCTGCGCGGTGCCGGCCCTCGTGATCGCGATCGTGGGCACGCTGATGGTCATCTTCAGCGCCAGACTCGCGTGGCTCACCGGGGTCTGACGCGAGTCGGGGATAAGGGAATAGGCGATAGGGAAGAGGGAAAGGGATGAGGGAATAGGGAACGGGCGTGAGCCGAGAGCCGATAGCCGAGAGCCGAAAGCCGTGAGCCGAGAGCCGAGAGCCGTGAACTGACATGGTGCTGCTACAGACGTTCATTACCGTCGCCTACTACGGGCTCGTGGCCTTTGCCGCCGCCCTGCTGCTCTACAACTTCGTGCGCACGAAGTCCTGGGATCGGGAGGTGCTCTACCTCATCGTGCTCATCCCCTTCGTCCTGCGCCTGCTGCGCCTGAAGTGAGACGGGTCATGTCACGCACAGTCCTCGTTCGCAAGTTCGTTCTGGTCCTGGCGGCGGCGGCGTTGATCGTGGTCTCCGGACGGAGTTTCGCGGCCCACCGCCACCTGAAGGAACCCGTCGTCCTCGGGCCCGGTGTCACGGCCGTGAAGACCCTCGGCGAGTACTTCGACGGGATCCGCGGGACGGCCAACGACATCAACCTGTACGTCCTCGACGGCAAGGAGCCTGGCGGAACGGCGCTGGTGCTGGGCGGCACGCATCCGGAAGAACCGGCCGGGCGACTCGCGGCGTGGCTGCTCGTGGAACACGCGACCATCCAGAAGGGGCGGATGATCGTCGTGCTCACCGCCAACCGAAGCGCGTCGACGGTCACGCGGCCGAGCGCGGCATACCCCCCGACCTACACGATTCCCACGTCCTGGGGCGGCCAGGTCTTCCGCATGGGCGACCGCTGGACGAGCCCGCTCGACCAGTGGCCCGACCCCGAGGTGTTCATCCACTATCCCAGCGGGCAGTACCTGGCCTACGTCGACGTGCGCAACCTGAATCGCGTCTATCCCGGGCGTCCGGACGGCACGCTCACCGAGCGCACGACCCACGCACTCATGGAGCTGATTCGCCGCGAACGTATCGACGTGGTCATCGATCTGCACGAAGCCGAACTGCAGTACCCCGTGATCAGCACCATCGTCACGCACCAGAAGGGACAGGAACTGGCGACGATGGTGTCGATGACCCTGACGGATCTCGAGGGGTTCAAAATCGGCACGGAGTTCTCCCCGCTCAACCTGCACGGGCTGTCGCACCGCGAGATTGGCGATCATTCGAACGCGGTCTCGCTGCTGTTCGAGGCGCCTCAGCCGTTCCTCGATGCGACGCGGGGCAAGACCAACGCCGACGTCCTGCTCTCGGGCAAGGACGAGTTCGTCGTGAAAGCCGGGAAACACGGCCTGCTGTTCGAATCGATCGACGAGAAGGGCTGGCCCATCGCCATCCGCGTGGGGCGGCACACTTCATCGATCTTTCAGACGCTCGACACCTGGAGCACCGACAATCCGGACCGTGCCATCATCACGGCCGATGTGCCGCGGTACACCGACGTCCTGAAGAACGGTGTCGGGCATTACCTGAGAGACCCGTCGAAGGCTGGAAACGCCAGACTGGCGTACGAATAACCGGCGACAAGGGCCCAGGTCCGTCCCGCCGGATCACAAAAACGTACGCCCGCTAGAAGCCTCCGCCATTCCGCGCGTCCGTAAACTGTTGCTTCTAAAAGATATCAGTGCCTGTGGACTTGTCGGAGCCCCGGCACGCCCCTTGCCGGTCCATCAAGGATGCGGTGGCATCCAGACGTGGAATCCGAGAACGCGGATACAGCAGGCAAGACTTCTGCCGATACGATCGATTACAATTCTGCGCTTGACGGACTATTCTTGAAATCTTCGGTGCCTACACCATCGGCTCGTTCGACCCGGGCATCTGCCGGCGACAAGTTCTTCCGGCAGATGGTGGGCTGCATGCGCAACGGGGTGATTGCCATCCTGCGCGACGGCCGGATCGTTTCGATCAATGCCGAGGCGTACCGGATCCTGGGTCTCGAAGCCGGACCGTCCGACCTCGGCCGGAACATCGCGGATCTGCTCCGCGTCCATCCGGACCTGATTCGCCTGTTTGCGGCAGCCTTCGAGCTCAATCACCTGCCCAACCGCGCCGAACTCCGGCTGAAGCCGAGCGGAACGGTCATCGGCTACACACTGACATTGGTTCGGGACGAACGGGGTCGCACGCGAGGTGCGGCGCTGTACTTCAAGGACCTGACGCTGGTGGAACGAGCCGAGGAGCGGGAACGGCTGCGCGACCGCCTCGCCGCGCTGGGCGAAATGGCGGCGACGATCGCCCACGAGGTGAAGAACCCGCTCGCGAGCATCGAGGTGATGGCGGGCCTGCTGCGACGGCAGGTCGGTGACCGGCAGGACGCCCAGGCGATGCTCGGGGATATCATCAACGAAGCCAAGATGGCGAACGCCATCGTGCTCGAGGTGCTCGACTTCGTCCGGCCGATCCGCCTGCAGCTCGATCCGACCACGGTCCAGCAGGTGGTGCAGGATGCGATCGCGGTGGCCGACCGGAAGCTGACGAACCGGGCCACGGCGCTCACGCTGGACATCCCGTCGGACTTGCCGCCGATTCACGGAGACCACCAGCAACTCTGCCAGGTCGTGACCAACCTGCTCATCAACGCCTGCGAGGCACAATCGTGCGGCGGGCGCGTCCACATTGCCGCCCGGGCGCAGCGGACGCACGACGAAGAGGCGCACCTGACCATCGTGCTCTCGGTGGCCGACGACGGGCCGGGTATCCCGGTGGATATCCGCGACCGGATCTTCAATCCGTTCTTCACGACGAAGCCGCAGGGGTCGGGACTCGGCCTGGCGATCGTGCGCAAGATCATCGACGCGCACGAGGGCCGGATCGACATGACGACCGACACCGGCGGCGGCACGACATTCACGATGACCCTGCCCGTCCGGGCGCCGGGCGACCTGGGGTTCTAGCGGGGGCCGAGGACACGATGGGCCGCATTCTCATAGCCGACGACCACGATGCCTTGCGCCGCGCCCTCGTGCGCGCGCTGACCGATGCCGGGAACGAAGTCGAAGAAGCGCCGAACGGGAACGCCGCGATCGAGCGCCTGCACGACGGCTCGTACGACGTGGTGCTGTCCGACCTCAAGATGGGCGGCAGCGACGGTCTCGACGTGCTGCGTTCCGCGAAGACGCTGCAGCCCGGCGCCGCCGTGATCCTCATGACCGCCTTCGGTTCGGTCGGCACCGCCGTCGAAGCCATGAAGATTGGCGCCTTCGACTACGTGCAGAAGCCGTTCGAAATCGAAGAAATGGAGATGAAGATCGACAAGGCGCTGGAGCTTCGCCGCCTGCGCCACGAAGTCGAGTACCTGCGGCACACGCAGAAGGACATCTACGACT
>CAZJRM010000042.1:0-28465 GCA_964547975.1 uncultured Vicinamibacterales bacterium | reverse complement strand
CAGGCGTTTCGCCTTCTCGATGACCATCTCGGCCACCTGGACGTGCCGTTGCGCCGGCTCGTCGAAGGTCGACGAAATCACCTCGCCCTGGACCGATCGCTGCATGTCGGTGACTTCTTCGGGCCGCTCGTCGATGAGCAGCACGATCAGGTAGACCTCGGGATGGTTCTGCGCCACCGATTGCGCGATGCTCTGGAGGAGCATCGTCTTGCCCGTGCGCGGCGGCGCGACGATCAGGCCGCGCTGCCCCTTGCCGATCGGGGTCATCAGGTCCATGACCCGCGCGGACAGGTTGTCGGCCGTCGTCTCGAGGCGCAACGCCTCCTGCGGATAGAGGGGCGTAAGGTTCTCGAAGAACAGTTTGTCACGCGCCTGATCGGGCGGCTCGAAGTTGACGGCCTCCACCTTGATCAGGGCGAAGTACCGCTCCCCCTCTTTGGGCGGGCGAATCTGCCCGGACACGGTATCGCCCGTCTGCAGGTCGAACTTCCGAATCTGCGATGGCGACACGTAAATGTCGTCGGGACCCGGCAGGTAGTTGTAGTCCGGCGCGCGGAGGAATCCGAACCCGTCAGGCAGAACCTCGAGCACCCCCTCCGAGAAGATGAAGCCGCTCTGCTCGGTCTGCGCCTTGAGAATCTGGAAGATCAGTTCCTGCTTGCGCATGCCCGTGGCGCCAGCCACATTCAGGTCTTTCGCGATCTGCGTGAGCTTCTGGATGCTCATCTCCTTCAGTTCGGCGATGTTCAGTCCCTCGCCGGACCTCCGGGGCGGTACCGGAGTCGGAGTCGGAGTTGGAGCCGGCGCGGCTGCGGGCATGTCCTGCGGAGTGTCGGCCTGAGGGGTGTCGGGAGGCGCGCTCTGGCCGCTGGACGCGCGCGAACCTGAAGACTGGCGTTTGGGGTTGTTGGCCATGGTTGGACTCGGGGTCGTGAACGGGCGCTGGAATGACACGGGCGGGGTGCGGATCCCGCAGACACGCAGATTGGGGGCGGCTTGGCTCCCCCACTATAGGGCAGCCCAGAAAACGCTGTCAATACGCCCGCCCGGCGCGTCAGAGTTCGGAGGGGTCTTCGCCGATTCCACGAATGGAACAGGCCACGATCGCCGTCAGGCCGAGCGTACGCGCTTTCTCGACGAGGGCCGGGCTGTCGGCGCCCGGGTTCAGCCACACTTCGCGGACACCCTTCGTCGCGAGATCGTCGAGCACCCGCTCGCCCAGCGCGGGAGGCAGGTACATCGATGCCATGTCGATGTCTCCGGGCACGTCCAGAATCGACGCGTACGCCTTCAGCCCTTCGACCTCCGTCTCACGGGGATGGATGGGCACGACCGTGTATCCCTGCTGCCGAAACGCACGGACCGCCTTGTTCCCGTACTTCGCCCGGTCGGACGACGCCCCAATCACCGCGACCACTTGTGGCATACCTCGATTATAGCCCTGTTCCTTGCCCCTGCACGATCACGTTCACACCGCGCGTACGCCCGGATTGTCGGCGGCCGAGATGAAGCCACTGGCTGCCAGGCCGTGCCGCGCGAAAGTCTCGACCATGCCATCGGCCGCCGCTTGCGCCGTACGCGGCGAGCGGCACAAGGCGAAGAGCGTCGGGCCCGCGCCGCTGATCGACGCCGCCAGCGCCCCCGCGTCGAGCGCCGCTTCGATGACGTCCGCGCAGCCGGGAATCAGCGGCGATCGAGCGGGAGTCACGACGTCATCCGGAATGGCTCGCGCCAGCAGCGCGAGGTCCCCGCTATGGCAGGCGCTGACGATGGCGGCCAGGTTCGCGGAGTTTCGGGTCATCGCCGAGAGCGGCACCTCGGCCGGCAACACCGCGCGCGCCGTTCGTGTCAGCAGTTCCATCCCCGGCGTCACCAGCGCGAAGACCAGCCCATCGGGCAGGGGCAGGCGGACGAGGTCCAGCGGATCGAGCGAACGCACCAGCACGAGGCCGCCGAGCAGGGCGGGAGCCACGTTGTCGGCGTGCCGGCCTGACACGGCCTCTTCGGCCACCAGGCAGGGGCCGACCAGATCTGCCCTCCGCAAGGGCGATCCCAGGGCCAGGTTGACGGCAAACGCCGCCGCCACGGCGCTCGACGCCGACGACCCCAGGCCGGATCCGATGGGCAGTCCCTTGACGAGTTCCAGTTCCGCGCCGAGGCTGATGCCCGCACGGGCCAGCGTCGCCGACGCCGCAATCGCCGCGGTATTCCTGGCGGGATCGCGCGACAACTTCCCGCCATCGCCGTCGATGTGCGTCACGCGTACGCCTGGCTCGGCCACGAGCCTGACTCGGACCGTGTCCCCGGGCTGGGCAAGCGCCAATCCGAGCACGTCGAACCCCGTGCCGAGGTTCGACAAGGTCGCGGGCGCGAACGCGCTGGCTTCACTCCCCACCATGGCTACTTCCTCTCCGCCGCCGTGCGCATCAAGTCGCCCAGCACGCCCATCGCCGTCACCTCGATTCCCGCGCCCGGCCCCGAAATGACGAGCGGCCCCTCATCGTACCGCTCGGTACGGAACACGATCATGTTGTCGGTCCCGCGCAGCAGCCCGAAGGGCGAATCCGCCGGCACTTCGGCCAACCCCACGGTGATACCGCCGGTGTCGACCCGTGCGAGGTACCGCAGCACCTGGCCCCGGCTCCGGGCGTCGGCCACGCGCGCCGCCATGGGCGCGTCGTACTGCGTCAATCGCTCCAGCAAGTCGCGGCGCGACAGGCCCGCGAGCGCCGGGTCCACGAGGCCGGCGAGCGACACCGGGGACTCCGGCGCCAGGCCGGACACCCGTCCAAGAATGACCGCCTTGCGGGCCACGTCGGCGCCTGACAGGTCGGCGACGGGATCGGGTTCGGTCAGCCCGCGCCTGGCCGCTTCCGCCACGGCGTCCGAGAATCGGTCACCCCCTTCGACGCGTGAGACGACGAAAGCCAGCGTGCCCGACAGCGCCCCGTCGATCCGGAGCAGCCGGTCTCCGGCGCCAATCAGCATCTCCAGCGTATCGATGATGGGCAGCCCGGCCCCGACGGTCGCCTCCGCACGCAGCAGGCGTCCGTGGGTTCGGGCGGCGTCGGTCAGTTGCCGAAAGACCGCCGCCTCCCCCGCCAGAGGCTTCTTGTTGGCCGTGACCACATCGGCGCCGAACCGGAACGCCTCGACGAACAAGCGCGCCGAATCACCGTTGTCCGACACGTCGACCACGACGGGGCGGGCGAGCCGGTAGGACAACGCGTCGCGGAGGAACTCGGCGCTGTCGTCCGTGGCCACGCCGCCGGGCTGTGCCGCCAGCGGCGTGCCGGCGGCCTTGGCGTCGATGACCTCAGACAGCCGGCCCGGCGCAAGGCCTCGCGGATCGAAGACGTACCCGCTCCGGTCCGCCAGCCCAACGACACGCGCGGCCACGCCGAACCGCTCCAGCATGTGTGCGCCGCGTTCGCCGACCAGGCGTACGAGCGCCCGTCCGATGTGGCCCACACCCAGCACGATCAGGTCCATCGTCCGCGCGGCGTCTTCGCCGGTATCCCGCAGACCCAGGCCGAACTCGGCGTGCAGGGCCCTGAGCGCCGATTCGATGTCACGCTCTTCGACGGCCAGCGACACGTTGAGTTCGGACGATCCCTGGGCGATGGCGAGGATGTTCACCCGGCGGCGCCCGAGCGCGCCGAAGATGCGCGCCGACACGCCGGGATTGTGCGCCATCCCGAGGCCCACCGCCGCGACCAGTCCGACCCGCCGCTGCACGACGACCTCTTCGACAAATCCGCGCGAGAGGTCCGCGCGAAACGCGCGCTTGAGCGCCTGCTCCGCCGACGCCGCTTCCTGTTCGGGCACCGCCACGCAGATGGACGACTCGCTGCTCGACTGGCTGATCATCGTCACGTTGATCGCCCGCCCGGCCAGGGCCTCGAAACAGCGGGCGGCCACGCCGGGAACGCCAGCCATTCCGTTGCCCTCGAGCGACACGAGCGCCTGGCCGCGGATGGCGCTGATGGCCTTGACCGGATGGGACCCGGGAGTGAACCGGCCGTCGACGACGGTGCCCGGCCGGTCGGGCGTGAACGTGCTGCGGCTCCAGACGGGAATCGCGGGTTTCACGACCGGGATCATCGTGCGCGGGTGCAGGACCTTGGCGCCGTAGTAGCTCAGTTCCGCGGCTTCGCGGTAGTGCAGCTGCGCGAGTACCCGCGCCTCCGGCACGAGGCGCGGATCCGCGGTGAGCACGCCTTCGACGTCGCTCCAGAGCACGACGTCGGCGGCTCCGAGCGCCGCGGCGAGCACCGTGGCCGTCAAATCGGACCCACCTCGGCCGAGCGTCGTGGTCGCCCCGTCGGGCGACCGGCCCACGAAGCCGGTCACGACCGGCAGCCGGCCGGCCTCGAACCTCGGCGTCAATGCCACCCGGATCCCGCGGTCCGCGACTTCGCCGAGCGGCGTCGCCTCGCCGAAATGGTCGTCCGTGTCGAGGAACGTGTCGGCATCCACGGGCTCCGCGTCGACCCCGGCGCGGCGGAACGCGAGGGCGAGCAGGCGCACCGAGAGCTTCTCGCCGACGGAGAGCAGGCGATCCCGCGCCCGCATCGTCATTTCGCCCAGCAGCGCGGCCGCGCCGGCCACTTCGTCGGCTTCGTCGAGCAACCGGGCGATTTCCGCGGCAGTGCCCTCGTCGCCGCCCAGGTCGTCGAGCGTGCGGAGATGCCGGACCCGCAGCGCCGCCACGCGCTCGTGGCAGACGCGTTCATGCCCGGCCGCCGCTTCTTTCGCGATGTCCACCAGCGTGTCGGTCACGCCGGCCCCGGCCGATGCGACCACCACCAGCGGCCCGCCGCCACCGTGAACGGTGATGACCTCGACCACGTTTCGAAGGCGTGCGGCATCCGCCACGCTCGTCCCGCCAAACTTGTGAATCGATCGTGCGCCCATAGGAATAGTTATCGTAGCTCAGGCCGGCAGGATTCCGTGCGGACGCCCGAAAAGCGACGGGCCCGCTGCGCCGGCGCGCAGCGGGCCCATGCACCCGCAGATCACGTCCGGCTCGAGCCGGACGCCACGATGGCGCGTCTAGACCTTCGGGCCGGCCTGCTCAACCTCCCTGGCTTCCGCGGTATCGAACTTCTTGAAGTTGTCGATGAACCGGGCGGCCAGCTGACGGTACCGCTGGTGGTAGAGTTCGCGGTTCGGCCACGCCCCGGCGGGATCGAGCACCTGCTCCGGCACGTCTGGGCACGTCTTCGGCACCTGGAACCCGAAGACCGGATCCGTGACGAACTCGACGTCCTTCAACTTGCCCGTCAACGCGGCATTCAGCATCGCCCGCGTGTAGCGGATGCTGATACGCTTGCCCACGCCGTACGGGCCGCCAACCCACCCGGTGTTGACGAGCCAGCAGTCCGCACCGTAGCGCACGACCTTGTCCTTCAGCAGCCGCGCGTAGTAGTCCGGCTGGTGCACCATGAACGGCGCGCCGAAACACGTGCTGAACGTGATCTCGGGCTCCTTCCCGAGGCCGACTTCCGTCCCGCCAATCTTCGACGTGTACCCCGAGATGAACTGGTACCTGGCCTGGTCGACGCTGAGTTTCGCGATGGGCGGCATGACGCCCGACGCGTCGCAGGTCAGGAAGATGATGTTCGTCGGGTGCCCGGCGCGTTTGTCCGCCAGGGCGTTGTCGATGAACTCGAGCGGGTACGACGCCCGGGTATTCTCGGTCAGCGCCGGATCGTCGAGATCGATGATCCGGGTCACCGGGTCGAAGACGACGTTCTCGAGGATGGTGCCGAACCGGTGCGTCGCGGCGTAGATCTGCGGTTCCGCCGACTCCGACAGCTGGATCACCTTCGCGTAGCAGCCGCCCTCGAAGTTGAAGACGCCGTTGTCGCTCCACCCGTGTTCGTCGTCTCCGATGAGCCCCCGGTTCGGATCGGCCGACAAGGTCGTCTTGCCCGTGCCGGAGAGCCCGAAGAAGACGGCGACGTCGCCGTCCTTCCCGACGTTCGCCGAACTGTGCATCGGGAATACGTTCTGCAGCGGCATCAGGTAGTTCATCACGGTGAAGATCGATTTCTTGATCTCGCCCGCGTACGCCGTGTTGCCGATGATGCACAACCGCTGCGCGAAATTGAGCACGATGAACGTGTTGGAGCCGGTCCCGTCGATCTGCGGGATGCCCTTGAAGTCCGGGCAGCAGATGACGGTGAAGTCCGGCACGAGACGGCGGCACTCGTCGTTCGTCCGCGGCATGATGAACATGTTGCGCGCGAACAGGCTGTGCCAGGCCAGCTCGGTGACGATCCGCACGGGCATCCGGTACTCGGGATCGGCCCCGACGTAACAGTCTTGCACGAAGAGATCCCGCTGCTGCAGGTAGCCCTGCATCCGCGCGAACAGTTCGGCGAACTTGTCGGGCGAGAACGGCCGGTTGTACTGCCCCCACCACACGTGCGCCTCGGTCGAGGGCTCGCGCACCACGAACTTGTCGTTCGCCGAACGCGCCGTGTGTTTGCCCGTGTTCATGATGACCGGGCCGTCTTTGGTGATGTGGCCTTCCCGCCGGAATACGATCTCTTCGTACAGCGCCTCGGCCGGCAGGTTCCAGTAGACGGTCCCGAGGTTCGACAACCCGTGGTGGTCGAGGCCGTAGTCGCTCTTCAGCGCCGACGCCTGCGCGGAGGTCGGCGTCTTGATGTCCAGGAGGTTCATCATAGCCAGTCTCTGATCAGCTTCTTGTCGCCAATGTAGATGTCGTTCGGGGAGGTCGGGTCGAGGGCCCACTTGAGGCGGGCAATCCCCTCGGTCACGTCCTTGACCGAGCCCGCGAAACTCAGCCGCAGGTGCCCCTCCATGCCGAACTCGCGCCCCGGCACCGTCACGACCAGGGCCCGCTTGAGCAGGAACTTCGACAACTCGACCGAGTTGGTGCTGTAGGCCCGGAAGTCCGGCATGACGTAGAAGGTGCCGTCAGGGCGGCAGGTCTTCACGCCGTTGAAGGACGACAGTTCCCGCATCACGATGTCACGGTTGTTCTGGATCGACAGGCGCAGGCCTTCCACCACGCTCTGCAGCCCGAGCAGCGCGCCTTCGGCCCCGGCCTGCATCACCGGCGAGGCACACGACGTGGTCTGCGCCTGCACGTTGGTCATGACCTCCACGAGGCGTTTCGGCGCCACGCACCACCCGATGCGGAACCCGGTCATGCCGTAGAGCTTGGCGATGCCGTTGACCGTGATCACCCGCGAGTCCTCGAGGCTCTTCGTCGTGAACTCGTAGGCCGGCGCCGCACGTTTCCCGTCGAAGACGAGCTTGTGGTAGATGTCGTCCATGATCAGGTAGATCTTCTTGCGTTCGCAGAAGTCCACGATCTGGGCGATGAACTCCTCGCGGTACACGACACCGCTCGGGTTGTTCGGGCTGTTGACGATGATGACCTTCGTCGCCGAACTGACGGCCCGTTCGATGTCGGCCATCCGCGGGTGGAAGCTCCCGTCCTCCGGCGTGACGACGACCGGCACGCCGTAGACCATCTTTACCATCTCGGGATAGCTCACCCAGTACGGCGCGAGGATGACCACTTCGTCCTGCGGGTTGACGAGGGAGTACAGCAGGTTGAACAGCACCTGCTTGGCGCCGGACGACACGATGATCTGCTCCGGGGCAACGACCTTGTTGTAGTGCTCCTCGGTATACCGGATGATGGCTTTCTTCAGAGAGGGCAATCCGTCGGTCGGGCAGTACTTGACGTCGGCCTGGGTGAGTCTCGCCGCCGAGCTCAGCAGGGCCGTGATCGGCGTCTTGTTCTTGGGTTCTCCGATGCCGAGGTGAATCACGGGCTCGCCACGTTCCCGCAGCAGCCGTGCCTCCTCATTGAGTCGCAGCGTCGGCGACTCGATGATGGATCCTGCCAGTTCACTGACGCTCATGATGGCTCCTGTAACGTCGGGCCTCAGGCGCGCGGCGCGCCCGCCCGTCTCTCTCTCAGCCGGTACTCCACGATCTCTGGCACGAGCCCGGTCACCGGCCCACCGAGCGCGAAGACCTCTTTCACCAGGCGCGAACTGACGTAGGTGTACTGCTCGGCCGGCATCATGAACACGGTCTCGATCTCGGGGCCGAGCCGGCGGTTCATGAGCGCCATCTGCAGTTCGTACTCGAAATCGGACACCGCGCGCAGGCCGCGCACGATCGCCGAGGCCTGCTTCAGCTGCACGTAGTCCACCAGCAGGCCGTCGAACGCGTCGGCTTCCACGTTCGGGTACTCCCGGAACACGTCGCGCGCCGTCTGCACTCGCTCCTCGGCGGTGAACAGCGGCTGTTTCTCCGCGTTGCGGAGGATGGCGACGATGATGCGGTCGAAGAGCCTCGCCCCACGGAGGATGATGTCGACGTGACCGTTGGTCAGCGGATCGAACGACCCGGGATAGACCGCCACGCGCGGGCGGAGTTCGCTCATGATGCCTCCACAACCTGCCTGACGACGTCCTCGGCCATCCGGTAGAACGACAGCGCGCTGTCGCCCGCCGTCACCACGCGGGTCCGGCGGAACGACGCGCCCCGTTCGGGGACGTCCCGCCGTCGGGCGTGTTCCAGCACGAGGAGGCCGTCAGGGGACAGGCACCCTTCAGCGGCCGCAAACGCCTCGGCAAGGTTCGCATACTCGTAAGGGGGATCCAGCACGACCAGGTCGAACGCCTGGTCCGCCGGCGCGCGGCGGACGGCCCCGGCGAAGCTGCCGCGAATGATAACATAGCCGCCGCTAATACCGCAGTGGCGCAGGTTCTCCTCGATCAGCGCCGCCGCGCGCCGGTCGTCGTCGACGAACGTCACGTGCGACGCGCCGCGGCTCAGCGCTTCGATGCCGAGCGCGCCCGAGCCGGCGAAACCATCGAGCACCCGCGCCCCGTCCACCGCATCACCAAGCACGTTGAAGAGCGTCTCCTTCAATCGATCGGACGTGGGCCGAAGGCCTTCCCACGCCGGGGCCTTCAGCTTGCGTCCCTTGTATCGGCCGGCAATCACGCGCATCGGGCATCCTCACTGGCTCACGGCTTTCGGCTCACGGCTTTCGGCTCACGGCTTTCGGCTTTCGGCCGCTCCCTCTCGCCTCTTCCCTGTCCCCTTTTCCCTCTCCCCTGTCCCCTTTCCCTCTTCCCTATCGCCCTATCCCTTATCCCTATCCCACGTCCGCCAGCCCGAACCGCGTGGCCCACGTCCGAGCCACATACGCTTCGATCTCGGGATGGTCGCCGCGGTCGACCGCAGCCGCGGCATACCGGCGTGCGTCTTCCATGATCGAGCGGTCCCTCCACAGGTCGCCGGACCTCAGGGTCGGCGCCCCCGACTGCCGGGTGCCGAAGAGGTCGCCTGGCCCCCGCAGCTCCAGGTCCTTCTCCGCCACCACGAACCCGTCGGACGTGTCGACCAGCGCCCTGATCCGTGCCTCGCCGCTGTCGCCGAGCGGCCCCTGGTATACCAGCAGGCAGAATGACTGCTGCGCGCCGCGGCCGACCCGGCCGCGCAACTGGTGCAACTGCGCCAGGCCGAACCGTTCGGCGTGTTCGACGACCATCACGGTGGCGTTCGCGACATCGATGCCGACTTCAATCACCGTGGTCGACACCAGCACGTCGATCTCGCCTGCGGCGAACGCCGCCATGACCCGCTGTTTCTCCTCGGTCCGCAACCGCCCGTGAAGCAACGCCAGCCGCGCGTCCGGCATCACGTCGGTCGCAAGATGGTCGGCCATCTCGGTCGCCGCGCGCACGTCGATCTTCGAGGATTCTTCGATGAGCGGAAACACGACGTAGGCCTGCCGCCCCAGGGCCACCTGCTCCCGGACGAAGGCATAGACCCGGTCGCGCTCGCCGTGCGGATGCGCGGTGGTCTTCACGGGTGTGCGTCCCGGCGGCAGGTCGCGGATCACCGAGACGTCGAGGTCCCCGTAGGTGGTCAGCGCCAGCGTGCGTGGAATCGGCGTCGCCGTCATCACGAGGACGTCCGGGCACCAGCCCTTCTTCCGGAGTACCGCGCGCTGCAGGACGCCGAACCGGTGCTGCTCGTCGACGATGACGAATCCGAGCTGGCGGAACGACACCGAATCCTGCACGAGCGCATGGGTTCCAACCACCAGGTGGATCGCCCCAGAGGCGAGCGCCTCGAGGATCTCGCGGCGTTCGGACGCCGGCGTGGACCCGCACAGGAGCGCCACCCGATAAGGCGCTCCGGCAAACAGCCGCCCGAAGGTCGCCGCGTGCTGCTCGGCGAGAATTTCCGTGGGTGCCATGAACGCGGTCTGCAGACCGTTCTCCATCGCGACGACGGCGGCGAGCACGGCGACAACCGTCTTCCCTGCGCCGACATCTCCCTGGAGCAACCGGTGCATCGGGCACGCCGCCGTCAAGTCCGAGACGATCTCCTTCAAGGCCTGGCGCTGGCCGCCCGTCAGTCGAAACGGGAGCACCGCCCGGGCCGCCGCGCGAATCCGGTCGTCGACCTTCGCGACGACGGGCTTTCGTTCGGCCCGGCTGGCGCGGCGCCGCAGCAGCAGCCCGAGCTGGTACTGGTAGAACTCCTCGAGAATCAGGCGGACCTGGGCGGGAGACCTGAAGGCCGCCAGATCGGCCGGCGGAGTCTCGGGCCGGGGGAAGTGCGCCTGCTCGAACGCGGTGCGTCGCGATGGCAGCCGGCACTCCTCGATCACCTGCGGAGGCAGCACCTCGGGCAGTTCCGGCGCCAGGCACTCGAGGGCCTCGGCCACCAGGTTGCGCTGGATCCGGGTCGTGAGCGTGCCGACCTTCTCGTAGACGGGCACGATGCGGCCCGTGTGCAGCGTCTGGCTCGCGTCGGGATCGACGATCTCGAACTGGGGATTCGTGAGTTGCAGACCGGCCGGGGCACGGCGTTCGACCTGGCCGTACAACACGAGGCGCAGGCCGCGCCTGATGACGTCCATCATGTAGGGCTGGTTGAGCCAGACGGCGCGGATGGCACCGGACTCGGTGTGGATGACAGCCTCGACGAGCTTGAACCCCGGCCGTCGCGTGAGCTTCAGGCCGGACGAGGCGACCTCCCCCGCGATGGCGGCAGACTCTCCAGGCTGCAGCGACGCTACGTCGCGGAAACGCGCGCGGTCCTCGTAGCGAAGGGGAAACCGGGAAAGGAGATCGCCGACCGTCGCGAGCCCGGCGCGGGCCAGGTCAGCCGCCCGGCGCGGCCCGACCCCCTTGAGCCCGGTCAGCGGATCGTCCAGTGTCACCGCACGAGGATGGCACGGTCACGCGGCAGAGTCCACCCGTCAGGCCGGGACCAACCCGCGCGCGGGGCGGCGGCGCCGATCAGTCGCGGTCGTCGGGCAGGAGCCGGCCGGCCTCGCCTCGCCTCGCGCGCAGGACCAGTTCGAACTTGCGGCGTTCCATCTGTTGCTCGAACACGCGGAATCGCGCCTGCTGCCGCAGATCGAGCACCTGGTCGATCGCCTCGAGCGCCGCGCGCATGTCGGCCAGCCCCCGGGTCGACACCTCGTCGATGGCTTTCAGCTGCTCCCGAATCCGGCCGTCATCGATCGAAGCCCCGGGCGCCAGCATCCGCGCGAGTTCCGTCGTCAGCCGCTGCCGCTCCGCGTCGGTCCGACGCCGCGCCTCGTGCAGGGTCCTCAGCCGCGGCAGAAACTTCCCGAACTGGGCATCGTCCAGGGCGAGCGCTTCCTGTGCCTGGACGACGGTGTAGGCATCGAACAGCCGCTGGATTTCCGCCAGCCCGATCTGCTGGCGCTGCGTCGGGACCCGTGGCGCCCCCTGAGCCCGCTGCGCCAGGGCCGGCGATGCCATCGCCAGCACGGCGGCCACGACGCCTGCGCCCACCCGCCAACGAATCCGACTCGTCATCGCGTTCCTCGCTGTTCGTTCCGCCGCCCGCCTACGACGGGCGCTTCGCCAATACTTCCTCGAGCAGACGTACCAACTCCCCCTGCTCGCGTTCGCTCAACCCTTCGACGGCACGCTCGACGGTCCCCGGCGCGCCATCATACTCACCCGCTTCGCCACCGGCGTCGCCCAGCCCCGCGCTGAGAACCGTCACGACATCCCATGTGGGATCTCCGTCCTCGGCCCACGACGGATGGTCTCCGGCCACGGCCGCCGTGGGCGCCGCCGGCACCGCCTCCCGCACTCCAGGGGTCGGTCCCGACCTCGAGACGAGCGCGACGGCCACGACCAGGAGCGCAGCGGCGGCCAGGGATGCCGGCATCCACACGACACGCCGGCCCCACCACGACGCGACCGTCGCGGGCCGTTCCGAGTCGATGGCGCGCGCCACGCGGCCGGGCAGGTGTTCCCAGAACAGCGGCGACGGATCGTCGGCGGGATCGTCCCCGACCACCGCGAGTGTCGCCACCACCTCGTCGAAGTCACGCCGGCAGGCCGCGCACGACTCGACGTGACGGCGAACCGCGTCGCCGCCGTTGCCGTCGACGAGGTCGATCAACTGGTCCGGCGTCAGGTGGGGTGTCCGCGTCATGTCGTCCTCGCACCGAGCCGCTTCTTGAGGCTCGTCAGCGCGTGGAACAGGTTGGCTTTCGCCGCGCCTTCGGTAGTGCCGAGGATCTCGGCGATTTCCTTGTGCGACTTGCCCTGATACACGCGCAACACCAGCGTGGCGCGCTGCCGGTCGGGCAGCTGGGCCACGGCGGATCGCACTTCCGCGGAACGTTCGCCGTCGATGAGCGCACTGGCCGCGTCGATGCCCGGGGCCCGGGGCTCGGCCACCGCGTCGAGGGGCACCGCTTCGCCTCGCCGCGCGGCGCGGCGATTCAGGCAGAGGTTCACGCCGATGCGATACAGCCAGGTGGACACGGATGCGTCGCCCCGAAAACCACCCAGGGCCCGGAAGGCTCGCAGGAAGACGTCCTGCGCGAGATCCGCCGCGTCATCGTGATGGTTCACGAAGCGGTAACACAGGTGGTAGACGGACCGCTGATGCCGCTCCACCAGGATGTCAAAGGCGGCCCGCCGGCCGTCCCTGGCCGCCGCCACGAGGGCCGCGTCGTCGAGGTCATCGAGGCCGTCACGGCTGTCGTCGTGGGAAGCGGTGGTCGGCACGCGTGTCACGGTCCACTCTGGGAGGAGCCCCGGGGCCACCCACTGGCCCGCATCGCTCGACATGGCTGCACGCTCCTGGGTCCTGTCTGCTTAGACCGCGTCCCCGCCGGAAGGTCACAGGCCACAGGCGGCGATCCTAACACGCGGTTGACTTTCGCCTTTTCTTTGATAGACTTGCCGATGTCGATCAACACGCGACACCAACCGGGGAGGCCACCCGTGGCACTGCCATTGACCAAGCGCCAGCGCGAAATCTTCGATTACCTCGGCGAGTTCATCCAGCAGCACGGCTACGCGCCGAGCCTCGAAGAGATCGGGCGCCGCTTCAACCTGTCGTCGCTGGCGACCGTACACAAGCACCTCACGAATCTCCAGGAGAAAGGGTTCATCCGGCGCTCGTGGAACCGCAGCCGGTCGGTGGAGATGGTCCCGACCCGCACGGGCGGACGAGCGCTCGAACTGCCGCTGCTGGGTTACGTGGCGGCGGGCGCCCCCATCGAAGCGATCGCCTCGAACGAAGCCATTGCCGTCCCCGAGGATCTGGTGGGCAAACGCGACACGTACGTGCTCAAGGTCCGCGGTGACTCGATGATCGACGAGCAGATTCGCGATGGCGATTTCGTCATCGTCGAAGACCGCAAGACGGCCGAGAACGGCGAGATGGTCATCGCCCTGCTCGGGGGCGCGGATGTCACGCTGAAGAAGCTCTACCGCGAAAACGGGCGCATTCGCCTGCAGCCGGCCAACCCGACGATGCAACCCATCATGGTGACGCCCGAACAACTCCAGATCCAGGGAGTCGTGGTCGGGGTCATGCGCAAGTACTGACGTCGCCGCGCGTGCGGACGGACACCACCCAGGACCACCATGGCTGACGAACCTCGCCAGATCAACTTCACCATCGTGCCCGGAGATGACCACGAGGCGCCCCGGGTTTACGCGAACTTCTGTTCGGTCGCGCACACGCCGTTCGACTTCACGCTGTCGTTCTGCGAGGTGCTGCCGCTGTCCGAAGACGATATCCGTCACGCGCAGCAGGATCACGTCATCAAGGCTCCCGTGAAGACGCGCGTGGTTCTGCCGGTCCAGCTGCTGCCGAGCCTCGTGGCAGCGCTCCAGGATCAGCTGCGGTCGTTCCAGGATTCGTACGCCAACGTCGGCTGGAACAAAGGACCGGTGCACTAGACCGTCGCCTCCGGGGGCAGCATGGCCGCCTTGAAGACACCCGAAGAAGTGCTCGACGTGTTCGAGCGCCTGAGCCGCCAGCACCCCGGCGCGGATACCGAGCTGCACTACCGCTCGGCGTTCGAGTTGCTGACCGCGACGATCCTGTCGGCGCAATCGACCGACGCGCGAGTCAACCTCGTCACACCCGCCCTGTTCGAACGTTTTCCGACGGCGGCCGACCTGGCGGAGGCCGGCAGCGCCGAGGTCGAACGGTTGGTGCAGTCGACCGGGTTCTTCCGGCAGAAGACACGGGCGATCATCGGCATGGCGCGGATGCTCGTGGATGAACACGGCGGCGACGTGCCCCGGACGCTCGACGCGCTCGTCAGACTGCCCGGCGTCGGACGAAAGACCGCGAACGTCGTGCTGGGCCATGCGCTGGGCGTTCCCGGATTTCCGGTCGACCGCCACGTGCTGCGCGTGGCCAACCGCATCGGGATCGCGAAGTCCGACGATCCCGAACGCGTCGAGCAGCAGGTCACGGGCGCGTTGCCCGCCGCCTGGTGGACCCGCGCCTCGGACACGCTCATCCTGCACGGCCGGCGCATCTGCCGGCCCACGCCCTCGTGCGATCGGTGCGCGGTGGCTGACGTGTGCGCGGATCGCGCCGCACGCGGCCGGCCGTCGTCCCGCTCGTCGAAGACGCGCCGGCCGTCGGCACCGAAGGCGGCGCGACGATGACGCGTGCCCGCTTCGAACACCTCGTGGCCGAAGCCATCGAGTCCATCCCGCAGCAGTTTCGCGACCACATGAAGAACGTGGCGGTGGTCGTCGAGGACGAGCCGACGGAAGATCTGCTGGACGACATGGGCATCGAGCCTCCCGGCACGCTGCTTGGCCTGTATCAGGGTACGCCGCTGACCGAGCGCCCGTGGGACTACGGCAATCAGCTCCCCGATCGGGTCGTGCTCTACCAGGGCCCCATCGAAGACGCCAGCGACGACGACGACGATGTCGTGGTGTGTATCGGCGAGACGCTCATCCACGAAGTCGGCCACTACTTCGGCTTCGACGAAGACGAACTCGAGGAGATCGAGGACCGGTACTGGCGGGCGCATCGCGGCGGGAACGAACGGGAGGACGTCTCGTGAAGGCCCGGAAACGTTTCGGGCAGCACTTCCTCGAGGCGTCCTGGGCGGAACGCCTGGTCGCGGCTCTGCACCTCGGTCCGGATGACGACGTCGTCGAAATCGGCCCGGGACGCGGCGCGCTCACGTTTCCGCTGGCTCGAGTCGTCCGGCGCCTGGTGGCCGTGGAGCTCGACCGCGACCTGGTCACGTGGCTGAGCCCCAGGCTTCCCGACAACGTGACGCTCGTGCAGGGAGACGTGCTGGACACCCCCCTGGCCGCGCTGCTCCCCGCCGACGTCCCGGTCTCGGCGGTTCGTGTCGTCGGCAACCTGCCGTACAACATTTCTTCGCCGATCCTCTTCCGCCTGATCGACGCGCACCGGGACACGGGCGCGTTCCGCGACGCGACCGTGATGCTCCAGCGCGAGGTCGCCGAACGTCTCGCGGCCAGGCCCGGCGGCAAGGACTACGGCGTCCTCTCGATTGCCGCGCAGCTGGCGGCCGATGTGACGCCGTTGATGGCGCTGCCGCCGGGAGCGTTCCGGCCGGCCCCGACCGTGTCGTCGGCCGTCATCCGCCTGACGTTCAGGCCGCCGTCGGTCGCGATCGACGACCGCGTATTGTTCGACGGGATGGTCAAGTCGCTGTTCATGCAGCGACGCAAGACGCTCGGCAACGCATTCAAGCCGTTCGCCTTCACCCGCGGGGCGGATCCGGCCGAGGTCCTACGCGCAACCGGCCTCGACGCCACCCGCCGCCCTGAGACGCTGGACCTGCCGGAATTGGCCCAACTCTGCGCGGCGCTCGCTGCCGCCCCACGGTCAACTGTGGTATAGTTCCGCAGACGTCACGACGCCAGATCTCGCCTGATTTCAAGACCTTCCCAGCGGTCTGACGGGCCCGGTCCGGCGAGTCGGGCCGCATGCCTCCCCGGATGCGGCACCAGAACGGCTGCGGTGTCCGCAGGCCGGAGTGCGACTCGTCTGACCACGACCACGGGTTTGCCAGTTGCTGGGCGTTCGCGCGAAGCGCCCCGCCGGGTCACGAAGCCCCGAACGTCGAGGAACGCATGACCGACACGTCGGCTGCCACACCATCCGGTCTACCGAAGCTGGAAATCGTCGCACTCGGCGGTCTCGGCGAGTTCGGGCTGCACACCATGGCCGTGGCCTGGGGCGACACACTCGTCGTCATCGACGGTGGCGCGATGTTCCCGGAACCCGAACTGCTCGGCGTCGACCTGGTGATTCCGGACCTGTCGTACCTCCACCAGCGGTCACCCCGGCACACGGCGCTGATCCTGACGCACGGCCACGAAGACCACATCGGCGCCGTGCGCCACATCGTGAAACAGGTCTCGGGCCCGATCTACGGCACCCCGCTCACGCTGGCGCTGGTGGAATCCAAGGCGGCAGACCATGACGTGGACCTGGCCGATCGGCTGACCGTGGTCCGCCCGCGCGACAAGTTCACGGTCGGGGATTTCACCGTCGAGTTCCTCCGGGTCACCCACAGCATGCCGGACTGTGTGGCGGTCGCGATCCACACGCCGGTCGGCACCATCCTGCACACGGGCGACTTCAAGATCGACCAGACGCCGATCGACGGCGAGCCGTTCGACTTCCACGGTTTCGCGGAACTGGGCCGGCAGGGGGTGCTGGCGCTCTTTTCGGACAGCACCAACATCGAACGTCCCGGAGTCACCGGATCGGAACTCGAAGTCATCGAGGCGTTCGAAGAGATCTTCGCGAGCACCCGGGGCAAGATCGTCACGGCGACGTTCGCGACATCGGTCTACCGCCTGCAGGTGCTCGTCAATCTCGCCGCGAAGTTCCGCCGGCGGGTGGCGTTCGTCGGACGCGGCATGGTGGAGACCTCCATCATCGCCCAGCGCCTCGGGTATCTGAAGATCCCCGCGGAACTGACCGTTCGCGAGTCCGAGGTCAAGCACCTCCCGCCCGAGCAGGTGCTCTGCCTGGTCACGGGCAGCCAGGGTGAGCCGATGTCGGCGTTGTCGCGCATCGCCATCGACGAGCACCGGCACGTCGGCCTGACGCCCGACGACACCGTCGTCTTCTCGTCGCGCGAGATCCCCGGGAACGAGCGGGCCATCGATCGGGTCATCAATCACATCGCGCGGCGCGGGGCCGAAGTCATCAACGAGCACGTGAAACACGTCCACGTGTCGGGTCACGGGAGCGCGGAGGAACTGAAGACGGTCCTGTCGCTGGTCCGCCCCCGCTACTTCGTGCCGATCCACGGGTCCTACCGCCAGCGGTCTCGGCACGCCAAGGTCGCGGAGCGGCTGATGCAGAACCTGCCGAATCGCCTGACCGTGCTGCTCGCGGAAAACGGGGACCTCATGGAGTTCGATGCCGAAGGCGGCCGCATCGGCGCCCGCGTCCACACCGGGCGCGTGCTGATCGACGGCGCGTCCGCCGCCGGGCTCGGCGACGAAGTCCTGCGCGACCGCCGTCACCTCGCCGAAGACGGCCTCATCGTCCCCGTGATCGCGATCAACAAGCAGACGGGCACGGTCGAGGGCATCCCCGACATGATCACCAGGGGCCTGGCGATCGAACAGGGCGCGGACAGCCCGCTGCGCGACGCGGGGCGCCTCATCTCGGAGATCCTGGCGTCCGCGAGCGTGGAGGAACGCACGGACTACGGCATCATCCGCGACCGAATCAGCGTCGAACTGCGGCGCTTCTTCCGGAAGCGCCTCGGCCAGCGGCCGCTGGTGCTGCCCGTCATCATGGAGATCTGACTTGGCACAGGGCCATTCCACCGCGCTCAGCCGCCGCCTCAGCGAGGTCACCGGCGTGCTGCTGTTCGCCGCCGGGCTGTTCTGGCTGATTGCGCTGGCGACCTACACACCCGACGACCCGGTCTGGTTCCTCAGCACCAGGACGACGGGCCCCGTGTCGAATCTCGTCGGCCGGGTCGGCGCGCTCGTGGCCGAAGTCTCACTGCAGTTGATCGGGTTCGCGGCGTTTCTAATCCCCGTGATCACCGTGGTCGTCGGCTGGTACTCGTTCTGGTGCCGCACGATCGACGCGGTCTACACGAAGGTGCTGGGGCTCACCGTGCTGTTCGGCTGCGCGACGGCGTTCCTCGGCCTCGCGTTGCCCTCGGCGCACGACGCCAGCCGGTCGTTCGAGGCAGGCGGCTGGCTGGGCGACCAGCTGGCCGGCGCCCTGGCGGCGTCCTTCAATCGTGGCGGGGCCCTCCTGATCATCATGACGCTGCTCTTCCTGAGCGTCATCCTGACCACGCAGGTCTCGCTCGGACGGATGTTTTCGTCGGCCACGGCGTTCATCCGGATGCGGCTCTCGGGCACGTTCGCGGCCGTTCGCGCCTGGCGCGAGGAGCGTCGCAAGAACCGGCAGCGACGCGAGATTCTCGAGAAGCACGCAAAGAAACAAGCGGCGGTGCCGCCCGCCGATGGCGCCAGGCCCGCGGAGGCGGTACCGCCCAAACCACGGCCGCGCGAAGCGCCGGTGCCCGAGCCGGTGCGGGTGCCCGACAAGGCCCAGGCCGCGGCCAAGTCCGGCTGGTTGTCGGGCCGCAAGGAACCGGTGATCCGCGTCGCGGCACCGACGCCGGTGGCCCCCCTGGCGCGGCTCGATGGCGCCGGCGAAGCGCCGGCGGTCCGCAAGCGCAGCGGCTTCACGCTGCCGCCGCTGACACTGCTCGACGCGCCGCGCTCCGAGCGCAAGATCGACGAACGGGAACTGATGGACTCGGCTCGGCTGCTGGAAGCCAAGTGCCACGAGTTCTCGGTGGCGGGGTCCGTCGTGCAGATTCATCCCGGTCCCGTCGTCACGACGTTTGAGTTCAAGCCCGATGCCGGCGTGAAGTACAGCAAGATCGCCGGTCTCGCCGACGACCTGTCGCTGGCGATGCGCGCGGAGTCGGTGCTCATCGAACGTACGCCCGGCAAGTCCACGGTCGGCATCCAGATTCCGAATCAGCACCGCGAGACGATTTCGCTGCGCGACCTGCTGGAGTCCGAGGCGTATCAGAAGAGCGGGTCGAAGCTCACCCTCGCGCTCGGCAAGACGATCCACGGCGAGCCCTTCATGGGGGATCTCGCGACGATGCCGCACCTGCTCATCGCCGGCGCGACGGGCACCGGCAAGTCGGTGGCGATCAACACCATCCTGACGAGCATTCTCTTCCGGGCCACGCCGGAAGACGTGCGGCTCATCATGATCGATCCGAAACGGCTGGAGCTCGGGATGTACGAGGAGATCCCGCACCTGCTCACCCCGGTCGTCGTCGATCCGAAGCAGGCCGCCAACGCGCTCGGCTGGGCGGTGCGCGAGATGGAGGAGCGGTACAAGACCCTCGCGGCCGAAGGCGTGCGGAACATCGAGCAGTACAACCGCAACGTGCGCAACGCCGAGCACGATCCGTCCGCGTCGAAGGACGGTGAGGCACCCAAACCGCTGCCCTACGTCGTCGTGGTCATCGACGAACTGGCGGACCTGATGATGGTCGCCAGCAACGATGTCGAAGTCTCGATCGTGCGGCTCGCGCAGATGGCACGCGCGGTGGGAATCCACCTGCTGCTCGCCACGCAACGGCCGTCGGTGGACGTCATCACGGGCCTGATCAAGGCCAACCTGCCCGCCCGCATGTCGTTCCGGGTCTCGTCGAAGGTCGACTCGCGCACGATTCTCGACGGGAACGGCGCCGAACAACTGCTCGGGCGCGGCGACATGTTGTTCCTGCCTCCAGCCTCGGCCCGGCTCATCCGCCTGCACGGCGCCTACGTCTCGGAACAGGAGACCGCGCGCCTGGCCACGTTCCTCAAGAAGCAGGGCAAGCCGACCTACGACGCGTCGATCACGTCCGACGAGAAGCCGCAGGAGGCCCTCGAGTTCGACAAGGACGACCTCTACGACGAAGCCGCCCGCCTCGTGGTATCCACGGGGCAGGCGTCGATCTCGTACCTCCAGCGCCGCATGCGCGTGGGATTCAGTCGTGCGGCCAGGCTGGTCGACATGATGGAAGCCGAAGGCCTCGTCTCGCCGGCGGTCGGCGGCAAACCCCGCGACGTGCTGGTGCCGAAGGACTACTTCGAAGAAGTCGACAACCACCCCCGCTGATGCCGACACGAGCGCCTTCCCCACCGCCGTCCCGGGTTCTCCGCCTCGCCGCCCTGACGCTGGCGGTGTGGGCACTGCTGCCGGGCCCCGTCCGCCTGGCCGCCGCGCAGGACGACGCGCCGAAGGCGCTCTACGAGCGAGCCGTCGATCTGGATCACACGGTGCGGGCCGCGATGAACCCGCCGGCGCCGCCGCCGGAGTTACGACAGTTCCGCGCCGCGATTGCCGCGTACTGGGCGGTTGTGTGGCGCTTCCCCACGAGCGGGTACTGCGACAACGCCCTGTGGCAGGCCTCGCAATTGGCGGTCGAGGCCTTCGACCGATTCGGTGAGGCCCGGGATCGGGAAGCCGCCGCGTCCTACCTGCGGATGCTGGTGAAGGAGTACCCGTCCAGCAGCTTCGTCCGCCGGGCCAAGGCCGGCCTCCAGCGCATCGAGAAACTCGCCTCGCCCGACCCGAAACCGTCCGTGCCCGCGGCCGCCCCGGTCCCTGACCCGCCGAGACCGGCCGCGGCGGCGGCATCCGCCACGATCACGGCGATCGAGCAGGAATCCTCCGCGGACGCGTCACGAATCGTCGTGCGACTGGACGGCCCGGTGGATTTCCGCGACGAACGTCTCGAACACCCGGCGCGCGTGTTCGTCGATCTGACCGGAACGGCACTCGGCGAATCGGTGAAGGAAGGGACGAAGACGTTCGACGAAGGCCTCGTCCGGCGGATCCGGGTCGGGCGTCATCCCAATGCCGTCACGCGTATCGTGCTGGACGCGCAACACGTCGAACGCCACCGCACCGAACTGCAGCGCGATCCGTACCGGCTGGTCATTACGTGCTGGGGCGCCGGCGCCGCTTCGCCCGCGCCGGCACCGTCGCCTTCTGTCACGCCTCAGCCATCGCCCGCCGAGGCGAAACCGTCGAAGGAACCGGAACCGCCCACCCCGGTCCCGCCGTCGAGCAATATGAAGGGCGGGTATTCCCTCGCGCGCCAGCTCGGCCTCGGCGCCAGCCGGATCGTCATCGATGCCGGCCACGGCGGGCACGACCCCGGGGCGATGGTCGGCACACGAACCGAAGCCGACATCACCCTCGACGTCGCGCTGCGCCTCGAACAACTGCTGACGAAGCAGCCGGGGATCGAAGTGGTCCTCACCCGCCGGACCGACGTCTTCATTCCGCTGCAGGAACGGACGGCGATCGCCAACCGGGAGAACGCCGACCTCTTCATCTCGATTCACGTCAACGCGAGCGAAAACCGTTCGGCCCGCGGCGTCGAGACCTACCTGCTCGACTTCGCCTCCACGCCGGAGGCGGAAGCCGTCGCGGCGCGCGAGAACGCCTCGTCCGTCATGACGATGAGCTACCTGAACGAACTGGTGAAGCGCATCGCACTGACGACCAAGGCGGACGAGTCGCGGGACCTGGCGACGCACGTGCAGACCGCCATGGTGCGGCGCCTGAAAGCCGCGAATCCAACCTTGCGCGACCTTGGCGTCAAACGGGCGCCGTTCGTGGTGCTGATCGGCGCGTCCATGCCCAGCATTCTGGTCGAGGTCGCGTTCATCACCCACAGGCAGGAGGGACGCCTGCTGGCGACACCGGCCTACCGCCAGCGCCTCGCGGAGTCGATTTCAGACGGTGTGCGCCGCTACCAGCAGGCGCTGAAGAAGGGCACGCCGGTCGTCCTCGAACGCCTGCCGTCGCCTGGCGGCCGGGAGCCCGTGGCCGGACACGCCCAGCCGGACCGCATACAATAGGTCACGAGCGACGAGACCGCATGCTCTTCCAGCCGCAGCCCATCACGCCCGTCATCATCAAGGTGGTTCCGCCGCCCACGCAGGAAGTGTCGATCGTCAACGTGATCGTCGGCGCGCTGGGACTGACCGGGCTCATCGCGATTGCCGCGATGATCGTCGGGGTCGTCTTCGGGATCGCGCTGATCCTGTTCAAACGCTGGCGGGAGCGTCGCCACCCCGACGAAGACACGCTCGGGACACGCCTCGATCTCAGTTCCAGGTAGGAGCCGCGTCCGGCGTCAGCGCGCCCATTCGCCGGCGGCGATCGCCAGTTCCGCGAGCGTTCGCGTGGCGACGCCGGTGGGTCCCTTCGGCTGGTACGGCTGCGACTCGTCAGCCCAGGCCGTCCCGGCGATGTCCAGGTGCGCCCACGGAAGGCCGGCAGCGAACTCCTTCAGGAACAGGGCCGCGGTGATCGACCCCGCCGCGCGACCGCCGATGTTGGCAAGGTCGGCGATATCGCTCCGCAGTTGTTCCTTGTAGTCGTCGAAGACCGGCATCACCCAGGCCCGGTCTCCGGCCCTCGCGGTCATCTCGTGCACCAGTGAGGCCCAGGGCGCCGGAGCACCGAACAGGCCGCTCGTCGTCCGGCCCAGCGCCACCACGCACGAGCCGGTCAGCGTCGCGACGTCGACCAGGTGCGTCGCACCGAGATACGCCGCGTACCACAGGGCATCGCCCAGGATCAGCCGCCCCTCCGCATCGGTGTCGAGCACCTCGACGGTTCGCCCGTCCGCGCCCCGAAGGACGTCACCCGGCTTGAGCGCCGACCCGCTCGGCATGTTCTCGACCAGCGGAATGACGGCGATCACCGGAACCGGCGACCCAATGGCCGCAATCGCCTTCATCGCGGCCAGCACGGCGGCGCCGCCCGACATGTCCGTCTTCATCCGGTGCATGCCTTCGGCCGTCTTGATCGAAATGCCGCCGGAGTCGAAGGTCACGCCCTTGCCGACCAGGCCGAGCACCGGGCCTGGGCCGGCGTTCGGCGGATCGTAGCGCAGCATCACCAGCCGCGGCGGCTCCTGGCTACCCTGCGCCACGCCGAGCAGCAGGCCCATGTGGAGCCCCGCCATGCGGTCCTGGTCGAGCACGTCGATCTTCAGATGGGCGGCGGCGGCTACGTCCTGCGCCACCTCGACGAACTGCCTCGGCGTCAGCCGATTCGACGGTTCGTTCGCGAGGGCCCGGGCCAGGTTGGTGCAGGTTCCGAACACGTAGCCCTTGTCAGCCGCGCGGTCGATCGCCGCGCGGCTGCCGGCCGGCAGGTCCGCCGGGACGACGAGACGGGGCTCGAGGACGGGCGGTCTCGCCGTGAGATCGTTCTTGTAGACACCAGCGTTGAACGCCGCCAGCGTAGTGCCTTCCGCCACCAACTGGGCCTCGGCGGCCGCCTCCAGCACGCCGGGGAGCACAAGTGCCGCCCGCACGAAACGCCGTTCACGGGCCGCCAGGCCCGCCGCCGTGGCCCACCGCCGAACCTGGTCGGCCGTGCATCCCGACAGCGGCCCCAGGCCCACGACCATCACGCGAGGCGACAGCCACCCCGCCGGAGCGGTCGCCGCCACCAGCGTACTGAACGCCTTCGGGGCCAGTTCCCCGGAGACCAGCGCCGCGGACAGGCGCCCGTTCAGCAACTGGTCCGCCGCCAGGGCGGCGCCGGTCAACGTCTTCTCGATCGCAGCCACCACGACGACGTCGGCGTCGAGTTCGTGGAGTCGCGCGCTCGTGGTCGTCAGGGGGACGGCGGTGTCGGCAAATCGCATTCAGCCATTATGCCTGAATGCCACCGGGCTCCTCCCATGTCGCGGCCGGCGGCGGCATCTCAGTCTGCCGCGTGCCTCGGCGTCCGAACCGCGTGATCAGCACAGCCCCGAGACCGACCGTCCACGCGGCGTACTCCACGACGAATCCCGCCAGCAGCACCGCACCCAGGACGAAGCGCACCGGAGACCCGGCCAGCCCGACGAACCGCGCGATGAGCGTCAGCGCCCAGATGACCGCCAGGCCGATGATGAACGTGACGAACAGCGTCGCCGGGTGCGAGCCCGCGCGCCGGGTCACCAGGCGCCCCACGCCGCAACTCGCGCCAGCGAATCCGAGGAACAGCGCGACGACGACGGCCAGCAACGCGAACGGCACCAGGAGCAGCAGCGGAATCCCGACGATGGACCCGGCCAGCACGACGATCGTGATGACGAGCACGGGCAGGAAGAACACCTGCGCGGCCAGTCCGGCGATGCCCGCACGGAACGGTTCGGCGACCACCACGTCCGACACCCGACGCACGGAGCCCGATGCGACCGCCACCAGCATGGCCGCGAACAGCGCCACCACCGCCATGCGCATCAGGGTCGTCAGCAGGTCCGAGGACTCCCCGAACGGACCGCCCGGCCATACCCATCCCCGCCACGGCCGGACATGGAACCATGGACCGACCGACGGGAACCCTACGCGCACTTCGTTGAGGTCGCCACGGACCCTGGCGCCGGGCTGGCGCTCGACGCCACCGCCCACCGACACGACGTTCCCTCGGACATCGGCCCGGGGCCCCAGGTACACGCTGCCGGCCACGGCCACAACGTCACCCTCGACTCGCCCGTCAATCCTGGCCGATCCGAAGATCGCGACGACGGCATCGCCGACGACCTCGTCCTGCTGCACCCGGACGTCACCGCCAACCCGTACCCGGGCTCCGCCGCGCTGGTAACGTTCGCGTTCGACCCAGCCTTCCTCCGGGGTCGCCGAGACGTCGGGAACGGCAGGCACCGCTGGCGCGGCGACAGGCGGTTCGGCCGGCCGTGGCGGCGTCGGCGGGGCCGCGTCACGAGCCTCGGACTGGGCGAACAGTGCCCGGCGATCTCCGGCACTCAGAAACGACAACTGCGCCACGACGTCGGCGTCACCCGCGACCCGCCCGCGCAACTCGCGTCCCGTCACCGCGGTGCCGTCGAGCAGGACCCCGCCGTCTTCCGAGATCTCGATGTTGGCGTAGGTCGTCTGTGCCTGCTTCGGCACCAGCACCAGGCCCCGCCGCAGCACGACGACCTGGAAGCGCTGCTCGATGCGGGACTTCAGCTCGGCATAGCCCGGGTTCGCCGGTGTGGTTGTCTGTGCCCGCGCGCCCACCGCCCCGCCAGCCAGCACCGCCAGCACGGCCAGACCCGCGGCCCAACGCTGAATGACGTTCCGCATGTCACACCTCCCGAACCGACAACACGCGGCGGAGCACGGCCAGCGCCGCAGCCGCCACGCCGACATTGAGCACGATCATCGTCAAGGGCACCGGTTCGGCCAGCGCGTCTGCCAGCGCCCTTCCCACCCCGGACGCCGGACTGGCGCAGGCGTGCGCCACGCTGGCCCAGGCCCCGGCCAGTTCCTGCGCCGTCACGACACCGCCAACCACGGCCTGGAACGACGCCAGCGCGAGGCCCCGTATCGCGTCGCCCGACATGGCCCCGAACACCAGCCCGGTCACCAGCACGGCGGCCGCGGCACAGACTTCGAGCCAGCGCGACGGGCGAGCGGGGGCGGACACGGCGGCAGCCGCCCTGGCGATTCGAGCCGCCAGCCATGCCGGCGGCCGCTCACGATCCCAGCCGACAGCCACGCGGGCGAACGCCCGGTCGGCGGCTTCGGCGGCACCCGCCGCCTCCGCCCGCTGCCAGTCCTCCCACGATCCTCTGCGGTCGTCGCGTTCCATGGTTTCACATGCTCCTACGTGCCCCGAGGTCCTCCGGGTTTCACGCCTGCCCGGCGGACGGCGCCCAGCCCGAATCTTCCAGCAGGCGCGCCATCGCGTGCCTGGCCCGGTGAAGATGGCTCTTGACCGTCCCGAGCGGCAGGTCCAGGGCCGCGGCGATATCTTCGTACGACTGATCTTCCTGGTACCGAAGCACGATGAGCCTCCGGTATTCGGGCCTCAGTTGTTGGAGTGCCCAGTCGAGCGCCGCCCGGAGGTCCGCCAGTTTCGCCTGTTCGAACGGCGTCCGCTCGCGTTCCTCCACGAGGACGGGGTGTGAGGCCGGCCGTTCGGGGTCCTCGGTGATCGACACGAACTCGGGCCGGTGGCGCCGGAGGTAGTCGATGGCCGTATTGTGCGCAATCCTCAGAATCCACGGGGCGAGCTTCTGGGCGGGGTCGAACGACCTGAGCGCCCGGAACGCCTTGAGCATGGCGTCCTGCGTCAGCTCTTCAGCGACGCCACGGTCCCGGACGAGGCGAAGGATGAGGTTGAACGCCGGCGCTGTGAAGCGGTCGGCCAGCACGCGGCAGGCGTCCTGCGCGCCCCCGATGGCTCGCGCAACCAGGTCCGCATCGGTCTCAGCCACGGTGGTTCCGCACGTTAGCGCACGTCAGCATCTCGCTACGGAGCATTACGGAATCGGCGCCTCACGGTTCCACCGGCCCGGGGAGTTCCCCCGCCACGGTGTCGTTACGACGGGTCGGAGGGACGCCGCATGGGCAGCCGTCCCCGCCAGTACGCTGCCGACTCGAACAGGCCTTCGATGGTTTCGCCGGATTCGAGCCGCGTCCGCACGAAGCTCAACATCTCGGTGAACGAGTCGAGGGCACGCCCCGCCAGGTCGTCGTTGGTCGCAAGCACGTCTTTCCACGTGTGCCCGGGCGTCGAGGCCAGGCGTGTCGTGTCGAGGAATCCCCGGCCGGCGAAACCCAGTCCGTGTTCGCCTATCTGCTCGCCCACGACCTGCATGAGGATGCTGACCACGAGTTGCGGCAACTGGGCCAGGTACGACATCAGGTGGTCGTGTTCGACCGGGGTCATCACGCGCGGGTCCGCGCCGAGGCCTGTGACGAACGTCTTCAAGCGATCGAGGCCCGGCGACTCAGGGGTCCGGGGCGTCAGGATCCACGGCCGTCCGACGAACAGGTCGGGCCGCGCGGCATCGATACCCCGTCGCGGCGCTCCGGCCAGCGGGTCTCCGCCGATGAACCCGAGCCGGGCGGGAAGCACGCTGGCGGCATCGACAATCGCGCGCTTGGAGGCCCCGACGTCGGTCACGAGCGCCTCGCCGCCGAGGTGCTCGGCCAGCGTCCCGACGAGGCGGATGTTCTCGACCACGGGCGCCGCCAGGATCACCAGATCGGCGTCCGCCGCGACCACGGGGTCGTCGGCGCCGAGGTCGACGGCGTGCAGCCGCATGGCCGTCTCGAGCACCTCGTTGTCGTCGACGCCGATGACGAGCGCCCTGGGCCACACCTGGCGCGCGGCCATCGCGATCGAACCGCCGATGAACCCGAGGCCGAAGATGGCGATGCGATCGAAGACCGGCTCCGCCTGCGGCAGTTGTCCCGGACTGATGACCGGAAGCGCTCGTTCGTCGCTCATGCCACGCCCCACCCTCTCCTGACGATCGGCTCGACACAGATCGATCGCCCGATCGCCGGGGCGATGATCCGCAGTTCGGCCATCAACCGATCGAACTGCGCGGGGAACATGGACTGGGCGCCGTCGCTCAGCGCGTGGTCGGGATCCGTGTGCACCTCGATGATGAGGCCGTCGGCACCGGCGGCCACGGCGGCCCTGGCCATGGGCGCCACCTTGTCCCGCCGCCCCGTGCCGTGGCTCGGGTCGACGATGATGGGCAGGTGGCTGAGTTTCTTGACGATCGGGATCGCGGAGATGTCCAGTGTATTGCGCGTGTAGGTTTCGAACGTGCGGATGCCACGTTCGCAGAGAATGACGTCCGCGTTGCCGCCGTCGAGCACGTATTCCGCCGACAGGAGCCACTCTTCGATGGTCGCCGAGATGCCGCGTTTCAGCAGGATCGGTTTGCGGGTGTGGCCCAGTTCCCTCAGCAGGGAGAAATTCTGCATGTTGCGCGCGCCAACCTGGAAGAGGTCGGCGTACCGATCGATCAGATCGATCTGGGACGCATCCATCACCTCGGACACGAGTTTCAGGTTGTGGGCGCGCGCCGCGTCGCGCAGCATGCGCAAGCCCTCTTCCCCGAGGCCCTGGAAACTGTACGGCGAACTCCGCGGCTTGAATGCGCCGCCGCGAAGCACCTTGGCGCCCGCGCGTTTCACGGCCGCCGCGCAGGCGTGCACCTGCTGTTCGCTCTCCGCCGAACATGGGCCCGCCATGACGATGACCTCGTCGCCGCCCAGTCGCACGTCGTCCATCACGACCACGGTGCCCTCGGGCCTGAAGGCCC
>CAZJRM010000041.1:0-30110 GCA_964547975.1 uncultured Vicinamibacterales bacterium | reverse complement strand
AAGGTTGTGTGGTCGGCATCGACCTGGGGTCCACCACCATCCGCTACGCGCTCGCCGACCTCGACGGCCGCGTGCTCCATCGCAACGCCGAACCGACGGGCAACCCCACGCCCGGCCCGCTCATCGCCCAGCTCGTCGCCGGCGTCTCCCGGCTGATGGCCCAGGTCACGCCGTGTCCCCCGCTCTACGCCATTGCCGTCGGCGCGCCGGGCATGACCGACGTCCGGCGCGGCGTCGTCATCGACGCGGCCAACCTCCGCGGATGGAGGGACATCCCGCTGGCCGCCCTGCTCGCCCAGCCCCTCGGCGTGCCGGTGGTCCTCGACAACGACGTCAACATGGCGGCGCTCGGCGAACACTGGAAGGGCTGCGCCCGGGGTGTCGGGCAGTTCGTGTTCGTGGCGCTCGGGCGCGGCGTCGGCGCCGGCATCATGATTGACGGCCAGGTGCACCGGGGCAGCCAGTGGTACGCGGGGGAAATCAGCCACCTCCTGCTGAACGTCGGGCAGTGGCGTCACGACTACGGCGCCCAGGGCTTCCTCGAACACGAAATCGGTGCCGCCGCCATCGCGCGGCGATGGCGACGGGTTTCAGGTGGTCGGCAGTCCGCCTCCGGGGAAATCGAATCGCTGTTCGCCGCCGCCCGCGACGGGCACACCGGCGCCTCGGCGATCGTGGCCCGCGTCGCGACGCTCCTCGGCGTGGCGATCGCCAACGTCGTGACCACGCTCGATCCCGAGCTGGTCGTGTTCGGCGGCGGCATCGGCCAGGTCGGCGAACAACTGCTCGATCCCGTCCGCCGGGTCGTCGGACGGATCGTCCCCAACCAGCCCACGATCCGCATGACCGAACTGGCGGGCGACGCCCAGCTGTTCGGCAGCCTCGTGTCGGCGCTTCGTGTCGCCGATCGTCTCGTCCATAACGCTATACTCGGAGATACCCAGTTACCGCGGACGGCGGCCCCGTCCCTCACCGGCGCCATGCGGCCCGCCGCGCGGCGCCTCTCTACCGCGAGGTCCCGATGACCCGTCGTCACGGTCCGCCTCGCGTGTCGCTGTTCGCTCTACTCCCGCCGGTACCGGCCGGCGTCGGCTGGACGCGCGTTCGACTCCTCCGCGCGCGCGTCGCCGATGCCGGAGGCCCTGGTACCGGCGGGCGTTTCGCCGAAGTCCGGCAGGCGCGGCCTGCCAGCATCAGGAGAACCCGTATGCGTCATCTCATGCATCGCCTGGCGATCACGCTGCTCGCGCTGACCGTCGCCGTCCCGGCGCTGGCGCAGTCGCAGGCCATCAACGGATCGATCGAAGGAACCGTTCGCGACAATTCGGGCGGCATCCTGCCCGGCGTGACGGTCACCATGACCAACACGGACACGGGCTCCACCCGCGTCGTCGTCACCAACGAAAGCGGGCTGTACAGGGCCCTCCTGCTGCCGCTCGGCACGTACACGGTGTCGGCCGAGTTGTCGGGCTTCAAGAAGTACGAACGGGCGGGCATCCTGCTCAGCGCCGGCCAGGCCGCCGTGATCGACGTCGTGCTCGGCGTCGGTGACGTCACCGAGGTCGTGTCGGTCACCGCGGACGCGCCGCTCGTGGACGTGGGCCGCATCGACCAGGGCCGGACGCTCAACGAGCGCGAGATCAAGGAACTGCCCCTCACCTCCCGCAACCCGTACAACTTCGCGCTGCTCCAGCCCGGCGTCGTGGGCTTCGAAACGCAGGAGTTCGGCGTCCCGCGCCTGACGGCAAACGGTGCCCTGCTGCGGGTGAACTACCAGATCGACGGCAACGACAATACCCAGAAGGACCGGGCGGGCCTGCGCCAGATGCCGATGTCGGAAGTCATGATCCGCGAGGTCAAGGTCATCACCACCGGCTACGCGCCCGAGTTCGGCCAGACGATGGGACTCATCTACAACGCGATCACCCCGTCGGGGACGAACCGCGTGAAAGGCCAGGCCAGCTACCGGCTCCAGCGCGATTCGTTCGCGGCCAGGCCGTTCTTCTCGACGGCGGCCCAGAAACCCCCGGTCGACGTGAACCTGTTCACCGTCGATCTCGGCGGGCCGATTGTCAAGGACCGGACCCACTTCTTCGGCGGGTTCGAACGGACCAAGCGCGACCTGTCCGGGAGCCGCGTCATCACGATCAGCGCGGCCAACCAGTCGGCGCTTGGCCTCTCCGAGCCCGGCTACATGCCGTCGGTCGGCGACACGAAATTCGCGATCGGCAAGATCGAACACCAGTTCAACGCGAATCACCGGGCCTCGGTGCGCTACATCTTCTTCGACAACTTCATCTCCGACAACATCGGAGGCGGCCTGAACTCGGTGCAGCGCGGCACGGACTTCGTCGACCGGCAGCACTCGGTCGCCGCCCAGGTGGTCAGCACGTGGGGCACCAACCTGCTGAACGAGCTGCGCGTCCAGTGGGCCACGCGCGACCAGAGCCGGGTGCCGGGCGCACAGGCGGGCACGGGCCCGGCCATCACGGTCTCGGGCGTCGCCAACTTCGGCGGCGCGAACGCCAGCGCGTCGGACGCGGGCTTCGGGTTCACCCAGGGCATCTCGCAGGTCGTCGACAACGTCACCTTCATCCGTGGCGACCACGCGCTCAAGGCCGGTTTCAGCGCCCAGTTCGTGCACGACACGCGCGTCGTCCCCCAGTACCAGCTCTACACGTTCTCGTCGCTGGCGAACTACCTGGCGGCGAAGAGCGGCGCCAACCCGTACGCGTATTCGACCTTCACGCAGTACTTCGGCAAACCCGAACTGGAGTACGACACGAACATGCTCGCGCTGTTCGTCCAGGACGACTGGCGTGTCTCGCCGAACCTGAAGGTGCTGTTCGGCGTGCGCTACGATCTGGCGTCGCCGCCCGACGCCGATTCGACCGCGCCCGTCGAGGCATCGCGGGCCTTCGCCAGGGACAAGGACAACGTCCAGCCGCGGCTCGGGATCGTGTGGAACCTCACGAACGACCAGCGGACCGTCCTGCGCGCCAACAGCGGCCTGATGTACGACCAGCCGATCAACGCCATCTATGAACTCGCGCTGCAGAACGACGGCACGAACGCCCGCGCCGCGGGCACGTACTCGCCGACCACGGCCGGCGCCCCGGCGTTCCCGGCAGTCCTGAGCGCCGGCGCCGGTGCCCAGCCGAACACCGTCTCGACGGTCGACCCGGACTTCCGGACCGCGCGCAGCTGGCAGAACAACGTGCAGATCGAACGCGCGTTGACGTCGACCTACGCCCTCGGCATCGGGTTCTCGTACGTGAAGTTCTGGAACCTCCCGGTCATCACCAACATCAATCCGATCAACCCCATCAGCACGTTGCCCGATGGCCGTCCCGTCTTCAACACCGCGATCAGCGCGGCGACACGCCTCGACCCCCGCTACAACGTCATCAACATGGTGCAGTCGATCGGTGACGGCGACCACAAGGCGGCGATGGTCCAGCTGACGCGCCGCTTCTCGAAGGGGTACCAGTTCGATTTCTCGTACACGCTGGGCAAGAGCACCGACAACGCCCCGCTGACGAGCGCCCTGTCCGTCCAGGGCGATACCGGCGGCCGCAGCGACATGACGAACCTCGAGTTCGACCGCGGCCCCAACATCCTCGACCAGCGCCACACCTTCTCGGGGAGTATCGTGGCACAGCCGACCTTTAACGTGGACGGCGTGCTCGGCGCCATCCTCAACCACAACCAGTTCGGCGTCGCCATCCAGATCGCCAGCGGCATTCCGGTCAACGTGCGATCGAACCGCGAACTGAACGGCGACAGCACCGGCAGCGACCGGCCGCAGGGCGTCACCCGCAACTCGCTGAACCTCCCGGCCCGCAAGAACGTGGACCTGCGCTACTCGCGCAAGTTCCCGGTGCGGGGCACCGTGGAGGCGCAGTTCACCGCCGAAGTGAAGAACCTCTTCAACACGGTGCAGTGGGCCGGTGTGAACAGCGTCGTGCAGACCGATACGCTCGGTGTTCCGCTGACGACCATCCCCTCGTCCGGGGATGGATTCCCGGCGACCGGTGGATACGAACAGCGCCAGCTGCAGCTCGGCGTGAAGATCAGTTTCTAGTTCGGAAACCAGGGCGCCCCTGGCGGGAGTGGTTCAGGGCGCCCCAGGCGGGAGTGGGTGCCGGCTTCAGCCGGCACCTGCTCAGATCTCGTCGTCTGAAGAAGCCGGCGGCTCCTCGGCCGGCAACTCCTCGGCCAGAGCCTCGTCGGCTGGTTCGACCGCGTCCGGAACCGCCGAATCGGGCGCGTCGAGCTCGGCGGGCACGTCGGCCGCGGGCTCCTCGCCCAGGGGTGACGAGTCCCCTCCGGCTGGCACGTCCGCGCTCGCCGTCACGTCTTCCGGCTCCCCGAGCGGGAGCAACTGGTCGGTCGGCAACCCTTCGTTCAGCAACCCCGGCAGTTCGAACCCGAGGACGTCCGCCAGATCGTCGACCTTCGGCAGGTCGCTGATGTCGTTCAGCCCGAAACGCAGCAGGAACTCCTTGGTCGTCGCATAGAGGAACGGCCGTCCGACGACCGCCTTGCGCCCGGCCGTCTTGATGAGACGCCGCTCGACGAGCGTGGAGAGCACCCCCGACGTGTTCACGCCTCGGATCTCGGCGATCTCGGCGGAGGTCACCGGCTGGCGGTACGCGATCACCGCGAGCGTCTCCAGCGACTGGACCGACAGCCTCGTGGTCTTGCGTTCGTGGAAGAGACGCCGGACCCATTCGTTGAGATCGGGCCGGGTTACGATCTGGAGCCCGCCCGCCACCTCGACCAGCTGCAGGCCACGGGCGGTCCTGTAGTCATCCTTCAACGCGGCAATGGCCCGCTCGACGTCTTCCTTCGGCTCGCTCTCCAGCAGCTTGGCGATGGCCTTCGGCGTGAGGGGATCCGGCGACGCGAAGATGAGCGCCTCGATGATCGCCTTCAGTTCCGACGACACCGGCGTCTCATCCGGCGTCCCCTCGGCCTGCGCGTCGTCCGCGGCCGGCCCTGGCGTTGGGGCGCCAACGAGTTCGTCCACCGTCACCACCACGTCACCGGCGTCGCCCGCGTCAGCAGCGGCCGCGACCGCATCCGCGTCCGGCTCCACCGCCTCGGCGACGGCTTCGGCCTCGACGACCTTCTCGACCAGGGCGGCCTTGGCGGCCTTCGACGTTCGCTTCTTCTTGCTCTTCTCGGCCATATCAGTTCCGGTAGACACGAATCGCGCCAAACATCCCCGCCTGGAAGACGCGAACGATCTTCAGGCGGATCATCTCGAGCAGCGCCAGGAACGTCACGATGAGCGCGGGCTTCGAGTGCGCGTCCTCGAACAGCTCTTCGAACCCGCACGCCTGCGACTCCGACAGTCGGCCCAGCAACTGCGCGATCCGATCCTCGATGGACACCTGCGCGTCTGGGATATGCACCGTCGGGCGGGTCTTCGCCCGGTCGAGCACCGCCTTGAAGGCGGCCATGAGGCTGAACAGGTCGACCTCGACCTCGGGTTCGACCTTTTCCCCCGCGATGTCGGCCACGGCCTGGTCCGGCCGCTGCCACTGCGCGCTGCGCAGCGTCTCGCGTTCGTGCAGCAGGTTCCCGGCGATCTTGTACTTCTGGTACTCGAGCAGCCGGTCCACGAGGGCCTTGCGCGGATCGTCCTCCTCGTCGTCCTGCGAGGGGTCGGGCCGCGGCAGCAACATGCGCGACTTGATGTGGATCAGCGTCGCGGCCATCACGAGGAACTCGCCAGCCACGTCGAGGTCGAGTTCCTGCATGAGATCGATGTATTCCAGGTATTGCGCCGTGATCAGGGAGATCGGGATGTCGTAGATGTTCACCTCGTTCTTCTTGATGAGGTGAATCAGCAGATCCAGCGGGCCCTGGAACGCCTCCAGCTCGACGGTGTAGGCGTCCGGCGACGATTCGAATCCGGTGGCGGGGGTCGACATCAGCGGTACGAAATCTTCATCGACTCGCGTACGCGAGCCATGGTGTCCTGGGCCACGAGGCGGGCCTTGCGCGACCCCTCGAAGACGATCTCGCGCAGCCGCGCGGGCTTCGCCATCACCTCGGCCCGGCGCTGGCGCATCGGCTCGAGCGTCAGGTCGAGCGCCGCCACGAGTTTCTTCTTCACCTCGACGTCGCCCACCTTGCCGGCGCGGTACCGCGCCTTCAGGTCGTCGACTTCCGCCGTGTTCGGATTGAACGCGTCGTGGTACGTGAAGACCGGATTGCCTTCGACGTTGCCCGGGATGTCGGCCCGCACACGATTCGGGTCCGTGTACATCGACATCACCTTCTTGCGGACCGTCTCGGCATCGTCCGCCAGGTCGATGGCGTTGCCGTAACTCTTGCTCATCTTCCGGTTGTCGACGCCGGGCAGGCGGGGGAAGTGCGTGAGCATCGGCTGCGGTTCGACGAAGGTCTCGCCGTAGAACGTATGGAAACGCCGGACGACTTCCCGCGACAGTTCCAGGTGCGGGACCTGGTCTTCGCCGACGGGCACGTACTGGGCGTTGTAGATGATGATGTCGGCCGTCTGCAGGAGCGGGTACCCGAGGAAGCCGTACGTCGAGAGGTCCTTCTCGCTCAGCTGGTCGCGCTGTTCCTTGTAGGTCGGGACCCGTTCGAGCCACGGAATCGGGATGATCATCGACAGCAGCAGGTGCAGTTCCGCGTGTTCGGGCACCAGCGACTGCACGAACAACGTGGACTTCTCCGGGTCGAGCCCGGCGGCAATCCAGTCCGCCACGTTCGCATACGCGAACGACGAGACGTCGTCGGTCGCCGCGTATTCACTCGTCAGCGCGTGCCAGTCGGCCACGAAGTAGAAGCAGTCGTACTGCTCCTGGAGCGGGACCCAGTTGCCGAGCGCCCCGACCAGGTGCCCGAGGTGCAGACGGCCGGTCGGCCGCATTCCAGAAACGACGCGTGCTTTTGCTGCTGCCACGAGTTCCCCATCCCGCAAACAGGGCTGCCCGGCGCCGGCCGCCAGCCAACCCCAAAGAGATCATTCGTATCACTCATCGCGCGAAATGCGCAAGGACCGCGTCGGCCGCTTTGGCCCCGACGGCTGCCGTCAGGGCTTCCCGGCTGGCCCGGCGGACGCCGGCGACGCTCCCGAACGTCTCGAGCAGCACCTTGCGCCGCCGCGGCCCGATGCCGGGGATGTCGTCCACCGCGGAGCGCAGGTCACGCCGGCCCCGGGACTGTCGATGGAAGGTCACGGCAAACCGGTGCGCTTCGTCCCGAATCCGCTGCAACAGCAACAACGACGGGTGGCTGGCCGTCAACGCGATCGGCGCGGGCGAATCGCGGGTGACGATCAGTTCCTCCTTCTTGGCCAGACCGACCGCCACGAGCGACGACTGCCCCAGTTGCGACAGGGCCTCGTACGCCGACGAGAGCTGCCCGGCCCCGCCGTCGATCAGGATGAGGTCCGGCAGGCGTTCGCCCCGTTCGACGACCCGCTGATACCGCCGGAACACGACCTCTCGCATCGCGGCGAAGTCGTCGGGCTGGCCGATGCCCCTGCTGCCCCGGACCTTGAACCTGCGGTACTGCCCGCGGCGCATGCGGCCGTCCTCGCAGACCACCATCGACGCGACGGTTTCCGCCCCCTGCAGCGTCGAGATGTCGAAGCACTCGATGCGCCGGGGGAACTGCGCCAGGCCCAGCAGGCCGCGGAGCGTGTCCAGCGCATCGTAGTTGGCCATCCGGCCGTCGCCGAACCTGGACTGGTAGGCCAGCGCCGCGTTCCGCGTGGCCAGGTCGAGCAGCCCCCGGCGGTCGAGGCGACGGGGTACGACCACCGCCACGGTCCGGCCGGCCCGCGCCGACAACCAGGCCTCGAGCATATTCGCGTCGGGAAGGGGAACCGCCACGTGGATCTCGGGCGGGACCTCGCGGTCCTCGTAGAACTGCGCGATGCCGGCCTGGAGCACCTCCGCCTCGGTATCCGGGCTCCCCTGTTCGGCGTCGGCGGCGAGTTCGACCCGCTCGATCACCCGTCCGCCGCGCATCTGGAACACCTGGATCAGACTGCCGGCCGGCCCCGTCTTGACGCCGAACGCGTCCCGGTCGCCCTGGGCCACGGTCTCCATCTTCTGCTGGCGGTCGCGCAGGGTCTGCAACGTCCGCACCGCGTCCCGCAGGTGCGCCGCCTGTTCGTAACGCTCCTCGGCGGCCGCCGCGGCCATGTCGGCCTGGAGTTGGTCGATCAGTTCGCCGCTCCGGCCTTCCAGCAGGAGGCGCGCGCGGTCCACCGCGTGGCCGTACGCCTCGAGCGAACAGACCGTCTCGACGCACGGGGCGATGCAGCGGCCGATGTCGTATTCGAGGCACGGGCGGTCACGCCGACCGTTCAGTTCCTCGTTGCACGAGCGAATGCCGAACAGCCGGTGCGACAGCGTCATCGTCCGCCGGGCCAGGCTGGCGGGCATGAACGGGCCGGCGTACACGTTGCCGTCGCGTTCGACGCCGCGCGCCACCATCACCCGCGGGTACCGCTCGGCCGTGGTCAGCTTGAGGTAGGGGTAGTGTTTGTCGTCGCGCAGCCGGATGTTGTAGCGCGGCAGGCGCTGCTTGATCAGGTTGTTCTCGAGGGCCAGCGCCTCGACCACCGAGTCGGTGACGATGACCTCCAGGCGGACGGCGTCGCTGAGCAACGCGTCGATCCGCGGAGACTGGCCCCAGGCGCCCAGATAGCTGCGGACCCGGTCCCTGAGCGACGCCGCCTTGCCGACGTACAGGGTCTCGCCCGCGGCCCCGGAGTAGAGGTAGACCCCGGGTTGCTCGGGCAGGGCGGAAATCTGGCTCTTGAGGTCCTGAATGGCCATGCACTACCATTACGGGTCCGGCGTCGTGACACCCGTGCAGCGATTATACGAGACGATGACTTTCACTGGCTTTACCGGCGCGCTCTTCCGCATCCCCCTGAACGGCATCATCCGGTTGTGCATCCTGCTCCGGATCTCGCCGGACATGCTCACGTTCATCGGCGTCCTGGTGAATGTGTACGCCGCATACGAACTCGCATTCGGGCGGTTCGTCTCGGCCGGCGTCTGGATGGTGGTCGCCAACATCTTCGACTATATCGACGGCAAGGTCGCCCGCGAGCGGAACATCGTGACCCGCTTCGGAGCGTTCTTCGACTCGGTCATGGACCGTTTCTCGGACATCACCCTGTTCATCGGCCTCATCGCCCTCTACAACCGCGTCGGCTCCGGCAAGGGCGACTACGTCCTGGCGACGTCGCTGGCGATGATGTTCTCGGTCATGACGAGCTACACGCGGGCGAGGGCCGAGTCGCTGATCGAGAAGTGCAAGGTCGGCTTCATGGAGCGGCCCGAGCGCATCGTGCTGTTCATGCTGGGCGCGTTCACGAACCGCATGGGCGCGGTCATCTGGATCGTCCTGATCCTCTCGATCGTGACGGTGGTCGATCGGATCTTCTTCACCTGGCGGGAGTTGAAGGCGGGGCGCAGTCTCGACGAGGTGCACGCCGGCACCGCGCCTGCCCCGCTGCCGCCCACGCAGATGGGCCCGATCCGCAAAGTGGTGACGGTGCCCGGGATGATCCTGTGGCGCGCGCTCTTCTGGACTTACGAACGGGAAACATGGCAGTTCGACGTGATGGTGATCGCCATCCTCGCGTTCATGTGGCTGACGCCGCCGCAATGGCTCGGCGACCCGATGGCCATGAACGGCCAGGGCTTCCTGCAGTGGCTGGGGGTGTTCTAACGTTAGGGTTGGGGGTTGGGGGTTGGGGACATCCCCTGCCTTTCCCCAGTCCCCAATCCCTAATCCCCAGTCCCCCGCGTGTCAGCCTCGCCCGCCCGCGGCGCGTTTCTTCGGCGCGGGCATGCGCTCGACCTTCGCCGCGGCCACCTTCTTCGGCAGCTCCGCCTTCGCCGGCTTCTTCTTGCCCGCGCTGACCGCGTCGAGGCTCTTGCGCAGCGCCTCCATCAGATCCACGACCTTCGGTGACACGTCGGCGGGCGGCGCCACCACCTCCTGGCCGGCGATCTTCGCGTCGATGATGCGCCGCAACTCGAGCTGGTACTCGTCCTTGAAGTCCGCGAGGTTCAGCTCCCCCTCGAAGGTGTCGATCACCTGTTTCGCGAGCTTGGCCTCGGCCGGCTTGATCGTGCTCGGCAGGTCGCGCAGTTCGTCGATGGCGTCCATGCTCCGGATCTCGGCCGCCTGGTGCATCGTGTACATCACGAACCCGTTGCCCTGCGGACGTACGGCCACAAAGTACTCGCGGCCATAGAGCGCGAGTTTGCCCACGCCGGCCTTCCCGGCCATCCCCTCCCGCATGACGGCGAAGGACTGGGCCGCGACGGCGCCTTCCGGCGCCAGGTAGTAGGCCTTGTCGATGTAGATCGGATCGATGGCCGCGGCGTCCGTGAACTGGACGAGGTCGATGATCCGGGTGGACTCGGCTTTGACCTTGGCCAGGTCCTCCTCGTTCATCACGACGTAGTGGCCCTTCTCGAACTCGTACCCCTTCACGATTTCGGTGTTGGCGACTTCACGCGCGCACTTCGGGCACCACTTCTTCTGCTGGATGCGAGTCTGGCAGTCGCCGTGCAGCTGGTTGAAGCTGATCGTGGCGCTCGAATCGGTCGCCGGGAACACCTTCACCGGGATCGTGACGAGGCTCACCTTCAGATAGCCCTTCCACGTCGGACGTGCGGCCATGAGTCCCCTGCTTTCGATTGTGACGGTTGCCCGTCTTCATTGTATCGGATGCAGGGGGACGGGGAGATAGGGGTTGGGGGTTGGGGGTTGGGGGTTGGGGGTTGGGGGCAGGCGCCGCGAGGCGCCGCTGGGGACTCGCGGCGCCCGGCTGCCGTCACTCCAGTGGTCCAGGCTTTCGGCTTTCGGCATTCGGCTCGCGGCTTTCGGACCGCTCTCGCCTCTCGCCTATTCCCTCGTCCCTGTTCCCTTTCCCTCTTCCCTATCGCCTATTCCCTATCCCCTATCGAGGGATCAGCGTCTCGAGATCGCGGAAGATCAGATCGGCGTCGTTCGGATTGGCTGGCCAGTGGATGCGGACCGCGACGCGGCCGTTCTCCTTCGCCTGGACAACGACCCGGAACTGGCCGGCAAACAACGGACGGCTCGACGAGAACGACGGCCGGTACCGCGCGTTGACGACGAGCGTGTCGGAGCCGGCGTTCTCCTCGCGGACCATCTCGCGCGGACCGGTACTGACGGTCTTCCGGATCGTATCCACCACGGTGGAATACGCCGCCGTGTAGACACGCTCCTTCCCCGCCGTGAGCGGCGGGTCGTACGACTTCGACTGCGCGCGAAGCGGGACACCAACAAGGCCGAGACAGAGCAGAATCACGAGGGCAACGACGCGACGAGCAGCGGCGTGAGTCATGACCGACCTCCCCGTGGACAGGCGCTGGGCGGATTGTAGTCCTCCTTTCGGCTCGCGGCTCGCGGCTCGCGGCCTAGCCCCTAGCCTCGCCCCTTTCCCTCTCCCCTATCGCCTTATCCCTGTTCCCTTTCCCTGGTCCCTATCGCCTCTTCCCTATCGCCTGTCCCTACACATCCTCCCTGCGGTCATGCCCGCCGAGGTCCAGCAGCGGCTTGTCCATGTGGAGCTGGTCGGCGGAAATGCGGTCACGCAGGATGCGGCGGGCTTCGCCGAAGTGGTCGGCGGGCACGGTCACGTGGGCGGCGAGCTGGCGGTGCCCGGAGACCACGATGAGCACGGGGTTGGGGCCGTCTTCGCGCCAGGAGAGGCCGGTGATGTCCTGGTACCGGATGAATCGCCGTTCCATCCACACCCCGTCGCGGTAGAACCCGCGCCGGACGGTGAAGCTGAGGGGGTACCAGATGGCGTAGTAGAGGAACATCATGCCTTCGCCGAATACGGCGTAGGCCGGCCACTTGAGAATGGCGAGCTTGTAGAACAGCAGTCCGGCAAGACCGACGGCGACAACGGCGGGCAGCGATCGCGGGCGGGGGCGCGGCAGCGTCCAGGTCAGGACTGCGGTCGGCCGGCGCCGCCCGTAGCGCCACACCTCCGCCATGATGAGCACGTTGGCCACCAGGAATCCCGCGCCGAACAGGAGCAGGATGACCGCCAGCGGACCTTCCACGGTGCCCCCCGGGCGAAATCAGGCCTGGTCGCTTCCGCCGGCCAGGTTCGGGTCGAAACACGCGCGGCAGCGCGCCTCGTAGGTGCCCTGGGCTCCCAGCAGCAGGCGGTCGCTGCTCGCGACGAGGCGTTGCGTGTGATTGGCCGGGCTGCCGCACACCATGCAGATGGCGAGGGTCTTGGTGATGTACTCGGCGATGGCCAGCAACTGGGGCATCGGCTCGAAGGGCTTGCCGAGGTAGTCCTGGTCGAGCCCGGCGACGATCACCCGTTTTCCGCGGCTTGCCAGGGTGTTGCAGACCGCGGGCAGGTTGTCGTCGAAGAACTGCCCCTCGTCGATGCCGACGACTTCGGTGTCGGGTTCGACTTCGTTCAGCAGGTCGGCGGAATTGGCGACGTTCTCGGACGACATCCGCATGGCGCTGTGGGAGACGATTTCGGCATCGCTGTAGCGGCTGTCGAACCTGGGCTTGAAGATCTGCACCTTCTGGCGGGCAATCTGGGCGCGCCGCAGCCGGCGGATGAGCTCTTCGCTCTTGCCGCTGAACATGCTGCCGGTGATGACCTCAATCCAGCCGGTGTGCTTCGAACGCTCGATGTCCATGACGTTGCTCGACAATTGGGACGTGGGACATGGGGCATGAGGCATGGGACGTGGGACACGGGGCATGGGGTGCCTTCCCCAACCCCCAACCCCCAACCCCTACGCCCTCGACTGGTACTCGCCGGTCTCGGTGTTGACGCGGATCTTATCGCCGACCGAGATGAACGGCGGCACCTGCACGATCAGGCCGGTTTCGACCGTGGCCGGCTTGAGCTGCGCCGACGCGGTCGCCCCCTTGATCGCCGGCATGGTATCGGTCACGGTCATGTCCATCGTCTGCGGCAGTTCGATGCCGACCGGCTCGGTTCCGTAGAACTCGACCTTGATGGTGGCCTCGGCAATCAGGTACCCCGTCATGTCGCCGAGCACTTCTTCGGACAGCGTGATCTGGTCGTACGTCGACGTGTCCATGAAGTGGTAGCCGGCCGCGTCGTTGTACATGTACTGCATCTCGATTTCGTCGAGCGTCGCGCGCTCGATGACGTCTTCCGACCGCAGGCGTTCGTCGGCCAGCGAGCCGTTGCGCAGGTTGCGCAGCTTGACCCGCACGAATCCCCGGAGGTTTCCCGGGGTCACGTGCTGGAGGTCGAGAATGCGGTACAGGTCCTGCCCCATCTTGATGAGCATGCCCTTCTTCAGACGCGTGGCTTGAATCGAACTCATAGGTGCTATCGGGTGTGGAATCCGGGGTGGTTTCAGCGCCAGCGACGGTCCAGGACGGACCCGTCCGGCGCGGTCCAAACCTGGATCGTAGCACAGGTGAACGGGCCTTCCCAAACATGCTACGATGCCGTACGTGGCCTTCTCCAAGTGGGATCCGCTGCACGACCTGATCGCGCTCCACGAGCGCCTCAACCGGCTCGGATCCGCAGACGCGCCGGGCTGGTCGCCCGCCGTCGACGTCTACGAAACGCCCGATCGGTTCGTCATCAGCGCCGAGCTTCCCGGGCTGAACCGCGACGACCTGACCATCGAAGTGCAGCAGGACACGCTCGTCCTGCGGGGCTCGCGCCCGCACGTGGAGCGGGCCGACGCCCGGTTCCACCGGATCGAACGCGGCCATGGCGCCTTTTCCCGCGCCTTCCGCCTCAGCGCCCCGGTCGACGTGGGCGCCATTGCGGCCGACTTCCGTGACGGCGTCCTGACGGTCGTCGTCCCCAAGGCGGGCGCGGCGTCCCGGCGCGTCGACGTCACCTGAACCCCATGAAACGACTCATTTTCGCCGTTCTGTCGATCAGCATCGGGTTTCTGGCCGGCCTCGTGCTGACCGGCCGCCTGTCGGGCGCGCTCGAGAGCCAGGCGTCGCCGCCCCAGGCCTCCCAGGCCGGGCGGACCGTGCCGGCCGGGTCCCAGGGCGTTGCTGCCGGCCCCGCCGCGCTCGGCGCCCGGCTCCCGGACTTCAGCGCGGTGGCCGAACAGGTCGTCGGCGCGGTGACCAATATCGCGTCGATCCAGATGGTGCGGCGCCAGGCGTCGCCGTTTGGCGAAGACCCGTTCTTCCGCTACTTCTTTGGCGACGACCAGGACATGTTCGGCTACCGCGACCAGCCGTCCGAAAGCCTGGGGTCCGGCGTGATCGTCTCGCCAGACGGCTACGTCCTCACCAACAACCACGTCGTCGGCGACGCGGCCGCGGACATCACGGTCTCGCTCGCGGACAAACGCGAATTCCGCGCGAAGGTCGTCGGCCTGGATCCGGCGACGGACATCGCCCTGCTGAAGGTCAATGCGAGCGCCCTGCCGGTCATCCCGTGGGGCGATTCCGGCGAGCTGAAGGTCGCCGAGTGGGTCATGGCCGTCGGCAATCCCTTCCAGCTCAACTCCACGGTCACGCTGGGTATCGTTTCCGCCAAGGGCCGCGCCAACGTGGGCGTGGCGGCCTACGAGGACTTCATCCAGACCGATGCCGCGATCAATCCGGGAAACTCAGGCGGCGCCCTCGTGAATTCCCGCGGCCAGCTCGTGGGGATCAACACCGCCATCTACAGCCAGAGCGGTGGATACCAGGGCGTCGGATTCGCCGTTCCGAGCAACCTCGCGCGGCGCGTGATGGCCGACCTCATCAAGTACGGCGAGGTGCGCCGGGGCTCGCTGGGCTACGTCGAGGTCCGGCCGCTCACGACCCGTGTGGCCGAACAACTGCGCGTCCCCGTGGACAAGGGTGTCTGGATCTACCGGATTCGCCGGGATTCGCCGGCCTACGACGCCGGCCTTCGCCCGGGCGATGCGGTGGTCTCGATCAACGGCAAGCCGCTCGACGATGCGGCCCAGCTGGCCCGGGCGGTCGCGGACGCGCCGATCGGGAGCACGATGGCGCTGGGCGTCTATCGCGAGGGCAAGAAGATCGAGTTCCGCATCAAGGTCGAGGCGAACGTGACAGGCAGGGATGTCCGGCGATGACACATCGCCACTGACGGTCGAGTCCCACCCGGATCCCGATCCGCGGTCCCCACGACACGGGGCCGACCGACAGGCCCCGGTCCTCGATCCACAGGCGGCTGGCCGATTCGGCCGCACGACGTGTGGAGGTCAAATCCGCGCGGTTCTGTTCCAGCCGGATCCCGAGGGCCCGGGTCAGGTTGCCCGGCCCCCGGCAGAGATCGTCGGCCGGGCGCGCCGTCCCGTCCCGCCGCGTCCCCCGGCGGCGGTGCATCACCTCCACACCGTCCAGCGGTGAGAGCGCTCGGATCAGGACCGCGGCAGGCGTACCGGCCGGCTCGGTCACGACATTCACCAGGTAGTGCATGCCGTAGTTGAAGTAGACGTAGGCGCAGCCGGGTTCGCCGTACATCGGCGCGTTACGCGGCGTCGGCCCTGGGGCGGCATGGCAGGCGGGGTCGTCTTCGCCGATGTACGCTTCCGCTTCGACAATCATCCCCGCCGTGCGGCCATCGGCGGTCTCGTGCACCAACGCGAGGCCGAGCAGGTCGCGGGCGACGTCGAGGGTTGGCCGCGCGTAGAACCCGCGTGGCAAGGCGCCGCGCGCGAGCCGGGCGGCACTCACATCAGCCGCGGAGCGTTCGGCGGCCGCGGGCTGAGGCGTTTCACCGAACGCAGCCCGGCCCCCGACACGAGCCGCGTCTTGTCGCGGCTCAGGCTCTGGACCACGAAGACGGACTGGTCGTTGCCGATGACGCCGAGCACCTCGGCCACTCCGGCGCGGACCTTCATGTCGCTGTGGGTCGCGACCGGCGCCAGGGCGCCGGCGACGGCGGGCCCGAGTTCGACAAGATAGTCGAAGGTTGCCGCAGCCAGCGAGTCCTTCTTGAACCCCTCGACCAGCGTTACGACCTGGGACAGGTCACCGTTGCGGACGCGGGTGAACGCCAAGGCCAGCTTCACGGCCTGCGACTTGTCCTTGCCCATGCGCGTTTCCATGTCGAAGATCGCGCGTTTGTCGCCGATGCGGCCGATCCCCGCGGCGGCCGTGGCCCGGATCCGTTCGTCGCGGCTGCCGAGGGCGTCGACGAGCGCTGCGAGCGCGCTCGGGTGGCCGATGCGGCCGAGGGAATCGAACGCCTGCTGGGCGACGCCGCCCGACTTGTAGTACGCCGCGTAGTCGATGAGCGACTGAATGCCGCGGTCGAGCCGCATCTCACCGACGGCCTTGATGCAGGCATGTTTCACGAACGGGTCGGCGTCGTTGATCCCGGAGATCACCTGATCGCCCGCGTCGATTCGACGCGCCAGCATCTCGCCGTTGGCGGCCTCGTTCGTGAACGCCGCCTCGTAGATCCTGCCGAGCACCTGCGTCGCCGCGAGGCGCAGCAGCGGATCCGAGTCCCTCGCCATCGCCGTCAGCGCATCGACGGTCGCGCGGCCGTCGGGGAACGTGCCTCGCCGCGCCGCGTAAGGGCCGAAGACCCCCAGAGCGTAGGCGGCGTTGAACCGCACGGCCACGACCGACGAGTTGAGGCACGCGGCGAGCCCGCGGATGAGATCCGGGGCGAAGGCATTCGCGATGAGCTGTCCGCCGCCCTGGGCGAACGCCAGGAGCGGCAGTGAGGCCCCCTTCTGCGAGATCACCTCGGCGCCAAACCTTCGCGTGTAGTCCTCGTCAGCCAGGTACAGGCTGAGCAGCGCGTCGATGGCGGCGGTTTGCACCTCGGGGACCGGGTCGCGTACCAGGGCCAGCGCCGGGGACGCCCCCTCGAGGTATCCCGCCTGGGCCAGCAGTCCCAGGGCGTCGATCCGGGCGGCCGGTTCCCCGGCGCGGAGTCTGGCGAGGACATCTTCGAACGCGATCTGTTGCCCCGCCGGGGCGGCGGCCGAGACCGGCGCCAGGGTCGCCCCCAGCAGCAGGCTCAGCACCGCGGCTCGCGTGAAGTGGTGGTTCATTCCAGCGCTCCAGGTTCTTCGTAATGCCGCCCGGCGGTCAGCACGTGACGCAGGTAGCGCCCCGTGTGCGAACCCGGCGCGGTCGCGATTTCTTCCGGTGTGCCGCACGCCACGACGCGCCCGCCTTCGGCGCCACCCTCCGGACCGAGATCGATGATATGGTCCGCGGTCTTGATGACGTCGAGGTTGTGTTCGATGACGAGCAGCGAGTGTCCCGCCTGCAGCAGCCGCCGGAAGGCGGCGAGCAGCTTGGCGATGTCGTCAAAGTGTAACCCGGTCGTGGGCTCGTCGAGAATGTAAAGCAGCCGGTCCGCTCCGGACGCCGACAGGTGGGCCGCGATCTTCACGCGCTGGGCTTCGCCGCCCGACAACGTCGTGGCGGGCTGGCCGAGGCGGAGGTACCCCAGGCCAATCTCGTCGAGCACCTTGAGACGGCGCAGCACCTTCGGCGCGCCGCTGAAGAAGGTCAACGCCTCGCGCACGGTCAGGTCGAGGACCTGGTGCACGTTCTTGCCGCGGAACGTCACGTCGAGCACCTGCGGCTTGAACCGGCGCCCGTCGCAGACCTCGCAGGGCACGAAGACGTCGGCGAGGAACTGCATCTCGACGCGCACCTGGCCTTCCCCTTCACACGCCTCGCACCGCCCGCCCGGCACGTTGAAGGAGAAGTGGCTCGCCGTCAGCCCCCGCGTGTGCGCGTCGCGGGTCGCGGCAAACAGTTCGCGGATGGGATCGAACGCCTTCAGGTACGTGACCGGGTTCGATCGCGGCGTGCGGCCGATGGGCGTCTGGTCGACCAGCACCACGTCCGAAATGAACTCGGTGCCTTCCACGCGCGCGTGGGCCCCGACGCGCCGCTCCGTCCCGCCCTTCACCCGCTTGATGGCGGGATAGAGGATGTCGTGCACGAGCGTCGACTTGCCCGACCCGCTCACGCCGGTCACGACCGTGAGCGTGTTCAGCGGGATGTCCACGTCGATCCGCTTGAGATTGTGCTCGGCCGCGCCCACGACGCGGATCCGCTGCCCCGTGCCCCGGAACCGCGTCAACGGCACGGGGATCGACAACTCGCCCCGCAGGTACCGGGCCGTCAGCGACCGTGGCTCGTGGGCGAGCCCGGCAATCGGTCCGTTGTAGATGATCCGGCCGCCCTGTTCTCCCGCGCCGAGCCCCAGGTCCACGATGTGGTCGGCGACCGCGATCATGTCCGCATCGTGTTCGACGACCAGCACCGTATTGCCCTGGTCGCGCAGCAGTCGCAGGATGTCGATGAGCCGCTGATTGTCGCGGGGATGCAGCCCGATCGACGGCTCGTCGAGGACGTAGAGCGTGCCGACGAGCGCGGCGCCCAGGGCGGTGGCCAGGTTGATGCGTTGCGACTCCCCGCCGGACAGCGTCGACGACAGCCGGTCGAGCGTCAGGTAATCGAGGCCGACATCACTCAGGAAACCCAGGCGCCGCCGGACCTCCCGCAGCAGCTTCTCGGCAATCGCCGCCTCGCGCTCGCCCAGCGCGAGGTGGTCGAAGAACACGATGGCGTCCCGCACGGTCTGCCTGGAGACGGCGTCGATGGTCCGATCGCCGACGCGGACGTCCCGCGCCTCGCGGCGCAACCGCGTGCCGTCGCAGTCGGGACAGGCCAGATAGCCGCGGTAGCGGCTCAGGAAGACACGAACGTGCACCTTGTATTTCTTCCGCTCGAGCCAGCGGAAGAAACCGCGAACGCCGAGGAACTCGTCGCCGTCGCCGTCCATGACGAACGCCCGCTCCGCGTCGCGGAGGTCGGACCACGGCACGTCCATCCGGAGTCCGCGTCCCCTGGCCGCCCGTTTCAGCGCCGCGAGGTGCGCGCGGTAGTGCGCCTTGCTCCAGGGTTCGATCGCGTTCTGGTTCAGGCTCTTCGAAGGGTCCGGGACGACGAGGTCCATGTCGACCTCGATGACGTTGCCGAATCCATGGCACGTCGGGCAGGCCCCGAACGGATTGTTGAACGAGAAGAGCCGCGGCTGGGGCGTCTCGTAGGTGATGCCACAGGCCAGGCATTCGAAACGCTCGCTGAAGACGTGGGTCGGTCCGCCCACCTCCACGACCCAGGCGGCGCCGCCGCCTTCGGCGTAGGCCGTCTCGATGGAGTCGGTCAGACGGCTGAGCGAGTCGGGCGCCACCACGACGCGATCGACCACCACCTGCAGGCTCGCGGCTCCGGCCAGCGCCACGGGGGCGATGTCTTCGATGGTGGTCGCCTGCCCGTCGACGAGCAGGCGTCCAAACCCCTTCCGGCGGAGTTCGCCCAGCGCGGCCGACACGGCCTCGACGCTCGCGCCGGCCGGAACCGGAGCGGACGGCCCGGCCGAAGCGGCCGCCGGCGCCGACTGGAGGGCCCCTGCCCGCGTCACCGGCGCGGCGGGCGGTTCGTCCTCTTCGTCGTCGTCCTCGTCGGCAGCGGCTCCGTTGGGCGAGTCGCCCTCGGAGTCCTCGTCGGCATAATTGTCGAGACCGGCCGGCATCGGTCGCCGGCGGCGTTCGTCGTCTCCGAGCACACCCGAGGACTCACCAATCTCGTCGACCGCCACGTCGCCAGTCGCCGCGCCGTCCGGGGAAGGGACCGGTACGAGCGGCGCGTCGTACCCCAGGATCAGCCGCGTCCCTTCGGGCATCCCCGCCAGGTGCCGGGCGACCACTTCGGCCGTGTCACGCGACACCTCCTTCCCGCACTGGCGGCAGAAGGTCCGGCCAATCCGGGCGTACAGCAGGCGCAGGTAGTCGTGGATCTCCGTTGTCGTCGCGACCGTGGACCGCGGGTTGCGGATCGAGTTCTTCTGCCGGATGGCGATGGACGGCGAGACCCCGTCGATGGCATCGACGTCGGGTTTCTCCATCCGTTCGAGGAACTGCCGGGCGTATGCCGACAGGGACTCGACATACCTCCGCTGCCCTTCGGCGTAGATCGTGTCGAAGGCCAGCGAGGACTTCCCGGATCCGCTGACCCCCGTGATGATCACCAGCTTGCCCGACGGCAGGGTGACGTCGACGTTCTTGAGGTTATGCGTGCGGGCGCCTTTGACGACGATGTCGGTCGTGTCTGGCGAAGACGTGTCGGCCATGTCGAGTGTTTGCAGTGGTCCTGAAACACTCATCGTAGCACGGGCCGGACGTGGGATTGGGGATTGGGGATTGGGGATTGGAGCAGACGAGGGCTGTCCCCCAAATCCCCAACCCCCAACCCCTAATCCCTAGTCGAAGTAGTTCGTGTACTTGCCCCAGAGTTCCTCGGCCAGTTTCCAGTAGGCGTCGACGGCCCCGTTGGCGATGTCGTGGGAGTATTTCGTCAGGAACGCCCGCGCCTTGGCCGGGTCCTGCTTGTACAGCTCGACGGCCTGGGCCTCGATCGCGGCCTGGTCCGCCCATGCCTTCTCTTCGATCGGGCGCCACACTTTTTCGATATCCGCCACCATGGGCTGCCAGCGCAGGAACGCCAGCTGGCTCACCTGCCTGAACGCCCACCAGGCGCAGTCGCGCCGGAATTTCGCGCGGCCGTCCACCATGTAACTCGCTGGCATCTGGTCGATCCCGATGTAGAACGGGGTGTGGGGCGTCGTCATGGGGTTGTCGTAGCCGAGCCAGACCACGCCGCCGATGGCGTCGGGAAGCCACTTGCGCGACTGCGTCACACTCAGGTAGGTCGCGCGTTTGCAGGCGATCGTGCGCTCCGCCGTGATCTTGAACGCGTCGAGGTAGTCGTTGTTCATGAACGGGTTGGCGATGGGGTTCTTGGTCGCGCGCCCGTTGCGGTCGACTTTGAGGAGCGTCCGCGTCATGTCGTACGGCGTGTTCTCGTACGTGTCGCGGAAGATGTCGAAGACGTCCTTCACGGCCAGCTTCTTCTCGGGCTTGACCGACAGCGGGTAGTGTTCGGCGTTCGGGTCGAGATTCAGCGAGGGCGCGAGCCGGCTGAGTGCCCGCCACTCGCGGCGGCGGCTGCCAAGGCTCGACCGGGACCCGTAGGCCGTGCAGAACTCGAAGGGTTCGCCGCTCTTCGGGTTCCAGAAACCCAGCTGTTCGGCCAGAGTGTGGACGTTGGCCGAGGCCATGTAGTTGCTCGGGTCGTTCAGGTCGAGCTTGCGGATACGCGGCGCATTGGCGCTGACCGCGACCTCGTCGTCCGGTATGCGGACGGCCGCCCAGACCGCCCCGAGATTGCCGCGGCCAGGGCCGAGAATCTCGAAGAACCAGACCTCGTCCTTGTCGGCGAACGTGAACGCCTCGCCCCAGTCGTTGTAGCCGTACTTCTTCGTCAGTTCGTCCGCGATACGAATCGCTTCACGCGCCGTCTTCGCCCGCTCGAGGACGAGCCGGTAGAGTTCCGGGCAATCGATGATGCCCTTGTCGCTCTTCAGTTCCCGCTTGCCTCCGAACGTGGTCTCGCCGATCGCGAGCTGGTGCTCGTTCATGATCGGGTAGGCCGCGTTGAGGAACTTGTAGGTCTCGGGCACCTGGGGGATCTCGCCGGCCGGGACCCGGTCCGGGTCGTCCGGCCCCTTGCTTTCCTTCGGATCCATCCAGAGCGTGGCGGTGGCGCCGGCCTTGTGTTTCTGGTTGGGCACGATGTTCATCCACGTGCGGTCGGTGGTGCTGTCGCACGAATGGGACGTCATCGTGGAGCCGTCGGCGGACGCAAGTTTGCCGACGAGAACGCTGGTACACCCCTCGCATTCGCAGACCAGGCCATCGGCGGGGTCCTGGGCGAGGCCGGGCTGCAGCCAGAGGAGCGAGCACAAGCAGACGAGCGCGATGGTCAGTGTCCGACGGGACAGGGTTGGATTCGGCATGGGTCACGTCCTGGTGAAGTCGACCGCGAGCGCGGCGGGAGGGCGCGCCGGGAGGATACCACTTTCCCGACGTATAATGCTGGTTTCCAATACAGGTTTCCGGCCGCGGCCCCCCGAGGGCGAACGCGCGGCCGCACGTGGAGGTCGCCCGTGAACGTCACTCGCTCGCATCGGCTCCTGCTGGCCCTCGCCGGTTCGTTCTGCCTCGTGGCCGTGTCGGCCGCCCGGCAGTCGCAGGTCCCCGCCGCCGCCGCGCCGGCCGAACAGACCGCCGGACAGAAGTACAAGAACGTCCAGGTCCTGAAGGACATGACGTTGACGCAGTTCAACGACGCCATGCTCTACATGAACGCGTCCACGGGCCAGAACTGCGAAGGTTGTCACGTCAGGACGCCCGCTGGCGAGTGGTTGTGGGAGAAGGACGACAAGGACCACAAGACGACGGCGCGGGCCATGATCACGATGACCCAGGCCATCAACACCCAGCATTTCAAGGGCGAGCAGCGGGTCATGTGCACCACGTGCCACTCGGGACGTCGTGAACCGCTGGCGACCACGCCGCTCGCGCAGATGATGACGGCCGACCAGCTGGCCATGGCCGCGGCCCGTGCGGCCGCTCCCCCGCTGGCGCCGGGCCAGCGCCCCGCTCCGCCGTCCGAAACCGTCGACCAGATCCTCGAGAAATATGTGGCGGCGCTCGGCGGGCGTGACGCGCTGGCGAAGGTGACGTCGCGCGTGATGAAGGGCACGATCACCGATCGCGCGAATCACTCGTCGCCCTACACGATCGAAGAGAAGGCCCCGGGCGCGATGCGCGTGACGACCGTGGTGTCGCCGCAGCTCTCGATCGTGACCGCCGTCGACGGCAAAGCCGGCTGGATCCAGGCAGGAAAGGACGGCGGCGAGTACACCGGCGCCGAACTCTCGCACCAGCTGCGCGCCACCGAACTTGGTTTCGCGCTGACCGTGAAGTCCCAGCTGTCCCGCCTCGCGGTCGGCCGCTACGAGAAGATTGACGGCCAGGACGTCATCTCGGTCAACGGGCGGTCCAACCCGAACGTGATGGAAACGCTCTACTTCGACCGGGCGTCGGGGCTGCTCGTACGCCGTGTCGCGCGCCTGGGGACAGTGATGGGCCAGATCCCGGTGCAGTGGGACTATTCGGACTACCGGACGGTCGATGGCGTGAAGGTCCCGTTCCAGATCCGCGAGACCAACTGGGAAGCCGTCAACACCGCGAAGTTCACCGACGTCAAGCTCAACGTCCCGGTTGACGACGCCCGATTCCGGCGCTGACCCCCGAAAACGGGCCACCTTCCGTTTCCCGGTCCGCCGCGACGAAACCCGGGCCCCGGGGACGGGCGGCGGCGAAACGGAAGGTGGCCCAGTTTCGGATCAGCGGCGGAACATGTAGGCCAGCTTCACGAAGAAGCCGTCCGACGTCCGCCGGTACTGGCGCGGGCGGTAGAGGTCGTCGTCTCGCGTGAGGGTGCTGCCGTACCCGAAGAAGGCCACCGTGCCGGGGGTCGGCTCGAATGACACGAGCCAGTCGGCTCGCAGGTTACGGCCTCGGGTCTCCCCCACCGGGATGCCGCCGCTCATCGCCGGCAACCCCGTGAGCGGGTCCTCGAGGGCGGCCCTCGACTCGGACCGGTACTCGGTGATGACGCGGAAGAAGAACGACCGCTTCGGCTGGTACTCGAGCTTGAGACGGGGGATCGTCGTGCGCGCGAATTCGGCCCCGTCACGATCGCGGACGAGCCTCGACATCACGAGGCTGCCCTCGGCCCTGATCGACGCGGTCGGCCTGAGCCCCAGCGTCGTGGTAACCCGCGCTTCGGTGCCCTTCGCACCTTCGGCGAAGATCGCGACGCCGCCGTACTTCACCTCGACCTTGCCGTTGATCTTCTGGAACGCCGGGGTGGTGACCGAGTACGTGCCGCCCCAGTTCGTGACCTCGTCCAGGGACGTATAGGCCACCATCGTCCCGTCGGGCTTCGCCGACGAGTACGCGGCGTACGCCGCGGGGTCGAAGACCACGAAGTCACGCCCGATCCGCGCCGACAATGCCCAGCCCCCACGCAGGGTCGCGCTCAGGTTGGCGTAGTCGTTGCCCTCGATGGGCGCCGCCCTGCCGAAGTCCTCGTAGCGCCAGATTCGGTTGGGCCCGAAGAACACCGACGCCGTCTCGAGGCGCGCGCCGCGCGTCCCGTAGTAGGTAAACCGGTTCGACGCCCGGCCCTCGACGATGTTGCTGCGCGGCACGTAACCCGACTGCGCGTCGAAGCCGTCGCCGAAGCCCGTCAGCCTGTAGTTGAAGCCCCAGCGCCTCGCGGTCCGGTCAAATTCGGCCTGCCACATCGGCGCGCCAATCGTGCGCCCGCCTTCCGCCTCGGTCCACGAACCGCCGACCTGCCCGAGCAGGTAGTAGAGCTTCTTGAACACGAGGCGCACGTCGGCCGCGAGTACGCGGTTGAAGTCGGCACTGGACGTTCGATCGGTATAGGTCACCCCGGCCAGCGAGTTGGCGCCCACGTCCTGCCGAATCCTGGCGATGTTGACCCACGCGTGTCGGTCGCCCTCGTCATCGGCCGCCGACAGCACGGCAATGCCGGTCTTCCCGACCTTGCCCGTGAACTTCGCGCCGCCCGTCGGGTCGGCGATCCGCCGCGTGTAGATGAGCTGGTTCGGCGTGGCGAACAGTTCGATCCCCTCGAGGAAGAACGGCCGCTTCTCGGCGAAGAACAGCGCGAACCGCTCGTTCACGGTCACCTGGCTCGCGTCGGATTCCACCTGGCTGAAGTCCGGGTTCACCGTGCCGTCGAACGAGACGTTCGTGAATCCCAGGCGGACGTTGACGCCCGGACCGACGTCGGCCCGGTCACGCGCGAACCGCCCGTCGCCCGCCAGCGATCCGTTGGACGCCGCCGTCACGAACGGCTGGATCTCGGTCACGACGCCGCGCCGCAGTTCACGCAGGCCTTCCATCGTGCCGGCCTGGCTGAGGAAGCTGGAGATACGCTTGGCATCGGTCCACGTGTCCTCGCGTCCCGTCCGCTGCGTCTTCCGGAGGATGTTGATTCCCCACCGCATCTCGCGCGCGCTGGGGTACCGCAGGCTCTTGAAGGGAATCCGAATCTCGACGACGTAGCCGTCGGACGTCCGCTGGCCTTTCGAGTCGAACTGGTAGTCCGGGCTCAGGTCGACGGACCCGTTCATCCCCATCATCCGGCCGGCGTTGAACGCCCCTTCGGTCTGCACGCCGTCTTCCTGCACGCCGAGCGGGTTGACGCCGAAGATGAACGCCCGGCGCCGGTCGTTGAACGTGTCGAGGAAAATCCGCACCGAGTCGTCGCGGTCGAGGTTGTCGCGATCGGCGACCGTGGCGCGCACCGACTCGGGCTGCGAGTCGAACGCCAGGATGCCGATGTGCAACGCGTGGGGCGAGTACCAGAGCAGCACCTCGGTGCGCTCGCTGGCGTTCTGACTGTCAACGGGTCGGTACTCGGAGAACCCGGACAGCCTGGCGGCCTTCAGCCAGGCCGGCTCATCGAGGCGGCCGTCGATGGCCACCGCGTCGTCGAGACGAGGGATGACAAACGACGGAGCGCCCTTCCCCTCGACGGGAACGGGTTGACCCGAATCGGCGATCGCCGCAGCCGATACCAGCGATGATGCCGAGACAGACGCCGGATCCTGGGCAAGCGCCAGGCACAAGAAGAAGGACAGCATAGGACACGAAGGGATGAATCGAACGGTATCGGGGGCGCTGATCGCCCCGTGCCGCGCCCGAAGCGTCCGGGCGCGGCACGGTATCCATGCAGTGTACAGCAGGACCGGCCGGAACCGCAGCCCGCGCCGCTAACGCGCCGGGGCGATCTGCTCGGGAGTCGTCACGCCGGGCGGCAGTTCGAGCAGGCGTACGTTCCTGAAGTGAATCTCGGATCCTTCGGCCTCGAGGCACAAGTAGCCCTTCCGGCGCGTGGACTGGCTGATGCCGTTGACGAACTTCCCGTTGACCGCCAGCTTCACGACCCCGTCGACCGCAACGACGTCGTAGGTGTTCCACTGGCCCTTGCCGAGCACGCGGTTCTCGATGGACTTGCTGCGTTCGCCCCGGGGATTCTCGGGCACGATCTTCACGCCGCCCACGCCGAACAGCTCGCCGTGCACGTAGGCGATGGGCGGCTCGACGCCGTCACGGGCATTGAGCTTCACCCATTCGAGATCCAGCATCTGCACCTCGAGGCCGTCCGGCAGGCGGTTGGCGCCGGGGTTCGCCGCGCTCCACAGGAACACGCCCGAGTTGCCGCCGGCCACCATGTGGCGCCACTCGACGTGCAGGACGAAGTTCTCGTACATCGCCGCGGAACACATCACGCCGATGGGTGTGCCCGTGCTCACGACCATCCCGTCACGCCACGCCCACGTGTCGGGGTCCGTGTTGATATTGACCCACCCCGTCAGATCCTTGCCGTTGAACAGGTTCTGGAACTGCGCCGGCTGTTGGGCCGAGGCCGTGCCGCCGAGCACGATGCACGCGAGAACGACCAGCCGCAGGGTTCTGACCATCATGTCCGCCTCCATCTGAGTGCTTGCACGAGTCGATCGACAGCCGTATCTTACACGCCATGCCCACCCGCCTTCGACCCAGCCGCCGTACGTTCATCAAGACCACCGGCGCCACGGTCGCCGCGCTCTGCGCGTCGGGCCCGGCCATCCTGCGCGCCCGGACCGGGGACACGCTCCGCATCGCCATGATTGGCGTCGGTGGCCGCGGGGCCGCCAATCTGAAAGGCGTCGCCAGCGAGCAGATCGTGGCCCTCTGCGACGTCGATCGCCACGCGCTCGACAAGGCCGCGCTCGCGTACCCGAACGCCCGCAGGGAAACGGACTTCCGCCGGATCTACGATCGCCCGTCCGACTTCGACGCCGTCGTCGTCAGCACCACCGAGCACACGCACGCCCTCGCGACGCTGCCGGCCCTGCAGTTGAAGAAACACGTGTACTGCGAGAAGCCGCTGGCCTACAACGTCTCCGAGACCCGCACCATCCGGGAAGCCGCCGCCCGCGCCGGCGTGGCCACTCAGATGGGCACCCAGATCCACGCCGGCGACAACTACCGCCGCGTCGTCGAACTCGTGCAGGCCGGATCGATCGGCACCGTCCGCGAGTGTCACGTGTGGGTCAGCCGCGCCTGGGGCTGGCACGCGACGGAAGCCGACGCCACCGCCGCCAAGGACATCGTTTTCGTGCAGGAGCGGCCGACGACGGTCGATCCCGTTCCCGACGGTGTCGACTGGAACCTGTGGCTTGCCGCGGCGCCTGCGCGGCCCTACAGCCAGGTGTACCTGCCGGGCCCGAAGTGGTATCGGTGGTGGGACTTCGGCAACGGCACGATGAGCGATCTCGGCAGCCACTGGATCGACCTGCCGTTCTGGGCGCTCAGGCTGCACGCACCATCCACTGTCGAAGCCAGCGGTCCGGCTCCGCATCCCGAGATCGCCCCGGCCACCATGAAGGCGGTCTACGAATATCGCGCGCTGGGAGACCAGCCCGCAGTGACACTCTCGTGGTACCAGGGAGCGATGAAACCGGACGTCTGGACACGCGGGGAGATCCCGCAGTGGCCGAGCGGCGTGTTGTTCATCGGCGACAAGGGCATGCTGCTGTCGGACTACGGCAAACACGTGCTGTTGCCGGAAGCGCAGTTCAAGGACTTCGTGCGGCCGGAACCGACGATTCCGAACTCGATCGGCCACTACGCCGAGTGGATCCAGGCCTGCAAGACCGGCTCGCCGACGACCTGCCACTTCGGCTACGCGGGGTGGCTGACCGAGGCGAACCACCTGGGCAACGTCGCGTTCCGCGTCGGCAGGAAGCTGGAGTGGGACGCGGACTGGATGCGCGCGACGAACGCGCCCGAGGCGGATCGGTTCCTGCGGCGGCCGTTCCGCGCAGGATGGTAGGAGTCATGACGATGCACGCACGAACGAGGCACACGATCGTGGCCGCCGCGTTGCTGGCGGCGTTGTCGGCCCAAACCGGCCCTTCGGCCCGGCAGTCCGCGCCGGCCAATCCCGACCTCCTCACGAGGCGCTGGGAGGCTCAGTGGATCGTCGCGCAGGGCACCGAACCGTTCAGTTTCGGGGTCTACCACTTCCGCAAGGCGTTCGACCTCGCCCGGCGGCCGGACCGCTTCGTCGTCCACGTCTCGGCGGACAACCGGTATCAGCTCTACGTCAACGGCACGCGCGTCGTCTGGGGGCCGGCACGCGGCGACCTCAACCACTGGCGTTACGAGACCGTGGACCTCGCCCCGCACCTGCGCGCCGGCCGCAACGTGCTCGCCGCCGTGGTGTGGAACTACGGCGAACTGGCGCCCGAGGCGCAGGTCACGTGGCGGACCGGGTTCATCCTGCAAGGCGACACGAAGGCTGAGTCCGCGGTGAACACGAACAACGGGTGGAAGGGCGTCATCGACGCTGCGTATTCGCCACTCCCCTTCACGCATGCCCAGATGCGCGGCTACTTCGTCGTGGGCCCCGGTGAGCGCGTGGACGGCGCGAAGATCCCGTGGGGATGGGAGACTGCGGACTTCGACGATGCGGCGTGGCCCGCCGCGCAGCCGGCGGTGCCGAACGGCCGCGCCGGCGGTTCGCCGCGCCACTCGCAGGACAGCCCGAACCGCTGGCTCCTCGTCCCGCGGTCGATTCCGTTGATGGAGGAGCGCCCGGAACGCCTGGCCGCGGTCCGGCAGTCCATGGGGATCACGGTGCCGGCAGCGTTCCCCGCGCAGCGCGCGGCCTTCACGATTCCGGCGGGCACGCGCGCCCGCCTCCTGCTCGACCAGGCGCACCTGACGACGGCCTATCCGGTGCTCGAGTACAGCGGCGGCGCCGGGGCGACGATTCGCCTGGGATACGCCGAGGCGCTGTATCTACCGCGCGTCGACGGGAAGGGCGGCGACAAGGGCAATCGGAACGAGGTCGACGGCAAGGAGTTCGTCGGCAACTACGACGACGTCGTCGCCGACGGCGGGTCTCGTCGCCGCTACAGCCCGCTCTGGTGGCGCACGTTCCGGTATCTCGAACTGACCATCGAGACGCGGGGCGAACCGCTGGTCATCGACGACCTATACGGCATCTACACGGGCTATCCATTCCAGCGGACGTCGACGATCACGACCGATGCCGTGTCGGTCCCGCAGATACTCGAGGTGGGCTGGCGCACGGCGCGGCTCTGCGCGCACGAGAGCTACATGGACTGCCCGTATTACGAGCAGTTGCAGTATGCGGGCGACACGCGCATCCAGGCGCTGGTGTCGCTCTACTCCACCGGCGACGCGCGGCTCGTGAAGACCGCGATCGCGCACCTCGACGACTCGCGCACCGCGGAGGGCGCGACGATGAGCCGCGCGCCGACGCGGCAGCAGCAGTACATCCCGCCGTTCTCCCTGTGGTGGATCGGCATGGTGCACGATTACCACATGTACGTGGACGACCCCGCATTCGTGCGGGAGATGCTGCCCGGCGTGCGGGCGGTGCTCCAGTTCTTCGCGGCGCGCCAGAAGGCGAACGGGTCGCTCGGTCTCCTGCCGTGGTGGAACTACGTGGACTGGACGAAGGAGTGGCGCAGCGGCGTGCCGCCGCGCGACGCCGACGGATCGAGCGCGCCGCTCGACCTGCAGCTGCTCCTCGCGTACGACTGGGCGGCGCAGCTCGAGCGCGAACGGGGATCGGCGACGCTCGCGGCCGAGCACGCCGCGGCCGCGTCGCGGTTGCGCGCGACGATTCGGTCGCTGTATTGGGATCCGGCGCGGAAGCTCTTCGCCGACACGCCGGCGCACGCGCAGTACTCGCAGCACGCGAACGTGCTCGCCGTGCTCGCCGGCGTCACGACCGGCCCCGAAGCCCGCGACATCGTCAATCGCATCATCGGCGACACGACGCTCACACAGTGCTCGTACTACTTCCGCCACTACCTTCACCAGGCTGTGAACATGGTCGGCGAAGGCGACCGCTATCTCTCACTGCTGAGCGAGTGGGAAGCAATGCTGGCGCGGGGCCTGACGACGTTCGCGGAGCGGTACGACGCGCCGGGCGACCCGACGCGGTCGGACTGCCACGCGTGGAGCGCGAGTCCGAACTTCGAGATCTTCAGGACGGTGCTCGGCATCGACAGCGCCGCGCCGGGATTCTCGAAGGTGAAGATCCGTCCGTTC
>CAZJRM010000040.1:0-30183 GCA_964547975.1 uncultured Vicinamibacterales bacterium | reverse complement strand
TGTTCACGTCGTCCATGAACGCAATGCTGGCCAGCGTGCCGGCGCTGCCGAACTCCTTCGACAGGTCGAAGATCCCCGCCCCGATACCCCGGACCCGGTTCGCCACCGTCGTTTCGTAGGCGAACGCATCGGTCACGAGCGGCCGGTCGCTGAATACGACCAACTGGTCGAACGTGTCGGAATGCGAGCGGTAGAACACCTGCCCGAGCGCGGCGAGGTCGATGGATGCCTCCGACGCGAACTGCTCGCCCACGGCCCCCGCACCGCCTGTCACGATTCCCGACGAGACCCTGGCGAGATTCACGGGCGTGAAGGTCTCCGTCGCGCCGGGCGACACTCCCGCGATGCCGTCGGGCAAGGTCGTCGTGGCGGCGTAACGCATGTCGATCTGGCCGTCGGCCTTCAAGACGAGCTGCGCCGTTACCTTCCTGGTGCTCTCGAAGCCCGGCACGTTACACCAGGTCACCGTGACCGAATCGGACTGGGTGTTCACGAACACACCGCCGCCCGCCGACGGGTCGAGGTCGGCGAACTGCAGCGCGAGCCGTGGCGCCCCCGTCAGGAACCGGGACACGCTGCGCTCGGTGCTGGCGGAGTCGCCCGCCTCGAAGGTGAGGTTGCCATCGGAGTTCACGAACAGCGACGTGAAGGACCGGCCGAAGAAGCTCGCCGTAAACGGCAGCACGACCTGCGAACTGTCATCGTCACCGAGTGACAGCCGCTGACCGAGGGCCGACACGAACGTCGCACTCCCCTGCCGCACGTCGTAGCCGCCGGACGTGTTGCGCGTGAAGCTCAGTCCGACATCCTTGAGGTCGAAGGGGTTGGCCGGGACCGTGATGCTGCCGGGGTCCTGGATGACCGCGATGTGGCCGATGTCGTCCGACACCGCCGGGGCATCCGCGGCCAGTCGAAGATCGGCCCTGAGCGCCGCGGCCCGGTGCCGCCACACGCTGTCGAGGACGTTCATCGGTTGGCGGCGGCAGACACGCGCCTCGCGCTTGGCGAGTTCGGCCGCGGACGGAGTCCGCGCGGCTTCGACGGGCGCTTCCGCCGAAACACTGGCGCAGGGGTTGCTGGACGGAGCCGGGGTGGTCGAGGGTGTGGAGGCATTCGAACTGCCGGAGTTGCCTCCTCCGCACGCCACGACGGCCCCGGCCACGAGGCTTGCCGCGAGCAGCACTGACACGATTTTCATGGGCAGGTTCCGCGGCGGACGCAGGCGCAACGCCGCCGAGTCTCAGTCTACCCCGGCGTGGCGGGAGTCCGGGCGGAAACCTGCGACGCGGCGACGGCTGAAGTACATGGCCATTCCCGCCGCCGCCGCCACGTTGATCGAATCGGCACCGGGCTCCATGCCGATCCGGACAGCCACGTCGGCCAGAGCCTCGGCGTCAGGGGACACGCCGTGGCCTTCGTGGCCCAGCACCCATGCCACGCGGCGGGGCAGCGTCCTGGCGTAATCCTCGAGTTCGACGGCGTCACCGCGCACCGTGAGCGTCGCCAGCTGGTAGCCGCGCTCGCGGACGGCCTGCAGGCCGCGAGGCCAGTCCTCGATGCCGGCCCACGGCACCACGAGGGTCGCGCCAATCGACACACGAATCGCCTTGCGGTAGAGGGGATCGCAGCAGCCGGGGCTCAGCAGCACGCCGCCGGCGCCAAAGGCGCGCGCGTTCCTGAAGATCGCGCCCACGTTGTCGGCGTTCGCCACGCCGTCGATCACCGCCACGAACGGCGAGGTCTCCGCCTTCGTCAGGACGTCCGCGACGCTCAGGGCGGAGGGACGATCGCCGGCCGCGAGGCAGCCGCGATGCACGTCGAACCCGACGATCCCCTCCATCAGCGCGTGCGGTGCGACGAACACGGTGAGGCCGGGCCGGCCATCGAGGTCCGCCGCGAGGGCATCGAGCGCCGGTGGAGACACGAGCAGCGAACGGATCCGCGCCCGCGACGCCAGCAGCAGACGGACGACGTGGCGGCCCTCGGCGATGAACACGCCGCGCTCGCGCAACAGGACGGGATCGGGCACGTTGCGGTAGTCCACCAGCCTGGGGTCGTCGATCGCCGTCACGAGTTCAACGGTCACGTCTGTATTCTCCATGGAGCGACGCCCGAACACCACGATGACGCGCCGCTGACGCACGTATCGGTGTGGTACACTCCGACGTGATCAACATGCAGACTCCGGCCGCGCGCCCCGCGGATGCCGGGAGAAGCCTATCCGGAGGAGACGTCGAATGCCCGTGAAACGAACGACCCACCGCAGCGTCGCTGGCAAGAAACTCTACGCGGTTCGCGATGCCGAAGGCCAGTTCAAGGACATCCAGACCTACGAACGCGCGCATCGCCAGGACCTGAAGAAGTCGAGCAAGGCGGAGACGGCGAAGAAGGCCGTCAAGAAAGCCGTCAAGAAGGTCGTCAAGAAGACCGCCAAGAAGACCGCCAAGAAGACTGTCAAGAAAGCCGCGCCGAAGAAGGCCGCCGCCAAGAAGCGTTAGGGCCGTCTCGCTTCCCGCTCCGCGGGATAACGGAGCACGACGCCGGTCAGACACTGCGCGAGGTCGAAGACCGAACGTACGTCGGCCCACTCCTCGACGGCGTGGGCACCGGCGCCGGTTCCGCCGAGGACCAGCGTGTCGATCCCCGCGGCGGCGAGCAACGCCGAGTCCATCCACGGGGTCTGCCCGATACACGCCGGCTCGAACCCTCGCACGTCGCGCACGGCCCCGGCCGCGGCCCGAACGATGGCGGCATCGGGCGCCACCTCGAAGGGCTCGCGCACGATCGTCACGGTCAGCGCACCGTCGAACGACGGGTCGCGACCTGCCTGCCTGTGCAGGATGTCCTCCACCTCCTCGATGACTCGCTCGGTCCGTTCGCCGGGGATCGTCCGGCGTTCGATCCGCAGGACGCAGGACGCCGCATACGTGCTCAAGCCGGTGCCGCCGGCAATCATCGCGGCATGCAGGGATGGCGGCCCCACCAGGGGATGCGGCGTGCGCGCGCGCAGGTCCTGCTCGAGACGGTCGAGGTCCGCGAGGACGCGCCCCATGTGCATGTTGGCATCGATGCCGAGGTCGAACCGGCTGCCGTGCGCCGCACGCCCGCGCGTGGTCACCTCGAACCAGATGAACCCCTTGTGCGCCAGGCAGAGGTCGAGCGCCGTGGGTTCAGTGACAATGGCCGCATCCACAGCGTACCGGCCCACGAGGTCGGTGGTCCCGAGGCTCGCGTACTCTTCATCGGCGACCGCCGCCACGAGCAGGTCGCCTTCGTGCGGGCATCCGGCATCGCTCAACGCCTTGGCCGCGCCCAGCATGGCGGCCAGGCCCCCCTTCATATCGAACGCGCCGCGCCCGTACACGCGTCCGTCGCGGTACTCCCCCGAGAACGGCGCGGCCATCTCGTCCACGGCCACGGTATCGGCGTGGGCGTTGAACATCACCGTCGGCCCGGGCTGGCGTCCTTTCAGGCGTCCCACCACGGACATCCGCCCGGGCTCGGGCTCATGGCGATCGACGCGCATCCCGAGTTCGGCCAGGCGCGCCGCGACGTACCCGGCAATCTCACGTTCGCCGGCGGCGCCGGGCACGAGCCTCGGGTTCACCGAATCGATGCGCACGAGTTCCTGCAGGACTCGGAGGGTGTAACCTTCGTCGATGGCTGGCGTCGGGGTCGGCATGAGGGCATGATACAGGCTCACGGCTCACGGCTATCGGCTTTCGGCCTGGACACGATGACATGATGACAACTACACGCGCGCACCTGCGACTCTTCCTCGCGCTCGTCGGCCTCGCCGTCGCCACGGGCGGCGCCCGAGCCCAGGACACTCCTGCGACCCGTGGGCCGCTCGCGCACACCTTTTCCATCGTCGCCCGGGACCCCGCCACGGGCGAGCTCGGCGTGGCCGTGCAGTCACACTGGTTCTCGGTCGGTTCGATCGTGACCTGGGCTGAAGCCGGCGTCGGCGCCATCGCCACGCAGTCGTTCGTGGATCCCGGCTATGGCTACAACGGGCTGGCGCTGATGAAGGCGGGCGTCTCGGCGCCGGAGGCTCTGAAACGGCTGGTCGCCGCCGACACGCTGCGCGACGGCCGGCAGGTCGCGTTCATCGACGCCCAGGGGCGCGTGGCCGCTCATACCGGAACGAAGGCCGTCGCCGCCGCCGGTCACGTGCTCGGCGCACAGTTCTCGGCCCAGGCCAACATGATGCTCAACGATCGTGTTTGGCCGGCGATGGCCGACGCCTACGGCCGCGCCACGGGCGACCTCGCCGACCGGCTCCTTGCCGCCCTCGAGGCGGCCCAAGGTACCGGCGGCGACATGCGGGGCAAACAGTCCGCCGCCATCCTGATCGTGAAGCCCGTGTCGACGGGCCGCCCGTGGGCGGGCGCGGACCGGGTCTTCGACCTGCGCGTCGAAGACCATCCCGATCCCATCGCGGAGTTGCGCCGGCTCGTCCGGCTGCAGCGCGCCTACGCCCACGCGAATCGTGGCGACGAGTTGTTCACCGAACAGAAGGTGGACGCCGCGCTCGAGGAATACGCCGCGGCGGCGCGATACGCGCCGGAGATCCTCGAACTGCCCTTCTGGCAGGCGATCACGATGGCGTCCGCGGGCCGGTTCGCCGAGGCGGAGCCCATCTTCAAAGCGGTCTTCGAAAAGGAGCCAGTGTGGGCCGACATGGTGCCGCGCCTGCCGCCCGCCGGCTTGCTGCCGGACGACAAGGCCCTCGTGGCCAGGATTGTGGCACTGCGGAAGAAGTAGTAACGAGTAGGGACGTGGGGCATGGGGCATGGGGCATGGGCGAGCGTCCCATGTCCCACGTCCCACGCCCCATGTCCCACGTCCCACGTCCCACGCCCCATGTAGGCTAGCTGGGATCCGCTTCGATGACGACTCTCGTCGTGTAGTCCTTGCCGTTGACCGTCAACTTCACCAGGTACGCCCCGGCTTCGAGCGCGGGGCCGCCCTGGCCGCCGCGACCGCCGAATCCGCCACCGGTGCCACCGCCAGCCCCGCCGCGGCCGCCCTGCGCCGCCGCTGGCGGATTGCCACGCAGGTTCCAGAACACGCGATTGAGCCCGGCATCGTTCGATGCATCGGCAAACTCGCGCACGATCTTGCCCGCCACGTCCGCGATGGTCAGCTTCACCGGACCGGTCGCGCCACTCTTGAGGTGGTAGCTGATCCAGGTCCCCTGCGCCGGGTTCTCGCCGCGGAAGTGTTTGTTGCCGCCCACCGTGACGGCCTGTGTGATATCGGTTCGCCACAGCACGCCCGCTCGCGGCGTGAAGAGCGTGGCGTCCGCCGCCTTCGCGGCGTCGGTCAACTGCTGCAACGCCGTGATGTCATCGACAATCCAGATGCTGCGCCCGTGGGTGCCGATGATGAGGTCGTTGTCCCGCGGGTGGATCAGGATGTCGTTGATCGGGACGACCGGCAGCCCCGTCATGAACGGTTTCCAGGACATCCCGCCGTCCAGCGAGATCTGCAGCCCGTACTCGTTCCCGACGAACAGGAGGTTGCGGTTCTTCAGGTCCTCGCGCACGACGCTGATGTGCCCGGACGGGAGGTTGGCGGCCACGGACCGCCAGGTCTTGCCGTAATCCCTCGTCACGAAGAGGTACGGCGCGTGGTCGTCGGTCCGGTGGGCATCGATCGCCACGTAGCAGGTGCCGGCGTCGAAATGTGACGGTTCCACGCGCGTCACGTGGGCCCCGGCCGGCGCACCCTTGATGTTGTCGTACACGTTCGTGAACGTGACGCCGCCGTCGCGACTGACCTGCAGGTTGCCGTCGTTCGTTCCGGCCCAGACCACGCCCGGAACCACCGGCGACTCCGCGACGGTCGTAATGACGCTGGTCGTCCCGACGCCGTCGTGCTTCGACGCCATGGGCACATCACCGGCCACACCCATGATCGGGCTGGTGAACCGGCTGAGGTTCTTCGTCAGGTCAGCCGACATCGTCCAGACGTCGCCGCGGTTGAGCGACTTGAACAGGCGGTTGCCACCGACCCAGACCACGCTCGGGTTGTGCGGAGAGAGGACGGTCGGGGTGTTCCAGAAGAAGCGGAACTGTTCGCCCGCCGGAGGCTCGGGCACGATGTTCGACGCCGTCGCCGGCGCGGTCATCCCGAACTGCGCGGCCATCTGCGCCACCTGGGCTGGATTCGGGCCACCGGCGCGGGGCGCACGCGGCCGGATGGACGTCGTCCGTCCCGTCTTCAGGTCGAGCCGGTTGACCGCACCGTCCTGCGACTCCGCATAGACCACCGTCCAGTCGGTCGGGTCCTGCTGCGTGTAGAAGCCGTCACCGCCGCCGACCCTGAACCAGTCCGCATTCAGGATGCCAACCGTGTTCCGTTTGGCGCTCGGCCCGCACCACGACCCGTTGTCCTGCAGCCCGCCGCACACGTAGTAGGGTCTCCGCATGTCGGCGCTGATCGCGTAGAACTGCCCGACCGCCATGGTGTTGATGAAGTCCCAGGTTTCGCCCTGGTCGTAGCTGACGTTCAGGCCGCCGTCGTTGCCGTACATCACGTGCTGGCCGTTCTTCGGGTCGATCCAGATGGCGTGATGGTCGCTGTGGGCGAGGTTCTGCAGCGTCTTGAATGTCTTGCCGCCGTCCACGGACTTGAAGGCCGGCGCGCCTCCCAGGAACACGACGTCGGGATTGCCCGGGTCGACCTTGATCTTGCTGTAGTACATCGGGCGATCGTTCGTGTTGCTCACGACACGCCACGTCTTGCCGCCATCATCGGATCGCCAGACGCCGCTCTTCTTCGGATCGGGTCCCTCGGCCGCCTGGGCCTGGCCGCGCCCGGCCTGCCCCGCCTGACCGGCGGCCCCGGCCTGTCCGGCGCGCCCTCCGCCCACCGGCGCCTGCTTGCCGTCCGGGCCGACATTCGCGCCGGTTCCCGGGCTCGCCCCGACTTCGATCTGGGCGTAGATGACGTTGGGTTTCGTCCGGCAGAGGTCGAGACCGATGCGGCCGAGGATACCGCCACCGTCGGGGAGTCCGTTGCCGACGAGCCGCGTCCACGTCTTGCCGCCGTTGGTCGTCTTCCAGATCCCGCTGTGCGGTCCACCGCCGTTGAACCCATGCGGCGTGCGGCGACGCTGGTACGACGACGCGTACAGGGTGTCCGGGTTCCGCGGGTCCATCACCGCATCGATGAATCCGGTGTCCTCGTTGATGACGTTCGTGTTGGTCCAGGTCTTCCCGCCATCGATGGTCTTGTACAGGCCCCGTTCCTTGTTCGGCCCGAACAGGTGGCCGACGGCCGCAACGTACACGATGTTCGGATTCGTCGGGTGCACGATGACCCGGGCGATCGACTGCGTCTCGCGCAATCCAACGTTGACGAACGTCTGCCCGCCATCGGTCGATTTGAACACGCCGTCGCCGAACGACGAACTCTGGCGGTTGTTGGGCTCGCCCGTCCCGACGTACAGGATCCGCGGGTCGGAAGGCGCGATGGCGATGTCGCCAATCGAATGCGTGGAGTAGGTGTCGAAGATGGGCGTGAACGTCGTCCCGTTGTTGGTGGTCTTCCAGATGCCGCCGGTGGCAAAGCCGATGTAGTACACCGACGGGTTGTCTTCCTGGACCGCGAAGTCGTCAATCCGGCCGGACATGTTGGCCGGCCCGATCGAGCGCCACCGGAAACTCTTCAGATTCGGGTCGGCCGACTCGTTGATGGGCGGTGGCGGCGGCGGTGTGGCCGGCCGGGCCGGCGCGGGCGCCTGTGCCGCGGCGGGTGTCGCCGCCTGGACCTGACTGGCTTGAGCCGAGACGCCGTCCCACGACAGCGCCGCCAGACCGAGAGCGACTCCCGGCAGGACGATGAGATGCAGGGCCTTCCTCATGTCGTTCTGTCCTCCCCAACAGCAGGTGGTGCGGTCGCCCCGCCGGCGTGTCAACGCCGGGGGTGCCGCGTGCACGGATGATAGACTGAAACACCCGATGTCCGCCGAGAAAGCTCCGCTCTTCACCCCCCGCTTCTTCCTGATGTGCGGGTTCACGTTCACCGTCTTCCTCTCGGCGTTCCAGCTCATTCCGACCGCGCCGTTCCACATCAAGGACCTCGGCGGGAGTACGTTTGCCTCGGGTCTGTTCCTGGCGTTCCTGACCTACTCGTCGGCAGCCTTCGCGCCCGTGACCGGGTCGCTGGCCGATCGGTTCGGCCTGCGCCGGACGCTGATTGTCGGCGGCGCGGCGCTGACCGTGTTCTCGGCGGCCTACTCGGTGATCCCCGACTACCGAGCGATGCTGGCGCTGACGCTCGTCCACGGCGCGTTCTGGTCGGGATTGATGACCGCCTCTTCCGCCTACACGACGTCGTTCCTGCCCGTGTCACGACGAGCCGAAGGGATCGGCTACTGGGGGTTCTCGTCGGTGGCGGCCATCGCCGTGGCGCCCACCATCGGTTTCTGGATCTACCGCTACGGATGGAGCACGCTGACGGCCGTCACGGGCGTCCTCAACTTCGGCATGTGCCTGATCGCCTGGCGGCTCCTGCCCGACGAACACGTGACGCGGCGGCCGCACGACCCGGCGACGCGCGGGCCGCTCATCGAATGGCGCGTGCTCGTGTTGTCGGTCACGCTGTTCCTGTACTCGTTCGGCTACGGGGGGATTACCAGTTTCGCGGCGATGTACGCCGTGGCCAACCACGTCACGCCGCGGGCCATCTACCTGACGGTGCTGGCCCTCGCCATCATGTTCACGAGGCCGTTCTCCGGGCCGCTGGCCGATCGGATCGGCTACCAGCGTGTGCTCGCGCCATGCCTCGTGCTCATCTCGGTCGGACTCGGACTCCTGACGATGGGAGGGACGCTGGGGTGGCAGATCGCCTCTGCCGTCATCTTCGGGATCGGCTTCGGATCCGCCTATCCGGTCTACGCGGCGTACCTGCTGACACGCATCGACGACCGGCGCCGCGGGGCCGCGTTCGGCGCGATCATCGCGGCGTTCGACACGGGCATCGGCACCGGTTCGCTGACGACCGGCTGGCTCATCCAGCGATTCGGCTTCGCCTCCGCCTTCGGTGTCGCCGCCGCGATCTCGGCGCTGGCCATCCCCTACTTCTTCGCGGTGCGTCGCGTGCTGCCGCCGCGCCAGGAGTAGCCCGATCTACCGCGCGCGCGGAACGAGCGCCTCGACGAGCACCTCCCCGTCCGGACGAGGCAGCGTGACGTTCACGAGGAAGCCGAGCGTCGGCGCGATGTCGAGCGGCGTCACCGCGCGCAGGTATTCGCCCGGCTTGACCCCCGCGCCGTACAGCACCACCGGCACACGCTGGTCGTAGGTGTAGGGCAATCCGTGCGAGGTTCCGTCGCCGGGCTGTGCCGAACCGTCATCACTGACGAAGAACCAGCCGGCCCGCGGATACACGATGAAGTCGCCGCTCCGCTCGGGGCGGTAGCTGGCAAGGGCCGCGCGCGCCTGCCGGTCACCGGCCGCGGCGCTCGCGCCCAGGGTGGCGGTGTCAAACGCGGCGCCAACGCCAGGTGCGGCGCGCAACGCGCGCACGATCGTCTCGGCAGCCTGTGGCGTGGCTCGAACCCGTTCGAGCACCGAAGGCTCGAGGTAGAGGTCGCTGCCAGACAGGCGCAGTTTGTACTCCCCGGCGCCAATCGCCCGCTGCAGCGCCTCCTGGGCCGCTTTCGTGACCTTCACCGTCGCGAGGCGCCCGGCATCCGCCCCCGTCACCGCGGCCTGCTCGGGAATGAGCGCCGCGCCGTGGTCGGCCGTGAGCGCGACCACGTACCGGCCGGCTCCGACGCGTCGATCCAGATGGTCGAGCAACGCCCCGAGCGTCCGATCGAGCCTCACGAGGACATCCTGGGCTTCGTGGCTCCGCGGGCCGTAGTCGTGGCCCACGTGGTCGAGCGCCGAGAAACTGATCCCGAGGTAGTCGGTGCCTCTGCCCTGGCCGAGCTTCAACGCGTCGACGGCCGCCACTGCCAGCCGACCGAGGTAGGCGTCGGACTTCGGACTCCCCTCCCAGGCCGACCAGGCATCTGTCTCGTTGGTGAGGCCACTCATCGGATGGGGGAAGGTCTTCGTCCAGTAGGACGGAGGTTTCTCGCCCACGCCATCGTCCGTAAAGAGGTACCGGTCGGCCGGAAGCGCGCGATCCCACGGTGTCGTGAACTCCGCCTCGATAGGGTTCGCGGCCGTGAAGGCCGACACGAACGGGACGGGGGCCGACGCGTAGGCCGACGAGGTGACCATGGCGTGCGCCGCGGGGTTGAACCACGTTGCCGAGTCCGCGCGCCGGCCGGCAAACATGATGGCCGTCCTCGGCTTCATGGACATCGTGACCACCCGGACCGGGCCTGGCAGTTGCGCGCGCATCTCATCCGGCAGCGCCGGCACGAGCAGGCGGTCGGGACCGTGGCTGGCCGTGACCGGAAGGCCATAGCTGATCGTGGAAGCGCCAGGGTTATCCGCGCAGGCGACGGACTTCCACGCCGCTCGGTCTAACCAGCTGTTGCCGACGATGCCGTTGGTCGCCGGCAGCGTGCCGGTGGAGACGGCCGCGTGCCCGACACAGGTCACGGTATTGGCGTAGGGAAACGCCGCGCGACGGAACCACGCGCCGCCGCGCACCAGCCGAGCCAGTCCGTGGGACCACTGGCCCGAGAAATGGTCGATGTAGTCGCCGCGCATCTGGTCCACGATGATCAGCACGACCAGCTTCGGGTTCGACGCCGCGCGGGCGGCCGGGCTCGTGCCCGGGGCTCCACCCGACTGCGCGAACTGGATTGAACGACTCTGCAGAAGGAAGCCGAGGATGATGACGACACAGATCAACGCGCGTTTCATCCGCCCATCATAACGCCCGCGGCGGGCTTCGGGCTTCTCTATCGCCTTGTCCCTCTCCCCTCGAGATGTCACAGTAGCGCCATGCCTCGTTTCAAGCTGACAATCGAATACGCGGGTACGCGGTACAGCGGATGGCAGATCCAGAAGAATGCGCGTACGGTGCAGGGCGAACTGGAACGCGCCATCCACGAGGTGACGGGGCGGGACGAATTCGAAGTGTACGGGTCGGGCCGCACCGACGCCGGGGTCCATGCGCTGGGGCAGGTGGCGCACCTGCAGATTGAAACCCGCCTGGATCCGCACACGCTGCTCTGGCGTATCAACGACGGACTGCCTGCCGACATCAACGTGCTGGCGGTCGAACGTGTCCCGCACGCGTTCCATGCCAGGCACGACGCGATCGCCCGGCACTACCTCTACCAGATCAGCCGCCGGCGCACGGCGTTCGCGAAACCGTTCGTCTGGTGGGTCCGCGAGGATCTGAGGCTTCCGGCCATGCGCGAGGCGGCAGCGCTGTTTGTCGGCATGAAGGACTTCCGCTCGTTCACCGCCGACGACACCGAGGACACGTCGACGCGCGTACAGGTGGATCGGGTCGACCTCGAGGAGGACGACGCGCTGTTGCTCGTGCGGGTCCAGGGTTCGCATTTCCTGTGGCGGATGGTGCGGCGCATCGTCGGCGTGCTGGTCGCCGTCGGCCGCCGGGAGTTGCAGGTGGCGGACGTCGAACAGATGCTGCGCACGGCGTCGGAGGTACCGGCGGCCCTGACCGCACCGGCCTCGGGCCTGTTCCTCGCACAGGTCGACTACCCGGGCGACGCTGGAAACGAGGCCGGTCCCCGCCGGTCCCCGTCCTCCCGCGGCCCGCGACTGGCCGGGAAACGTAGCCGCTGGTAGACTGTGGGGGTTGGACGTCCGCCCCCGACTTCATCGACTGGCAGGCGACTGAACCTACCGATACAGCCCGGATCCCCGGGAGGCCATCATGCAAACCCTGTGGGCAGAGCGTTTCGCGCAACGGACGCAGCGCATGAAGAGTTCTGCGGTCCGAGAACTTCTGAAACTGACAGAGCTGCCCGACATCATCTCGTTTGCCGGCGGCTTGCCGGCTCCGGAGGTCTTTCCGACCGAACGTTTCGCCGAGGCCTATCAGACGGTCATGGCGGAGATGGGGCCGAAGGCCCTGCAGTACAGCACGACGGAGGGCTACAGCCCGCTTCGGGATCTCATCGCCGAGCACTCGACGCGATACGGCATCCGGATCGAGCCTGATAACGTCCTCATCACCAACGGCTCCCAGCAGGCGCTCGACCTGATCGGCAAGGTCTTCGTGAATCCCGGCGACCATATCCTGGTCGAACGGCCCACGTACCTCGGGGCACTGCAGGCGTGGAACGCCTACCAGGCGGAGTACATCACCGCCGATACGGACCTCGACGGCTACGTGGTCGAGTCGGTGCAGACGCAGATGCGGAGCGGCCCGAAGTTCATCTACGCGCTGCCGAACTTCCAGAATCCCAGCGGCGTCACCATGTCGCTCGAACGCCGCCACGCACTCATCGAAGTCGCGGACCATTACGGCGTCCCCATCCTCGAGGACGACCCGTACGGCCAGCTGCGCTACGAAGACGATCACCTGCCGTCGCTCGTCACGCTCGACTCGCAGTTCCGAACCACGAACGGCGCGCAATACAGCGGCAACGTCATCTACCTCAGCACGTTCTCGAAGACGCTGGCGCCGGGCGTTCGCCTGGGCTGGATCATCGCGCCGGTGGAAGTCATCCAGAAACTCGTCCAGGCGAAGCAGGGCGCCGACCTGCACAGCGGCACGTTGAACCAGATGCTGGCCTACGAAGTCGCCAAGGGCGGGTTCCTGGACCAGCACGTCAAGCACATCCGCGCCGTCTACCGGGAGCGCCGCGACACGATGCTGGCCGCGCTCGACGCCCACTTCCCCGAAGGCATCACCTGGACGCGGCCGAAGGGCGGGCTGTTCCTGTGGCTGACGTTCCCGACGCACATGGACGCCAGCGAGATCCTGAAGGCCGCCGTCGCCGAGAGGGTAGCCTTCGTTCCCGGCACTTCGTTCCACGCCGACGGTGGCGGACGAAACACGGCCCGGCTGAACTTTTCGAACGCCACGCCCGAACTGATCGAGGAGGGCGTGAAACGCCTCGCCCGCTGCCTCACGCAGTTGCTGACCACGGCCTGAGACCGCCGGAACCGCTCGCTGCCCGGTCCCTGGCGGCGGGCGGTTTCGCCCCGCAAGATCAAGAACCATCGCGATTTGCCGATTTGGCAGGCGAAGGGAGGCCTTCGCCGGCCAACGATGTCTGCGCACTCAGAACCGCTGCACGTTCCAGTTCCCCCGGCACGAGCCGCACGGCGTGTCGACTTGCCCGCAGTCCTTGGGCCGATCGTTCTGGCAAGCCAGTTCGGTCGTGCGCTCGCGACGCGGACGACGTGGCTCGTCCTTGCCATCGTGGCCGAGTTCGCCGTTCTGGCCGCATGGCTTCACCAGGCGGCGTCGTGGTCCTGGCCTGCCGCCGTGGGGGCGGCTGGGCTGATCCAGGTCGGGACGTGGCTGCCGCTCCACCTCCTGGTGGTCAGGCCCGCCAGCCAGCGGTTCGATGACGCCACGAGAGCCCTCGACGCGGCGGCGGCGCGCGAGGTGTCGTTGGACGCGCTGCACCTGTCGACACAGGAGTCGCTGGCGCGCCTGCGGGCGGTCTTCGACAGTTCACCCAACGGTGTCGTGCTGGTCGAGCCCGAGTCGGCGCTCCCCATCGACTTCAATGACACGATGCCCAGGCTGCTGGGTTACTCGCGCACCGAATTCGCCCAGTTGCCGTTGTCGCACTACGTCTGCGACACCGCCGAAACACCCTTGCGCGCGTCGATCGACCGCGCCATCCGGGGGGCCGTCGAAACCGCGGCCTTCACCTGCCGACGGCGGACGGGCACGACCTTTGACGCGTCGTTCGTCATGCAGGTACTCAGCGTCGGCGGCCGGCCGGCCGTGTCGTGTTACGTCCGCGACACCAGCCTCGAGCGCAACGCGGAGCGGGCCCTGCACCAGACCAACAGCAAGATGCAGTCGATGATCTCGGAACTGGAGTGCCGGAACCAGGAACGGACGATCCTCACGGAGATGGGCGGAGTGCTCCAGGCGTGCGTGACGACGGCCGAGGCGTTCTCGGTCGTGTCCCGCTTCGGCAAGCGGCTGTTTCCCGGAACGAGCGGCGCCTTGTACGTCTACAGCCACTCGCGCACGGACCTGGAACTCGCGGCCTGGTGGTCGCCGCCCACCGGCGGATTCGATGCGGTCATGGAGCCGGCCGACTGCTGGGGGCTGCGCCAGGGGCATCCGTACGACCGGAGCGCGCCGTCATCGAGCATGCCGTGCCCGCACGCCGACGATGACGACGAGGCGTCGTATCTGTGCGTGCCGTTGACCGCCCAGGGCGAAACGCTGGGGGTGCTTCACCTGCGGGCGACCGGCGGCGATCCGTGCGGCGACGCCCCCACGCTGGTCGTCAACCGGCCGCTCGTCACGACCGTCTGCGACCAGGTCACGCTGGGCATCGCGAACCTCCGCCTGCGCGAGACGCTGCGCCACCAGTCGATTCATGATCCGCTGACCGGCCTCTACAACCGCCGCTACATGGAAGAAGCGCTGCAGCGCGAGATCCCGCGCGCCGCTCGCAACGGCAAGCCGTTGGCCGTCGTCATGGCCGACCTCGACCATTTCAAGGTCTTCAACGATACCTACGGTCACGAAGCCGGAGATGCCGTGCTGACGGAGCTCGGCCTGTTGCTCAAGACCGGCGTCCGCGCCAGCGACATGGCGTGCCGCTACGGTGGAGAAGAGTTCGCGCTGGTGCTGCCCGAGACGACCATCGAGGGCACGCTCACACGGGTCGAAGCGATTCGCAGCCGGGTCGCCGCGCTTCGTGTCACCCATCGGAACCGCGTGCTCGGCGGGTTGACGCTGTCACTCGGGGTCGCGCTCATGCCCGAACACGGGGAAACGGCGGAAGAACTCCTGCGAGCCGCCGACAAAGCCCTCTACCGCGCCAAGCAGGCCGGCCGGAACCAGGCGCTGCTGGCCGAAGCGGAGGACCCGCCCGCGCGGAGTGCGGATCTGCCGATTCCGGGAATCGATTGATCGGGCCGGCCCGCCGGCAGTACGCTCACGACATGGACCCTCGACGCCCGTTCGCCCGCCTGACCGTGTTCCTCGTGGCCGCCGGTTTCCTGATGCTCGGGATTGCGCCGGCCTGCGCGCAGAAACCGGACGAAGTGACCGCGCTGAAGAAGGAGGTCGAGGCACTCAAGGCCGGCCAGGACCAATTGCGAAAGGACATCGACGAGATCAAGGCGCTGCTCAAACCCGCCCCGGACAGCGCCATCATGACGGCGCCCCCCGGCATGACCGCCCCGATCGCGGATGCGCCGTCGCGGGGCGACGCCGGCGCCCCGGTGATCGTGCTCGAGTTCTCGGACTACGAGTGTCCGTTCTGCGGCCGCTTCGTCCGCGACTCGTTCCCGTCGATCGAACGGGAATACATCACGACCGGCAAGGTGAAGCACGTGTTCCGGGCGTTTCCGCTGGAGTCGATCCACAAGAACGCGTTCAAGGCGCACGAAGCGGCGCAGTGCGCGGCCGAGCAGGGCAAGTACTGGGCGTTCCACGACCAGTTGTTCGCCAACCAGCGGGCGCTCACGGACGCTGACCTCACGAAACATGCGCAGGCCGCCGGCGTCGACACCACCGCGTTTGCCGCCTGCCTGGCGTCGGGCAGGATGGCGCCGCGTGTGCGGGCCGATATCGAATTCGGCAACAAGCTCGGGATCTCGGGCACGCCGCTCTTCCTCATCGGCACACCCGGGCCGGCCGGCCAGATGACCGTCCTGAAGGGCATCAGCGGCGCGCAGCCCTTCAGCGTCTTCAAGAAGGCCATCGACGACGTCATCGCCGGGAAGTAGGCTCGCGGCTTTCGGCTCGCGGCTGACGGCTGTCACTGGGCCCGTGGGCCCGGCTAGGCTCTAGGCTCTCGCTACAGTTCCCTGAGCGCCGACACGATGGGCAGCCGCGCGGCGCGGATCGCCGGGAGAATGCCGCCCACCAGCCCCATCGCCAGGGCGTAGAAGACCCCCGACACGATCAACGCCGGCGTCACCGCGAACGCGAACCCAATCTGGCTGAAGGACTGCCAGTTGATGGTGGACGTCTCGAACCCGTTGAATCCCAGGTAGGCGATGGCGCCGCCGATCACCCCGCCAATCGCCGCGAGCGCCAGCGACTCGGCCAGCACCGAGACGATAACCGGCACGCTGCCGAACCCGAGGGCACGCAACGTGGCGATTTCCCGCGTCCGGGCCGCGACGGCCGAGTACATCGTGTTCACCGCCCCGAAGATCGCGCCGACACCCATCAGCATCGCGATGAGCGTTCCCAACGTCGTGATGAGGTTCGTGACCATCTGCGACTGCTCGGCGTAGTAGTCGGACTCGCGCACGACCTTCAGGTTGAGCCGGGGGTCGGTCGTCAACGCGTCCTTGAATCTCGTGAACGCGTCTGCCGACTCCAGCCGCACGAACACCGTCTGGAACGTGTTGCCGCGCTGGTACGCCGGGGCCAGGACCGACGCGTCGCACCAGAGTTCCGAGTCGGAGACGGTGCCGCCCGCGTCGAAGATCCCCACGATGGTCCAGGTGTTCTGCCCCAGCTTGAGTGTCCGCCCGACTTCCACGCCGCCGAACTGCGCGGCGGCGGCACGGCCGGCGACCAGTTCGTTCCGGCCGGTTTCGAACATCCGGCCCGCGACGATCTTCACATTCGGACGCACCTGCAACACGCGTGGCCCGACGCCCCTGAGCGGCGCGTTGGCCGTCGTGTTCGTCGTCTTCTTCGGCAGGTCGACGATGACGAACAGTTCCGGCGACGTGACCGGGCCGTCGGCGGCCCGCCGGACGCCGGGCGCGTCGCCAATGATGTTCGCGTCCTGGCGAACCAGGATGCTCGTCATCTCGCTGTCGGCCCCAGACCGCATGACGATGACCGACTCGGGCGAACCGGTCGACGCCATCGTCTTTCGGAAACCGGCCGCCATCGACAACATGGCCACGAAAACCGCCACGACGCCCGCGATGCCGACCACGGCGACGAACGACGAGGAGAGGCGCTGCCGGAGCGTCCTGAGGTTGAGGGCCGTGACGACGACGATTTGGGATAGCCAATTGATGAGGCCGGACATGGTCAGCTTCTCCTCAGGGCGTCGACGATCCGCAGACGCATGGCCTGAACCGCCGGCATGACACCGGCGACGAGCCCCAGGGCGAGGGCGATGAGCGCGCCGCGCACCAGGTCGGCGGTCGGCAGGAAGAAGGCCGGGAACAGGCCGCCGGTCGGGTCACCGCGGAGCGCGACGAGCCACGCCAGCGCCAGGCCGATGCTGCCGCCCAGCAGGGCGATGGCGCACGATTCAATCAGCACGAGTGCCAGGATCAGGCCGTCGGAGAACCCCAGCGTCTTGAGCACCGCGAGGTCGCTGGTCCGTTCGCGGACCGATTGGGCCATCGTATTGGCCGCCACGAGCAGGATGGTGAAGAACACCGCCGTCACGATGGCGCGGATGATCGCGCCGATATCGCCGATCTGTTTCGCGAACGCCCCGAGGAACGCCTTCTCGGTCGTCGTCTTGGTTTCCGCGAACGAGTTGGCAAACTGTTCGTCCACGCGCCTGGCGACGTCGACCGCCTTCGCGGGGTCGGCGATGCGGATGACGTACCAGCCCACCTGCCCCTGCGCGAACGCGCGGGTCTCGTCGAACATCGTGTAATTGAAGAACATCGGCGTGGTATCGACGCCGGGTTTGTCGCCATCGAAGATGCCGCAGACGTTGAAGTCCCAATTCAGGGAGTTGTCCCGTTTCCGCCAGATCGTGGCCTGCAGCGGGATCCGGTCACCAACCTTCCAGCCGAAACGCGAGGCCGTCGCGCGGCCGACAATCGCGCACGACCGGTCGCCGAGCCAGCGGGCCCGCTGGTCCGCGGGCAGCACGTACTCGGGGTACAAGGTCAGCAGCCGCTCCGGATCCACGGGGCACTGCATGAAGAAGTTGCTGGGCTTCTGGTAGATGCCGCCGAACCACGTCTGGTGCAGCACATCCACCACGCCCGGCGTCGCCTCGAGGCGCGCCTGGTAACTCTCGGGCAGGAACTGGATGATCGAGACCTTGTGCTGCACGATGAGGCGGTCGTTCCCCGCCAGTTCCACGCCCATGTTGAAGGCCGCGTTCAGGGCGGCCAGCACGCCGAACAAGACGAACGCCACGATGATCGACAACACCGTGAACACCGTGCGCGTCTTGCGGCGCAGGAGATTGCGCCAGACGAGCGGCAGGTACTTCATGCCACCGGCTCCTTGACCAGCACGCCCTTGTCGAGGTGCAGCACGCGTGTCGCCCGGGCCGCCGCGTGCGGATCGTGGGTCACCATGACGATGGTCTTGCCGTGTTCGCGGTTCAGCGCCTGCAGCAAGTCGAGCACCTCGTCGCCGGACTTGCGGTCGAGGTCGCCCGTTGGCTCGTCGCACAGCAGGAGGGTCGGATCCGTGACGATCGCCCGCGCGATGCCGACCCGCTGCTCCTGGCCGCCAGACAGCTGCCGCGGGTAGTGGCGCGCGCGATCGCTCAGCCCGACGACCGACAACGCCGTGGCCACGTGCGTCCGGCGCTGCGCCCGGGACAGCCCGGTGAGCAGGAGCGGCAGTTCCACGTTTCGTTCGGCGGTCAGGACGGGCAGCAGGTTGTACATCTGGAAGACGAATCCTACGTGGCGCGCGCGCCACGCGGACAGCCGGCCGCCGGACATGCCGTGAATGGGCTCGCCGCCCACGTGAATCGTCCCCTGGGTCGGCGTATCCAGCCCGCCGAGCAGGTTGAGCAAGGTCGACTTGCCCGAGCCCGAGGGCCCCATGAGCGCGAGAAAGTCCCCGGCGGGAATCTCGAGGCTGAGCCCCTGGAGGACGTCGATCCGCTCACTGCCGCGATGAAACACCTTGTGCACGTCTCGTACGGTGACGAGCGGCTCTCCTGCTGCAACCATATCGACCTCGCTGTGTCTCCAACCCCTGCCAGACCTACTTGATCGTGACGAGCCGGCCATCCGCCAGGTCGGACGGGCCGTCCACGACCACCCGCTCGGACACCGCCAGCCCGCTCAGAATCTCCACCGCGTCGCCGCGGGTCTTGCCGACCTTGACCGCGCGCCGCTCCACGACCTGATCCCTGACGACGAAGACGACGTCCTGCGCGCCGTCCTTCCGCACGGCGGACGAGGCCACGGTCACGCTGGGCGCCGCCGCCGCGACCACGGCCGGCTCGGCGGCGCCCATGAACGCCACCTTCACGCCCATGTCGGGCAGGATGCGCGGGTCGAGCGCGTCGAAGCCGATGCGCACGAGGACCGTCGCCTTCTGCCGGTCTGCCGTCGGCACTGTGATGATCACATGGGCCGGGATCCGCCAGTCCGGGTAGGCGTCGAGCGTGGCGTCCACCTTCTGTCCCGGAGTCACGCGGTTGATGAAACTCTCGTTGACGTCCACCTCGATCTCGAGCGAGGCCATGTCGACGATGGTGCAGATCCCCGTCCGCGTGAACCCGCCACCGGCCGACACGGGCGAGATCATCTCGCCGGGCTGCGCGTCCTTGGTGACCGCAATCCCCGAGAACGGCGCCCGGATGACCATGTCGTCGATCTCGGTGCGCCGCAGCGCCACCTGGGCTTCCGACACCGCCACCTGCTGGCGGGTGAGCTCGAGCCTGGCCCTCAGCGCGTCGACTTCGGCCTCGGCCTTGTCGAGTTCCGCCTGGCCGCTGATGCCTTCCTTCACGAGCGCCCGCGCGCGACCGAGCGTCAGCCCGGCTTCGCGAAGCCGGACTTCCGTCTCGGCCGCGTTCCGCTTCGCGGCCGCCAGCTCGGCCTCCGAGAGCTCGAGGTACCGCCGCGACACCTTGTCGTCGAGCCTGGCCAGGACCTGGCCCTGCTTCACGGCCATGCCTTCTTCCACGTACACGTCGGTCACCTTGCCGGTGATCTTCGACGACACGGTCGCTCGGCGCCTGGCGGTCACATAGCCCGTGGCGTTGAGCACGGCCGAGGGCCCGGCAAACGCCGCGCTCACGGTCTGCTGCACGGTCGCCACCGTGACCTCGGCCGGTTTCGGGCGGTTGAGCCAGTACCACGCGCCGGCCCCGACGGCAATCATCGCCACTGCAAGCGCCAGCGGCACGACGGCACGCGATGCGCCTGTCGTCCGCGCGTGTTCATCGATACGAAGGTCACTGAGACGGGGTTTCTCTGCCGACATAGATCGTCCTGACGAAAGGGCGCCCGGGGCGCCGCGAGTGCGAACGGGAGCGGCGTGGTGCAGTCGTGTCCGCTCCCAGGAAGTCTGACGGAAGACACCTGGTCCCCGCCCTCGAGAACCGGCGAGTGGCGGACTCGTCCCGGTGAGTCACGCCAACGGTCACCGGGCGGTCTGCGTGACGTGCAGACGGGCTGGAGGGTTCAGGCCTGACAAGCCGCTCACGACAATCTCGCCCGTCCGGCTGGACGTCGTCCCGTTTCCCGAGAGACGGTATGACACGGTCCCTCGTCCCTGGTGCGGTGAGTCGGACACGGAGATCCAGGCGGGAGCGCTGGTCGAGGCCGTCCACACACAATCCGCAGGCTGGGTCGTCACCTGGGCCGTAAATGGCGCACGGCCGCTGTCGTCGTTCCCGGTCCAGTCGTGCGTCACCTGTGTCGGCGAGATGGTGTAGAGGCACCCTGCGCCCGCCTGGGTCACCGTCTGCACGAGCCGCGCCTGGCCCGAGTCGCCGTGCACCACGACGTTCGCGGACCGGCTCGTGAAAGAGAGGTTCGGCTGGATCGTGTACGGAATCGTTGCAGGCCCGGCACCCCGCTGGCCCGAGTTGATCGTGATCCAGGCCACGGATCCCTGTTCGGCTTCGATCCACCAGCTGCATCCGGCCGCCGTGCTGACGGTCACGCTCCCCTCCGCACCGGCGGCGCTGACCGACCGGCTGGGCGGGGCGATCGAATACGAACACGCGGCGGCCGCCTGCCCGTCTTGTACGATCGTGAGCCACTGGTCGGCGATCATCGCCTGCCCGGTCCGCGGCCCGGCATCGGGATTCGCCATGATGTGCGCCTCGACGGACCCGTTGCCATTTCCGTTCGGCGCCCCCTCGCCCTCCGGGACGACCTGCAACCACGGCGGACCGCTGGCGAAGGTCCAGCGACAGCCGTAGGGCGTGAAGACCTGGACGAGGAAGTTGCCGCCCGCCGCTGGCATCGCGCGGGAGGCCGGGCGCAACTCGAATCGGCACGACGGGTCGTTCGGCGTGCCGTCCTGGCTGACGACGGCCTCGGCAGTCCCCACGCGGATGGCGGCGGTTCGGGCGGCGAGCAACGGGTTCGCCAACACGGCAAACGTCAGCGTCCCCGCCCCGGAACCCGCGCTGGGGCTCGTCAAGGACACCCACGAACCCGTGACGGTCGCGTTCCACGAACAGCCCGCCGGGCTGGCGACCGCAATCGTGCCGGCACCCCCTCCACCTGGGAATGTCTGAGTCACGGGCGTCACGGCGAGCTTCGAACAATCGGGAGACGGAGAAGACGGCGATCCCCTGTCGCAGGCGACGAGCAGCAGACACAGGACGATCGGGAAGCCGTACCGGTACATCGCGGGCCCCGCGTTCGATTATCGCCCCTCGACGACTGGCTGTAAACGCCGCAGCAACCCCGCCCATCAGCAGAGGGGAACGTCGGCGGATTCCGACGGGGTCCCGGGGACGGTCCAGGACGACGGGTGGACGGAGACCAGCAGGTACTGGCGGCGAAGGTCGACCACGCGGGACAGGTACTCGGCCTGCGGGAACTCCCGGCGCCTGACCCGGTCCCGCAGGCGGCGCAGTTCGAACCGATAGAGGTCGCTCAGATTCCGGTGAACGAACGCGGGCCGCGTGGACGGCAACGGCCGGAATCCGTGCCGCGCAAGCTGCTCGAGAATCTCTGGCCGGTACTGGAATTCCATGGGGGTCATGATCATTGTAAGGGCCACGGAGTCCGGATGTGGACAACATGATTTCTAAGTGATATCATATTGAAAGCAGTGGAGGAAGCGCCATGTTGTCGACCCGCCGTTTCGTTGTCGCCCTGGCTCTCGCAGCCACCACCATCGTCGGGATGGCGGCCCCGGCCACGGCCGCGAAAGACTACCGCGCCGCCCGCTACGACGTGACCCTGCGGGTCGAACCGGGCGGCAGCATGATCGTGACCGAACGAATCCGATTCGTCTTCGGTGACGATACCTTCACCCGGGTCTTCCGAGGACTTCCCAAGCGCCGCATCGACAGACTCACCATCACTGACGTCTCGATGGATGGCCGCCGCTTCACCCGGGGCGACGATGCGGGCGAATACGAGGTCACGGAGAAGGACGGCAAACGTCAGATCGTCTGGCACTTCGCGAAGACGGGATCGTCGGCGCACGAGTTCTCGCTCACCTACCGCGTCGACGGCGTAGTCAGGTTCGAGGACGCGGAAGATTTGCTCGAGTGGAACGTATTGCCGACGTCGCACGAATACCCCATCGACACAGCGGCGCTCGAACTGAGCCTCCCCGACGGCGCCAGCCTGCTCGAACCGCCGAGCGTCGTCCCCGGCCAGGTCACGTCGACCGCTCTCGGCCCGGTCCGCTTCGAGCAGTCCGGGTTTCCGAAAAATGCCGGCTGGCTCCTTCGCGCGCGGCTGGCCCCGCGATCGGTCGTCACGCAGCCGGCCGACTGGCAGCGTCGCGAGATGCAGGCGGCGCGAGTGATGCCGCTCTTCGCCGGGCTTGGCGGCATGCTCCTCTTCGCCGGCGTGGGCGGATTCGTCGTCTTCGGTCTGAATCACCGCTCGCACGCGCGCCACGACCGGAGTCTCGTGCTGCCGGCGCCGCCCGACACCTTGCCCCCGAACCTCGGCGCGGCGATCACGCGGAGAGGGCGGGCGATGTGGTCCGATGCGTTCGCGACGCTCATGACGCTGGCCGAACGCCAGGTCGTTCGCATCGAGCAGGCCTCCGGGGCCAGCTTGTTCAAGAAGCCGGACTTCACCGTGACGCCGGGCAGTCCCGCGAAGGCGCTGCGGCCGTCGGAGCAGGCCATCTATACGCTGCTCTTCACGCACAAGGGCAACCCGAGGTCCTCGGTGAAGTTCTCGGAACTCGGCCGCGTCTTCGGGTCGACGTCACGCTGGAAGACCTACAGCAAGGCCGTCGAGGCGGAACTGCGCGACCACGGGTTCTTCGACCGCGAGCGCGAACACGTCCGCTCGCGGGTGACGGTGGCGGGCGTCGTGACGCTGATTGCCGGGTTCATCGGGCTCGTGGCTGCCGTGCCGTTCGTCAAAGAATTCGGCGGAGCCACGCTCTCGTTCGGCATCGCCCTGATCATCGCCGGCTTCACGGGCATCATCACGGGCCAGAGCCTCACGCCGCTGACCGACGAGGCTGAACGGCGCGCGGGACAGTGGCTCGCGTACGGCCGGCACCTGAAGGCGCAATCGCAACGCCCCGGCCAAACGGCGCCGGACGTCCTGACGAACGGCCTCCCGCTGGCGGTGGCATTCGGCGTGGGCCTGGCCTGGGTCAAGGCGTTGCAGAAGTCCGGCCAGACGACCGGTCCCGCGTGGCTGCGCCTGCTGCCCGGGGAAGACGCGGATGGCGCGCACATGGCGGCCACCATCGCGATGTTGTCATCCGGGGGATCGGCCGGACACGCCGTCGACCACGCCAGCGGTGGCGTCGCGGGTTCAGGGGCCGCCGGCGGAGGCACGAGCGGGGCAAGCTGAGGATGCGGCTCCGGTCCGCCTACCGCCGTTCTTCGTCCGCGAACGTGTGGCGCAGTTCGACGGGCCTGGCCTTTCCACGCAGCCGGAGGTTCAGCATCTCGACGAACACCGAGAACGCCATCGCGAAGTAGATGTAGCCCTTCGGGATGTGCTGGTGGAAGCCGTCGACGATGAGCGAGAACCCAATCAGCAGCAGGAAACTCAGCGCGAGGATCTTGACGGTCGGATGGCGATCGACGAAGGCGGAGATGCCGTCGGCCGCCGCCATCATCACGCCGACGGCCAGCACGACGGCCGTGACCATGACGGCGAGGTCGTTGGCCATGCCGACGGCGGTAATGACGGAGTCGAGCGAGAAGACGATATCGAGCAGTGTGACCTGCACGATCACCGAGATGAACGATGCCGCCACGCGGGCCGACCCGTGGCCTTCCTCCCCTTCCAGCTTGTCGTGAATCTCGTGCGTGCTCTTCGCGATGAGGAAGAGCCCGCCAACGGCCAGGATGAGGTCCCGCCCCGACAGGCCGATCCCGGCCACCGTGAAGAGCGGTTCGGTCAGGCGCATCATCCAGGTGAGCGAGAACAACAGGCCGATGCGCATGAACATCGCGAGGAACAGCCCGACGCGCCTCGCGCGGGACCGCTGCTCGACGGGCAGCTTGCCGGCGAGGATGGACACGAAGATCACGTTGTCGACGCCCAGCACGATTTCGAGGGACGTCAGCGTCAGCAGGGCAATCCAGGTCTGGGGATTCGAAAGCCAGTCGATCATGGTGTTCTTCAGCCTACATAAGTTCGGCGCGCCAGGACGATCCCTTTCGTGCCGACGAGCGTGACGGTGATCCGGTGTTCGCCGGCCGGAAGCGCCGGAGTCTCGATGGACAACTCGTAGCGGCCGGTCAGCGCGTCGCCCAGGCGCCGCATCGCGGCGTCCGCGAACTCGTCGGTCCGGAGGAAGAACCCGCCGGTGTCGGCAGCGATCTGGCGCAATCCGGCGTCGAGCGAGTGGGACGCCGCGCGCGTGGTATCGAGACAGTAGACGGCGGTGCGGCCCGCGACGAACTGCTGGCGGGCCTCTGCGTACTCCCGGTCGAACCCCATGGTGCCCGGTGCCCCGCCCAGTCCCGGCAGTCCAAGCCGTCCGAACCCGTGGCCGAAAACCACGAGCGACTTGGCGCCGGGCACGCGGCCCAGCGCGCGCGCCACCACGAGCAATGCCTGCTCCATCGTGCCGGCGCGATCGGCCGCGCGCCGGTCGAACGACAGGGCCAGTGACGGCAGGCCCGATGCCGCGACGTCCCGGGGTGGTGGCCCCATCAGGACGCGACGTGCGAGCAACTCGTCCACGACGTGCCGGTCGGCGGTGAAATCGGTCCACATCGACAGGTGCGCGTCGAACGACATCACGGCCACGCGGTCGTCGGGCGTCAGCCCTTCGACGAAGGCCCGGGCACGGCGAAGCAGGCCCACCAGGCCCTCGAATCGTGTGGGTTCCAGGTCCCGCTGGATCAGCATCACGATCAGGCGTCCGCGCGGCAGCCCGGATCGGTCCGGCCCCGGGTCACCCGTCATCGGCACCGAGGTGCCCGCCACACGATCCCGGATTCGATCCGCGACGGCACCGGCGGTCCATTCGGCGCGCAGCACCTTCGCATCCTGCCCGTCGACACGAACCCGGAAGTGCCCGGGCCCGAGCCCGAGCACCGGCCGCCCGTCATCGTGCAGCACGTGGGCGTCAATGACCACCCGCGACACCGTGACCGACTCGGTGTACGGCGCCACCTGGGCGCGTGCGGCCCCGGCGGACGCGAGCAGGATCACGACGGACAGGCGGACGAGGCGTGGCATGGAGTCGGCCTATTGTATCCGCGGCGCGCGTTGACGCTGCCCCCGGGGGCGCATAACATCGAGCGCTGAGCCATGTCGACACCCTTTCCGGCCATTCACGTCGCGGACCGCCTTCCTCGGCCGGGGGTCCGCGCGTTCGCGCCGGCCACGGTGTCGAACGTCGGTCCCGGGTTCGACATCATGGGATTCGCGCTCCATCGGCCCGGAGACACGGTCGACGCGGAACTCCGGGACGAGCCGGGAGTCGAGGTGGCGGCCATCACGGGCGACGGCGGCATTCTTCCGAAAGCCGCCGGATCGAATGCCGCGGCGGCTGCGGCCGCCAGCGTGCTGAAAGCGGCGGCGAGCCTGCCGGCCTCGGAGGGCCCCCAGCGCGGCATTCGCCTGACGCTCCACAAGGGATTGCCGCTGCAAAGCGGCCTGGGGAGTTCGGGGGCGTCGGCCGCCGCGGGAGCATTCGCGGCCAACGAACTGCTGGGCCGGCCGTTCACGCCCGCCGAACTGGTCCCCCACGGCATTGCCGGCGAACGGGCGGCCTGCGGATCGGCGCACGCCGACAACGTCGCACCGTCGTTGCTCGGAGGGTTCGTCCTCATTCGCAGCTACCATCCCCTCGACCTCGTCCGGCTGCCGGTGCCCGACGGTCTGTTCGTGGCCGTCGTTCACCCGAAGTGCCGCGTCTCGACGCGGCAGGCGCGCGTCCTCGTGCAGCATCGGTCGTTCCGGATCCGGGAGATCGTGTCGAACACCGGGAACGCGGCGGCGCTGGTGGCGGCGCTGTACCAGTCGAATCTCCCGCTGCTCGGCCGGTGCATCGACGACCGGCTCGTCGAGCCGATTCGCGCCACGCTCATTCCGGGTTACGCGGACGTCAAGCACGCGGCGCTCGAGGCCGGTGCGCTGGGCTGTTCGATCTCGGGCTCCGGCCCGACGGTCTTTGCGCTGGCCGATACCGAAACGGCGGCCGCCCACGCCGCGTCGGCGATGCGCGGCACGTTCCGGCGCGTGGCGCAGATCGACGCCGACGCATGGATTGGCACCGTGTGCACACAGGGCGCGAGGACGGTGGAGTGATGCGTCTCGTCAGCACGAACGGCGTCGCGCCGCCGGTGTCGTTCCGCGAAGCGCTCGTCCGCGGCATCGCGCCGGACGGCGGCCTGTACCGGCCCACGGCAATCCCCCGCCTCGACCCAGCGGTCCTCGAGAGGTGGCGCGGCCTGGGTTTCCCCGACATCGCCAGCCGGCTCGCCCGGCTCTGGCTCCACGGCGAATGGCCGGACGAGACCATCGACCGGCTCGTTCGCGCGGCGCTCGACTTCTCCGTCCCGACGGTGACCATCGATCCGTCGCTCGCGATGCTGGAGCTCTTTCACGGGCCCACACTGGCCTTCAAGGACTTCGGCGCCCGCTTCCTCGCGCGTTTCCTCGGCGACGAACTGGCCGCACGCGGCGAGCACGTCACGATCCTCGTCGCCACGTCCGGCGACACGGGCAGCGCCGTCGCGCGGGGGTTCGCCGGCGTGGAGGGCATCTCCGTCGTCGTGCTCTACCCGGCCGGCCGGGTCTCGCCGTTCCAGGAATCGCAGATGGCGACGATGGGCGGCAACATCACCGCCGTGCGCGTCCCCGGCACCTTCGACGACTGCCAGCGCCTCGTGAAGGCGGCGTTTCTCGAACCCGCGCTCGCCGGGCTTCGCCTGTCCTCGGCCAACTCGATCAGCATCGGCCGGCTGCTGCCCCAGAGTTTCTACTACGTCCACGCGTGGCTGTGCGTCACGGACGGAGAGAAGACGCCGGTGGTGTTCTCGGTGCCGTCCGGCAACCTCGGGAATCTCACGGCCGGTGTCATGGCTGCCCAGACGGGCGTGCCCGTGTCGCATTTCATCGCCGCGACCAACGTCAACGACGTCCTGCCCGAATACCTCGAAACCGGGGCGTATCGCCCGCGCCCGGCGCTCGCGACGATTTCCAACGCCATGGATGTCGGAGACCCCAGCAACTTCGCGCGGTTGAACGCGGTGTACGGCGGCAGCCGGGAGGCCATGCGTGGGGCGATCTCCGGCATGACGGTCAGTGATGCGGAGACGCGCGCCGAGATCCGCGAGACGTATGCGGCCTCCGGCTACGTGCTCGACCCGCACGGCGCGGTGGCGGTCCACGCGGCCCGCCGCTGGCGCGCCGGCCACCCGGACGACGGTGCGCGCCTCGTGGCGCTCGGGACGGCGCACCCGGCGAAGTTCGCGGACACCATTACCGCGGAACTCGGTCTCGAGCCCCCGCTTCCCATGCACGAACGCGACTGGGCGTCGAAACCGCTGCTCGCCGTCGATCTGCCGGACGCGACGTCCGGCACGCTGACGGACCTGCTGCTCAGTCGTCCGTCCGCTTCCGCGCCGCCGCCGCCACGACTCCGCTGAGACCGACGAGGCCGATCAGGTTCGGGAACACCTGGAGACCATTCAGCAGATCGCCCCACGCCCACACGGTGTCGACGCTGAGCGTCGCGCCCAGCGGAATCAGCAGGCAGTAGAGCCACCGGTACGGGACCGTCACGCGGCGGCCGAGCAGGTATTCGAAGAACTGCTCGCCGTAGTACGCCCAGCCGATGAGCGTGGTGTATCCGAACAGGAAGGCGCAGAAGGCCACCACCCAGCCCCCGGCGACGGGGATCGCCGTGTCGAAGGCCTGCGCGACGAGGGCGGTGCTCGTGAGCCCGGCCTGTCCCGCACGCAGGCTCGCGATGGACGTCTGGGCGACCCCGCTCACGAGAATGGTCAGCGCGCTGATCGTCGACGTCACGAACGAGACGACGAACACCTCGATGACGGCATTCAACCCCTGTTGCGTGGGATTCACGCTGCGCGCCGTGCCGTAGGCCACCGCCGCCGTCCCGTAGCCGGCTTCGTTGGCGTAGACGCCGCGCGCCAGCCCGTACCGCATCGCGAGCATGATGCCGACGCCGGCGGTGCTGCCCGCCGCCGCTTTGAACGAGAACGCGTCGCGCACCACCATCGCGAGGACGCCGGGCAACGCGCCGATGTGGGTCACGATCACGATGAGCCCGCCCGCCAGGTACAGGCCCACCTTGAGCGGTGACAGCCGTTCGGCGGCCCGCCCGATCGACGTGACCCCCTTGATGATCACGAGCCAGGCGAGCACGCCGATCGCGATTCCGGACACCCAGGTCGGAACCGAGAACTGGCTCTGGAGCACGATGGCCATCGAATTGGGCTGCGTGAACGGGGTCGTGAAGAGCGCGGCCACGGCGGCAATGAGCGCGTAGGCGCCGGCGAGGAACGGTGACTTCAGGCCGTCACGCAGGTAGTACATCGGTCCGGACGAACTCCCCCGCGCATCGGCCACGCGGAACGAGACGCCGAGCACGGCTTCCGCGAACTTGATGGCCATGGCCACCGCGCCGTAGACCCAGATCCAGAACAGCGCGCCCGGGCCGCCGGACACGATGGCCGTCGCCACCCCCGCGATGTTCCCGGTGCCGATGGACGCCGCGAGCGCGGTCATGAAGGCCTGGAACGGTGACAACGACCCGCTCGCCCCGGCCGTCTGCTTCGGCACGATCGTCCGCGCCGCCTCGCCGAACCGCCGGAACTGCACGGCCCTCGTCCGCACCGTCAGGAACAGCCCCGTGGCGATGAGCAACACCATCAGCGGACCGGGCACAGGCCCGGCGGGCGTCTGCCAGGGTCCCCACACGAGGTCGCTGGTCCAGATGATCGTGGTCCTCAGCCAGTCGAACATGTCGGCCTTTCGATGTGCAGCGGGTTCGCCCTAGGTTACCCCGTAACTGGTAAAATAGAGGCTTCATGTCCAACGCAGCCCCCCGGACGAGGACCTTCGACCTTTCCATTGTCGACGGTCCTCTGCCAGCCGCCGTCTGGAAACTCGCCTGGCCCACGATGCTCCAGAACGTGGTGGCCGGCCTCCAGGGCATCATCGACCACGCGATGGTCGGGCACTACGTGGGCTACACGGCCAACGCCGCCATCGGCGTCAGCTGGCAGATCTTCCTGGTTGTCATCGTCTTCATCGCCTCGCTCTACTCCGGCATGGGTGTGCTCGTGGCGAGGTTCACCGGCGCCGGTGAGTCGGACAAGGTGAACCGGGTCGTGCACCAGGCGTTTCTCACCTCGGTCGGGCTGTCGGTCGTGCTCGCGGCCGCAGGTTATGCGCTCGCGCCGCACCTGCTGACGGTGGTGAGGGCCACACCCGAGGTCAAAGCGGCGGCGTTGCCGTTCCTGCGCACGATGTTCGTCGGCAATGTCGGGATGCTGGTGTTCTTCATGATCGGCGGCGCACTCAGAGCGGCGGGTGACGCCCGCACGCCCCTGCGCCTCGGGCTGACCGCCACCATCCTCAACGCCGTCCTGAATGTCGTCCTGATCCCTGGGCTCGGTCCGATCCCTGCGCTCGGCACGTTCGGCGCGGCGCTCGGCACGGTCACGGCCAACCTCACGGTGGCCGTGCTGGCGAACGTGTGGATCCTCTCCGGACGGTGCGTCATCCGGCTGCCGCGGCCGCTGTCGTTTCGACCGGACTGGGGCATCATCCGGTCGATCTTCCGCTTCGG
>CAZJRM010000039.1:24334-30273 GCA_964547975.1 uncultured Vicinamibacterales bacterium | reverse complement strand
ACCGTCGGCCACATCCCGAACGAGCCCATCCACGTCGGCAGGATGACGAAATACAACGTCCAGCCGATGCCGAACACGGACACGCCGGCGGTCCGCAACCGGCGCTCCATCGGGCTTCGCGTCTCGTCGGACACCGTGTCTGGCCGGCGATCGATCGCGATGTACAGCAGCGCGTAGAAGACCAGGTACAGCAGGTCCATGCCCGCCGAGGTCGTCAGCGTCCAGTCGTCCTCGGGGACGAGAGCGTAGACCAGCAGGGCCACGAGCCAGGCGAAGAGCGAGGCCCCGACCAGCGTCCAGAACCGGCGGTCGGCCGCCCGGTTCAGGGCCATCAGGCCCATGAAGCAGCCGATCACCGGCCAGATCATGAACGGCACACACACCCAGGTCCATGAGAACGCGGCGACCTGGGCGGACGAAGCAATCGGAAGGACGTAGTACGCCCCGACGGCAGCAATGGTCGCGAACTGGAGCAGGACGAACGGGTCGCGTGCGAGTGCCAGTGCCGCCGACAGGAAGGGTGTCTCGTTGGTGGGGGGGGCAGTCGTGGCGTCTGACATCGGCGGTGTAACGAGTTGCGTAACAATCGCACAGATGCCCGGGGGCTTCAACCGTTTCTTCGCGCGGGCATGGTGACGGAACAGCCAGATCCTCTACACTCTCCCGTATGCCTTCCCGTCGCACCTCATCCGCTCCCGCGGCCGGCGTCCCGGCCCGGCTGTTCCTCGCTGCCGCCGCGGCAGCCGCCCTCGTCTTCTTCCCGTCGACAACGGCCCTCGACGCCCAGGTCCGTCCGGTCTACAGCCTGGGCGCATCCGGCGCGCTCCAGCAGATCCTCAAGCTGAGGACCACGGCCAGCGCGCTTCACACGGCCGCCCACCCAGACGACGAAGACTCGGCGTTCATCGCGCGGGTCGCGCGTGGCGACTACGGGCGCGTGGCCTATCTGTCGCTGAACCGCGGCGAAGGCGGCCAGAACGTGATCGGGCCGGAGCTGTTCGACGCGCTGGGCGTCATCCGCACGGAAGAACTGCTGCAGGCACGGACGCTCGACGGCGGCGACCAGTTCTTCACGCAGACGTTCGACTACGGCTTCTCGAAGAGCATGGACGAGGCCGCCAGGGCCTGGAACGAGACGCGGGTCCTTGGCGACATGGTTCGTATCATCCGCATGTACCGGCCCTTGGTCCTCTACTCCCGATTTGCCGGGACGTCGGCCGACGGTCACGGTCACCATCAACTGGCGGGCCGGCTCACGCCCCTCGCCTGGAAGGCCGCGGCCGATCCGGCGCAGTTCCCCGAACAGATCCGTGACGGGTTGCGTCCCTGGCAGGTCAGGAAGCTGTACCGGGGGGCCGGTTTCCGTCCGTCGCCCGGCACCGAGATCACCACGCGGGTCGAGACGGGCCGGTTCGATCCGCTGATTGGCCGGAGCCCGTTCGAGATTGCCGCCGAGGGACGGAGCCAGCACAAGTCGCAGGAGATGGGCGTCCCCGAATCCCGTGGACCGCAGCAGTCTGGACTCATCCTGCTCGACAGCGTGGTGAAGGCGACCGCGCCGGAGTCGAGCGTCTTCGACGGCCTCGACACGTCACTCGCGGCCCTGCCGGCGCTGGCGGGTCTGCCGCCCGGCGCTCTCGCCGCCGAACTCGCGGCAGCCGATCGCGCGCTCACGAAGGCCGTGGGCAACTTCAACCCTCGCGACACCGCAGCGTCGGTGCCGCTCGTCGCGGAGGCGCTCACGCAGTTCCGCGCGGCCCGTTCGGCGCTGACCTCGATGACGGCCCCGGCCGACGCCAGGGCGGAAGCGGATTTCCTGCTGGCCATCAAGGAACGCGACGCGGTCGAAGCCCTGCGCCGAGCCTCCGGCACCGTCGTGGACGCCGTCTCCGACGTCGAGACCATTGCGTCCGGAGAACGTTTCGGTGCCACGGTCCGGGTCTTCGTGGCGAGTCCTTCGACGGTTTCAGTCGGCCGCGTCAGCCTGCGTACCCCGGCGAACTGGTCCGTGGCACCATCGCAGCCCTCCGCGCCGGAGTCGTCGAACCCGATGGCGCGGGCGTTCCGTGAAACCGCAGACCACACGTCGGCATTTTCGGTGACCGTTTCCCCGGACGAGGCGCCCACGCAGCCCTACTGGCTGACGACGCCGCGACAGGGACCGTCGTACACCTGGCAGCCCGGCGCCCCTGTGGCCCAGCCGTTCGCGCCGGCGCTCGTCACCGCTGATGTCGACGCCGTCATTGGCGGCATCCGCGTGACGTTGACGCAGCCACTCCAGTACCGGCTGATCGATCAGGTCCGCGGCGAACTGCGCCGCAACCTCGCCGTGATGCCGGCCGTGACGGTGAACCTCGACTCACAGCTCGAAGTCGTGCCCACGGCGTCCCTCGGCCAGGTACGCCGAGTGGCCGTTCGACTGCAGAACAACGCGCTCAGCGCCCAGAGCGGGACGCTCACGCTCACGCTGCCCGCCGGGTGGACGGCCACACCGGCCGCCGCCGAGTTCTCGCTCCCGAAGAAGGGCGACCGGACCGCCGTGGCCTTCTCAGTGGTGCCCGCGAAGTCCACGGCTCCTGGACGGTACTCGATTCGCGCCAGCGCCACGGTCGGCGCCGCCACCTACGACCAGGGCGTGCGGACGCTCTCGTATCCGCACATCCAGACGCATCGGCTCTACGCGCCGGCGGACGCGCAGGTGCGCGTCTTCGACGTGAAGGTCGCACCGGTCAGCGTCGGCTACGTCATGGGCAGCGGCGATCAGGTGCCCGACGCGCTGCGCCGCCTGGGCCTTGCCGTCACCGAACTGAGCGACGACGCGCTCGGCGCCGCCGATCTTTCGATCTACAAGACCATCGTCGTCGGCATCCGGGCGTCGGAAGCGCGGCCAGCCTTCGTCGCCAACAACGGCCGGTTGCTCGACTTCGTCAGGAACGGCGGCACGCTCATCGTGCAGTACCAACAGCCCGATTTCGCGGCGCGCGGGCTGGCGCCCTTCCCGGCGCAGATGGCCTCGCGAGTCACCGACGAAACGGCGCCGGTCCGGATCCTCGCGCCGACGCATCCAGCCTTCACGACCCCCAACGCGATCACGCCGGCCGATTTCGCGGACTGGGTGCAGGAACGGAATCTCTACGCGTTCACCACGTTTGACGCCCAGTACACGCCGCTGCTCGAGTGCGCCGACCCGGGCGAACCGCCGCAGACCGGCGGAGAAGTACACGCGCGCCTCGGCAAGGGCCACTACGTTTACACCGCGTACTCGTGGTTCCGCCAATTGCCGGCCGGCGTCCCAGGGGCGTACCGCCAGTTCGCAAACCTCGTCAGCCTCGGCGCCGCGCGCTAACGAACGGACCTCATGCTGCTCCTCAAGAACGCGGACGTCTATACGCCGGCGCACGCCGGCCGAACCGACCTGCTCGTCGGCGGCGGTCGCCTCCTCAAGATCGCGTCGGGATTGTCGCTGCCGGAGGGCTGGGGCGAGTCGGTCGACGCCTCACCGTATCTCGCCGTGCCCGGCTTCATCGATGCGCACGTCCACCTGATGGGCGGCGGCGGCGAAGGCGGATTTGCCACACGCACGCCGGAACTCATGTTGTCCGACGCGATTCGCGGCGGGGTCACCACGCTCGTCGGCTGCCTCGGCACCGACGGGGTCACACGAACGCCCGCGGGCCTGCTCGCCAAGGCCCGTGGACTCGACGACGAGGGGCTCAGCACGTTCATCTACACGGGTCACTACGCCGTGCCCGTCCAGACGCTGACCGGCAGCATCGAACGTGACCTCCTCGTCGTGGACAAGATCATCGGCGTCGGTGAGGTTGCGCTGTCGGACCATCGGTCGACGCAGCCGACGTTCGACGAGTTCGCCCGGGTTGCCGCCGAGGCGCGTCGCGGCGGCATCCTGTCCGGCAAGGCGGGCATCGTCAACGTCCACATGGGGGATGGCGTTCGTGGCCTGTCGTTGCTGGACCGCATCGTCACGGAGACCGAGATCCCGATCACGCAGTTCCTCCCGACGCACATCAACCGGAACCCGACGTTGTTCGACGATGGAATCCGGTGGGCGAAACGCGGTGGACTGGTGGACTTCACGACCTCGACCGTGCCGGCGTTCCTCGAACAGGGTGAAGTGAAGAGCAGCACCGGCCTTCGGCGGATGCTGGACGCGGGCGTTCCGGTGTCACAGATCTCGTTCACCTCGGATGGCCAGGGAAGCCTCCCCGACTTCGATGCCCAGGGCCGGTTGCGACGCCTCGAAATCGGCCGCGTCACGAGCCTGGTGGCCGAGATTCGAGATGCGGTCCGGAACGAGGGGATTCCCCTCGCCACCGCCCTGGCCGTCGGGACGGCAACCCCCGCGCGGATGCTCAAGCTGCGGGCCAAGGGACACCTCGCGGAAGGTGCGGACGCTGACATCGTGCTGCTCGACCCGGCCAGCCTCGAGGTGCGCGGCGTGATTGCGCGGGGCCGCTGGCTCATGAAAGACGGCGCCCACCTGGCCCGGGGCACGTTCGAGCCGGAGACCGAGGTATGAGTACGAAGCCGTTCTACGCCCGCCTCGCCATGCCCCACACGCTCGTCGTGGTCATGGCCCTCATCATCGTCGTGCTGGCCGGGTCGTGGGTCATTCCCTCCGGCGAGTACCAGCGGGTACGGGTCGGGACGAGCGAAGGATCCCGCCTCGTCACGGTCGCGGGCACGTACAAGGAGGTCGACAAGGTCTACCTCGGCCCGCAGATGATCCTCGAGTCGCCGATCAAGGGATTCATGGACGGCGCCCTGCTCATCTGTTTCCTCCTGATGATTGGCGGAAGTTTCGCCATCTTCCAGGAGACCGGCGCGGTTGAGTTCGGCATCCAGAAGATCGCTCACGCCATCACCGAGCGGCCGCATCTCGAGGTGTTCCTGATCCCGGCCCTCATGACGGTCTTCTCGCTGGCCGGCTCGATCTTCGGCATGTCGGAAGAGGTGATTCCCTTCATCATCATCTTCATCCCTCTCGCGCGGCAGCTCGGGTACGACTCGATTGTCGGCGTGTCGATCCCGTTTCTCGGCGCGGCGGCGGGATTTGCCGCGGCCTTCTTCAACCCGTTCACCGTCGGCATCGCCCAGAGCATTGCCGGCATTCCGCTGTATTCGGGCCTCGGCTACCGTCTCGTCACGTGGGTCGTCGGGACGGCCGTGATGATCGCGTACGTGATGTGGTACGCGCGGAAGGTGAAACGGGACCCGTCGATCAGCCCGGTCCGGGACATCGATGCCGAACGCGAAGCCGTGCAGGCACGGGACATGAGCGCGGCTGCCTGGGACGTGAAACACATCGTCACGCTGACGTTGTTCGTCGTGGCGATGATCCTGCTCGTGGTGGGCGTCCTGCGATGGCAGTGGTACATCGACCAGATCGCCGTCCTCTTTTTCGGCATGGGTATCGTGCTCGGGTTCGCCGGCGGCCTCGGACCGAGCCGCATCGCGCGCACGTTCGTCACGGGCGCCAAGGATATGGTCGGCGTCGTGTTCATCGTGGCCTGCGCCCGCGCGCTGCTCGTCATCGCGCAGGACGCCAAGGTGCTCGACACGATGCTGTACGTCGCGTCGGGTTCGCTGACCGCCCTGCCGGTCGCCGTCATCGGCCAGGTGATGTTCCTCGTGCAGTGCGTCATCAACTTCTTCATCCACTCGGGAACCGCCCAGGCCGCGTTGACCATGCCCATCATGGCGCCGCTGGCGGACCTGGTGGGCCTGACCCGGCAGACAGCCGTGTACGCGTACCAGTTGTGCGAGTTCGTCAATCCGATCCTCCCCACGAGCGCCGTGACGATGGGGGTGCTCGGCGCGGCGAAAATCCCGTGGGAACGCTGGGCGAGGTGGTTCTTCCCCCTCATGCTCATCCTGGTCGTGCTCAGCTTCCTGCTGCTCGTGCCGCCGGTGCTGATGTT
>CAZJRM010000039.1:20666-24234 GCA_964547975.1 uncultured Vicinamibacterales bacterium | reverse complement strand
CAGGTCCCGATTCGCGCGATCGATCGCCCGTCCGGACAACTGACCGTCACCGTGACCCGCAACGGCCTGACCGAGACGCGCACGTTCTCCTCCGGCGTCGACGCGCTGTTCCAGACCCGGCCGCCGGCATCGCTGTCGGCACCGGTCGTCTTTGCCGGCCACGGCCTGCGCGAACCCTCGCTCGGGCGGGACGATTACCGCGATCTCACCGTGAAGGACCGGATCGTGGTCGTCCTCGGCGCTCTGCCGGCCTGGCCCGAGTACCAGACGCCCGCGATGCGGGAGAAGTACACGCCGGAGGAACAGTCACGTCGGCACGAACGCCGGGCGGAAACCGCGCAGGCGCTCGGTGCCCGGGCGTTGGTGGTCATCGAAGACGACACGTTCCTGAAGGTGCTGGCGTCGGGAGACGAAGCGCCGGCCGCGCGCGCCTTCGTGCCGTTCGAGGTCGGCGCCGACAATGACGGCTCGATTCCCGTCGTCAGGGTGTCGTCCGCGGTCGGCGAGACGGTGCTCGCGGCCGGCGGCATGACCGTGGCCTCGGCGGAGGCGAGAGGCGGACGCGATCTTCCCGGCACGCTCGTCACGATCCGCCACGCTGGCGACGAACAACTCACGCTCGGTCGGAACATCGTGCTGACGATCCCGGGTGCCGACCCGGTGCTGCGGGATCGCGCCGTGGTCATCGGCGCCCACATGGACCATCTCGGCCGCCAGGACACGACGGTCTATCCGGGAGCCGATGACAACGCCTCGGGCACCGCGGCGCTGCTGGAAATGGCGCGCGTGCTCGGGTCCAGTCCGTATCGCCTGAAACGGACGCTCGTGCTCGTGTTCTGGACGGGTGAAGAAGAGGGACATCTGGGCTCCGAGTACTACGTGCGCCACCCGGTCTGGCCGCTCGATCGAACGTCGGTCTACCTGAACCTGGACATGATCGGTCACCCCTGGAAACTCGACGAAATCCGCACACTGGTGGCCGACACCAGGCTCGAGCGTGGGGACGCCTTCCTGTCGACGGTCAAGGCCGAGGACTTCGTCGAGCTAGGTGTGCCTCCCACGGCTCCCGAACTGGATCCGATCCTGAAGCAGGCCGCCAGGGCCGCCGGGTTGGCCTTGCACCTCGATCGGACAGACGGCCGGCACGGCGGAAGCGACTATCGCGCGTTCGCGCGGCAGGGCCGGCCCTTCGTCAGGTTCTTCGGGAACTTCTTCGATGGCTATCACGAACCGGCGGACACCCCGGACGGCGTCGCGCCGGGACAGGTCCTCAAGATGACGCGCGTGGCGCTGGTGTCCGCCTGGCTGCTGGCGGATCGAGCGGAGGGCACATGGTAACGAAGCGGATTCGAGTCGGTCTGACGGTTGTCGCACTCGCCGCGGCTTTCGCGGCAGGCCTCCGCGCCCAGGCGGCGCCCCCGCCTGCCGTCGTCCTGCTGCGCGCGGCGCACCTGGTCGACGTCGTCGCCGGCACCGTGCGCGACAGCCAGGAAGTCCTCATCGAAGGGAACGTCATCAAGGCCGTTGGGCCGAAGCTGACCGTTCCGCCTGGCGCCACGGTCATCGACCTCGGCGGCAAGACGCTGCTCCCGGGTCTCATCGACTGCCACACCCATATCACCGGGCAGCCGGAGAACTACCTCGACGACATCTTTCGCAAGTCTCCGATCGACATGGCCGTGACGGCTCATGTCTACGCGCGTCGCACCCTCGAAGCCGGGTTCACCACCATCCGGGACGTGGGCGCCCGCGAATACGTCGACGTGGCGCTTCGCAACGCCATCAACCGCGGCGTGGTCGTCGGACCGCGCATGCAGGTGGCCACGTTGACCGTCGGCGCCACCGGGGGCCACGGGGATCTCGTGGGTTTCTCGCCGAACCTGCGGTTCGACGAGTTCTCCGGGATCGCGGACGGCGTCGATGCCATCCGGAAGCTCGTCCGCACCGAGATCAAGCACGGGGCCGACGTCATCAAGTTCATGGCGACGGCCGGCGTGTTGTCCGAAGAGGACTCGGTCAGCGCACCCCAGTACTCGCTCGAAGAGATGAAGGCCGTCGTCGAGGAAGCCGCGATGTGGGGCCGGCGTGTCGCGGCGCACGCACATGGACTCGACGGCATCAAGCGTGCCGTCCAGGCGGGCGTGACGTCCATCGAGCACGGCAGCCAGCTGGACGACGAGGCGATCCGGATGCTGAAGGAGCGCGGGACGTACCTCGTGGCCGATATCTACAACGACGACTACATCGTGTCGGAGTTCAAGCGCCTGGGGTATCCCGACTCGACCATCGAGAAGGAGAAGAAGATCGGCCTGGCCCAGCGTCAGAGTTTCCAGCGGGCCGTCCAGGCTGGCGTGAAGATCGCCTTCGGCACCGATGCAGGCGTGTACCCGCATGGCACGAACGCCCGGCAGTTCGCCTACATGGTGAAGTGGGGCCAGACGCCGATGCAGGCGATCCAGGCGGCGACGCTCCACGCCGCCGACCTCCTGGGATGGTCCGACAAGGTCGGCGCGATCGCGCCAGGGAGGCTTGCCGACCTGATCGCCGTCGACGGCGATCCCATCAAGGACATCTCGCAATTGGAACGCGTCACGTTCGTCATGAAGGACGGTGTGGTCATCGTCCAGCGGCGATAAGGCTCGCCGGGCCGCAGAACTCCAAGGCGGGAACCGGAGTCTAAGGTACCGTCAGGTGGCCGTGGCCCCACCGGCCGTCCCGGCAGATCAGGAGGTCGGCATGCGGTTCCGTCGCCCTCGCGCCATATTCGGTGCGTTGGTCCTGGTGGCCGCCTGGCAGCCGCTGGTGGTAGGCATCGATGGCCGTTCAGGGTTCCAACCGCCCGCCGAATCCGATCGCCCGGGCGTGGACCTGGTCGTTCTCGATGCCGCTGGACGGGTTCCCGAAACCATCGACCCCGCCGATCTGAACGTCACCGTGGGTGGCCGCTTGCGCAACGTGGCGTGGATCCGCCGCGTCAGCCGGGGACCCGGGGCCGTCGCTGACGCGGCGGCGCGGCGTGACCGGAACGGATCCGTCTCGACACGCTATGTCGCCGAGCCGCGGCGGCTGGTCCTCCTTGTCGTCGATGAAGGTTCTCTCCCGATGGGGGGTGAACGCCCTGTCATCCAGAGCGCGGGGGCGTTCGTCGATCGGCTGGGCCTGAGCGATCAGGTCGCCGTTGTCCGGCTGCCGCAGTCGGCCAGCCTGCGACCTTCCCTTGGAGCCGATCGCGCGGCGCTGCGCGGCGCCATCAGCCAGGTGGCCGGCCGAATCCCGCCGGAAGGCCTCCGGACGGACGGCGTGACCCCCGATTCGGCTCACGTCAGCGGAAACCCGATGGGGGCCCGAATCAGCCGTGAAGCCGAGGCGGATCGACCCCAGCCGGTCGCGGGCAGCGACTCCCCGGCCGACGATGGCGGCATCAACGGCCTGATTCGTGTGCTGGAGTCGGTGTCGTCCCTTCCCGGGCGAAAGGTGGTGGCCTTCTACTCGTCCGGCCTCGACGAGCGGACCGCCGGGCGAATCGCGGCCGCGGCCAGGGCGGCCGCCGAGGCCCGGGCCGTGTTGT
>CAZJRM010000039.1:0-20656 GCA_964547975.1 uncultured Vicinamibacterales bacterium | reverse complement strand
TTTGCCGTGCCGGTTCCCAGGGATGCCCGACGGACGTGGTTCGACCCCCGCCTCCTGGGCCAACTCGCGCGGGCCACTGGCGGCGCCCTGGTGAACGTGACTGGTCGTCCGACCGAGGGACCCGACTCGCTCGCGTCGGAACTCGACGCCTGTTACCAGGTCGGACTCGCCCCGGTCCCAGACGACCAACCCGCCCTCGTCCGGGAGTTGCGGGTGGAATCGCGGCGGAAGGGACTCGTGATCCGGGCGCCGGGATTCGTCTCGTTTCGCGCGCCGGCCAGCGGCGATATCGAGCCACCCGTGACCCCTCGAGGGGGGACGCACGGAGCGGTTGCCCCGCCCGAGGCGTACCGCGGGGCCGGCCGGTTGGCCGCGGGAGCGCCGCCGACCAGCCAGGCGGCACCGGCAACAAGCCCGGAAGCGGACCGGATCGTGGGCCGACTCAGCGACTACGCGCAGGCCTGGATCGGACAATACTCGGCGGTCGTGGCCGAGGAGGACTACCGCCAGGTCCTGCCTGGCGAACGCCGGGAGCGGCGCCTGCGCTCGGACCTGTTGTTCGTGTGGTCTGAGCCGGCACGAGAGTGGGTGTCGTTCAGGGATGTGTTCGAGGTCGACGGGAAACCCGTCCGCGATCGGGACACGCGCCTCCAGGATCTCTTCCTCTCGCCCAAGGCGGATGGCCGAGCACAACTGCAGGCCATCAAGGACGAAAGCGCGCGATTCAACATCGGCCCGTTCGAGCGGAACATCAACGTCCCGCTGTACCTCCTGAAGATCTTCGCTCCGGCCTATCGCGCCGGGTTCAGCTTCTCGGTCGACGGGACGTCGGAATCCTCGGGCGTCAGGACGTGGCAGATCAGCTTCCTCGAGCACGGCCGGCCGACGCTCGTCCAGGACCGCCAGGGCGGAGACATCCCGCTGAAGGGCACTTTCCTTGTCGAGCAGTCCACGGGTGCCATCGTGCGGTCGTCGGTTTCAATCGAACGCCGCGACTATGGCGTCTCCATCGTCGCGCGGTTCGCGCGTGATCCGAAGCTGGGACTGTGGCTCCCGGCCGAGTTGGACGAAACGTACACCGTCCCGCTCATCGCGGGCACACCAGGCCGGGATCGCACCACCGTCCTGTCCGGCACGGCACGTTACTCGAACTTCAGGCGATTCCAGGTGACCACGGACACGCAGATCGCGCCAAAGAAGTAGCGCCCTACTTGATTTCGCGTTCGACGATGGCGCTGTCGAGAAACCCCAGCCGGCAGGCTTTGACACGGATTCGGACGGGCGCCGTCAGGTCGATCGGCCCGGCCGCGAGCCGCCAGCGCGGCTCGGCGGAGGACCCCGTCGCGTAGACGAACGACGCGCCTGGCGTATCGGACGCGAACGTCAGCGTGACTGCCCCGCGCGGCGATCGCGCGATCGTCACGGCCGGCGTGGCGACCGTCTGCCAGACGCCGCCCGGCCGCATCCGTTCCCGGAGGTCCGCTTCCGGCACGAGGCCGAGGTCGCCCGTGTCGCGTTGCCAGGCATCGAGCGTCCGCCGCAGGCGTTCGAGCACGGGAGCCTGCTCGGGCGAGCCCGCGAGGTTGTGCACTTCGTGCGGGTCCTGCCGCAGGTCGTACAGTTCTTCCGCGGGCTTCTCCGGCAGGAAGAACCACAACTGCGCCGCGGTCAGCACCCGGCCGTAGTCGGGGCTCAGCGCGTTCATGTGGTCCTTGTAGAGCCGCCGCCACTCCCGCATGGTGGGCATTTCTTCCATGTACGCGATGTGCTGCGCGTAGGGCCGGCCGGGAAACGCGTTGCGGATGTACCGGTAACGCGCGTCGCGGACGGCGCGGATCGTGTCGTACGCCTCGTCCATGCGGTCGCGATGCGCGACAACGTACTCGCGCGGCGCCGCGCGGCCTGGGCCGAGGAACGCCCGCCCGTGCATGTGGCCTGGCACCGGCACGCCGGCGAGGGACAACACGGTGGGCCCGAGGTCCATCAGCGTGACGAGATCGTCCACCACCGAGCCGGCTCGCAGCCCTCCAGGCCAACGCACGATCAGCGGCACGCGCGTGCCCGATTCGTACACCCCGCGTTTGCCGCGCGGCAGGCCTCGGCCGTGATCACCCCAGAAGAAGACGATGGTCCGGTCGGCGAGGCCGTCGTGCTCGAGCTGCTCGAGGATGTCGCCGACCTCGAGATCCATCGCCGTCACCAGGTCGTAGTACCGCGCCCAATCCGCTCGCACGAGCGGCGTGTCGGGGTAATACGGCGGCAACGCGGCCTTCGCCGGGTCGTGCCGGGCCCCGGGCGCCACGCGCGCCGTCACCTTGGCGAACTGCGCCGCGTCGACCCGGATCTGGCTCTCGTGAGTCGTGGTGATGTTGAACACCGAGAAGAACGGCTGGGCCGGGTCGGGCCGGTTCCTCCAGTGGGCCTGGTTGCCCGTCTCGTCCCACACGGAATCCGGCGGGCGATGCTGCGGCGGCGCCTCGACGTTGTAGTCGGTCTTCGCGCGATTCGTCGTGTAGTACCCGGCGGCCCGCAGGTACTCCGTGAAGGCCTTCACGAAGGGCGGAGGCACTCCCTTCGAGCGCATGTGCATCGTGCCGATGCTCGTCGGGTACATCCCGGTGATGATCGACGAACGGCTGGGGGCGCACACGGGCGCGACCGAGAACGCCGCGCTGAATGTGGCGCCTTGTGCCGCCAGCCGGTCCAGCACGGGTGTCACGGCATAGGGATCGCCGTAGGCACCGAGGTCGGGACTCAGGTCCTCGGCCGAGATCCAGACGATGTTCGGACGGGTCGCGGTCTGCGGCGCGCCGGAGGCGGAGGCGGGAGCGCACCCGACGGCGACGGCCGCGAGCAACGCCCCCGCAATCGTGCGTCGCGCGACCTCCCGCGTCATCCTCACAGGTCGACGCCCCTCTTCGTCCTGAACGACTCGTCGGCCGCCAGGACGATCCGCAGGCTGTTCACCGCGTCGCCCATGTGGTCCGTGAGATCGAGGTCTTCGGCCACGGCGCGATAGAAGAACCGCTGCTCGCGCGCGCACAACTCGTTGTGGTCCGGTTCGTCGGTGAGATCGATCGTCTCGTCCGGCTTCGCGAACGACCCGTCCTCCTTGAGGGCGGCGTGGTGCAGCAGCAACGATTCGGTCTTCGTGTGCGAATCGATGTCCGACGACTTCTTCTCCGATGCCGCCTTGGACGCGACAATGCTGACGCACCCGTTCGGGCCGACCACGTCCTTCACGAAGAAGGCCGTTTCGCTCATCATCGGGCCCCATCCGGCTTCGTACCAGCCCACCGATCCGTCGGCAAACGCCACCTGCAGCTGCCCGTAGTTGTACATCCCGTCCGGGATATCCTCGGTCAGCCGCGCGCCGATGGCCGTGACACGCACCGGGGTCGACCGCGTCATCAGGCACATCACGTCGACGTAGTGCACGCCGCAGTCGACAATCGGTGACATCGACTGCATCAGGTTCTTGTGCGTGTTCCACTGCGCACCGGCGCTCTGCTGGTTCAAGTTCATGCGCATCACGAGCGGCTTGCCGAGCGTCTGCGCAATCTCGATGAACTTCAGCCACGACGGGTGATGGCGGAGGATGTAGCCGATGACCAGTTTGCGGCCGGCCGCCTTGGCCGCCGCCACCACGGCTTCCGCCTTCTCGACGGTCGTGGCTACGGGCTTTTCGACGAACACGTGGCATCCCGCGGCGAAGGCCTTGAGCGTCAGGTCCGCGTGCGTGTCGGGATAGGTGCAGATCGCAACGCAGTCGGGCCTGGCCGTCGCCAGCGCCACGTCCACATCGTCGTACTCGGGCACGCCCCCGAGCGCCTGCGACAGTCTGCCGCGCGCCTCCGGGAATCGATCGACGAGACCCACGAGGTCGAACTCGGGAATCGAATGGTACGCCCTGGCGTGCGACGATCCCATGTTCCCGCAACCCACGACGATGACTTTCAGGCGTGTATGCATAAACGGACTCCGGATTCGATGACGCGTCTCGGATGCGATGACGAGAGAGGGCGGCTGATGCGGCGATTATAACAGGCCGGCGACGCCCATTCGCCACGCGGGAAGGCCGGGCGTGCCTCCGGGCGTGGGATAGAATGGCGCGCGATGCGCCTCCTGGTCACCAACGCCCACACGCCCCAGGCGTACGCCATCGTGCGGGCGCTGCGGCCCCACGCCGAGCGCGTCGTGGCGACCTGGGAAGGCGAAGGCCGCCTCGCCGGCCTGGCGCACGCGTCGTGGTCCAGGGCCGTCGATGCCCGGTACCACGTGCCGTCGGTGGTCGCCGACTGGACCGCCGGCCGGCTGCTCGGCGATCCGACACCGGCCGAGGTCGCCTGGGTCGATGCCCTAGTTCGAGTGTGTGAACGTGAGCGGATCGACACGATCTTCCCGTCCTGGGACCCGTACGTGTTTGCCCTGTCGAAGCACCGCGCGCGATTCGCGGCCCTCGGCGTCACCGTGCCCGTCCCTCCGTTCGACGTCGCCGAGACGGCGCTCGACAAGTACAAGACCGTGCTGGCCGGTGAAGCCGTGGGCTTCCCGTGTCCGCGCACCTCCCTGTACGAGTCTCCGACGCAGCTCGAGCGCATCGCCAGCGACGAGGCGTTTCCGCTGGTCATCAAGCCACGATTCACCTCGGGCGGTCACGGGATGGCCATCGTGCGGAACCGCGACGAGCTGCTGGACACGGCGCCGCGCGTCGCGGCGGCATACGGTCCGCCGCTCATCCAGGAGTACATCCCCGGCGGGGATCGTGACTCCGTCCAGTTCGTCCTGGCGAAGGACGGCACCCTCGTGTTCGCGTTTCACAAGCGGCGCCTGCGAACCTTCAGGCGCACGGCGCGATTCGGCACGGTCTCGGAAACCGCGGACCCGGACGAACGCCTGCTGAAGACCGCGGCGCTGGTGCGCAAAGCCGGCTGGTGGGGCGCGATGGGCATCGAGACCATCCGGGATCCCCGCGACGGCCAGGACAAGTTGATGGAGATCAACCCGCGGTTCCCGCGCCAGATCTGGAACCGCGTGGAGATGGGCATCAACGAACCCCTGATGTGCGTGCGGATCGCCCGCGGGGAACCCGTCGAGCCGGTGCCCACGTGCGAACCGGGGATCCGGTTCGTGAGTCCCGTGGAGGACGCGGGTCTGTTTCTTCTCCAGGTCGCCGACCGTGCCGTGTACCAGTGGCGAACGCGGGTCGGCGGCGAAGCGCTGCTCGATTCCAGTTGCACACCGCTCTCCGTGCGCGAACAGTGGCGGGCGTACCGCTCGACGTATCGGAGGCCCGGTCGGCGGATCTTCGATCCCTACTACACCAGCGTGTGGCGCGATCCCATGCCCTCACTCTTGTGGTGGATGCAGTTCGCCACGTGGCTCGTCGGCGGCCGGAAGCAGCTCGGCCGATGAGAGCCTCTCGCCGCTGGATGCTCGGGGCGCTTGGGGCGGCGATCGGCGGGGCCGGGCTCGTGATGCTGCGCCCGGTTCGGCCTCGCCAGGCCGGCCGGGGCGCCTGCCCGCCCGTCGTCGGCCGGAAGATCCGGTGGATTGTTCCGAACGCCGCGGGCGGCGGGTACGACGCTGAGTCGCGGCTCATCGAGCCGTTCCTCGAAGCGGCGCTCGGCGCCGAGATTGCCGTGGACAACGTGCCGGGTGCCGGCGGGATCCTGGGCGCGCGGGCGATTGCCGCCGCCACCCCGAATGGCCTCACGATGGGCATGGTCGGCGCGCCAGGCCTGCTGCTGGCGGCAATGACAGGCCGGCAGGAGGCACCCGATCCGGCCACCGGGCTGAGCATCCTCGCCCGCGTCGGCCGCAGTTGGCACGTCTGGGCGACCGGTGCGAAGTCCGGGCTCGATTCGATGGAAGCCGTGTTGGAGGCGAGCCGTTCCCGGCGTCTCCTGTTCGCGATCAACGAAGTCGGCAGCGCGAATTTCGCGAGCATCACCGTCACCGCGTCGCTCCTCGGGATGGACGTCGACCTGGTGGCCGGTTTCGGCGGAACACGGGCGGCCACCATGGCCGCGATCCGCGGCGACGTGGATCTCGTCTGCTTCGACTTCGAGACGATTCGCGACCTCGTCCAGGCCGGCGAACTCCGGCCGGTGCTCCAGGTCAGCGCCTCGCCAATCGCGACCCATCCGTCGTTGGCCGACGCTCGACTGCTGGGCGGGGTTGACGGTGAGGCACTCCGCGCCGCACGCGCGGCCGGGCGTGATGGGACCGAAACGCACGCGCTTGCCGAGGCGCTATTCGCCTTGATGGGCAGCGGCCGGCTCGTCGCCGCGCCACCTGGTCTCGCGCCCGACACGTTCGAGTGCCTGTCGCGCGCCGTCGGCGAGACCCTCCGGAGCGAAGCACTGCGCCGCGTGGCACTGCGGCCACTCGATGTCGCCTCCGGGCCGGACGCGCTCGCGGGCGTCCGGGCGGCGGCGGCGGCCGTTCCGCGCCTGCTCCCCATCGTCAACGGCGCGCTCCTGCGGGTGCGGCAGTGATGACCGAGGTCGTGAGGGCCGCCTGGGAAGGTCTGCAACTCCTGCTGGCGTGGCCGAACGTGCTCTATCCGGTTGCCGGCACGTTGCTGGCGATGGTGGTGGCGTTCCTGCCAGGCATCAGCGGCGTCACGCTGATGACGCTGCTCATCCCGTTCACGATGTCGTGGGAACCGCTGCCGGTCGTGTTGCTCTTCGGCGGCCTCGTTGGCGGCGCCACCTTCATGGGATCCATCACCGCGATCCTGTTCAACGTGCCTGGCACGGGCCCGAGTGCCGCCACGATGATCGACGGCTTCCCCATGGCGCAGCAGGGCAAGGCGCGCACCGCCATCGGCTGCGCCGCGCTGGCGTCGGCGGGCGGATCGACCGTCGGGATTCTCGTCCTCATCGCCCTCGTCCCGCTCATGCGCGAGGCGATTCTCGCGTTCGGTCCCCCGGAACTGCTCGCCCTGATGCTCTGGGGCCTGGCGACCATCGCCGCGGTCAGCCGGGGCGCCGTGCTGCGCGCGTTCATCATCATGGGTGTGGGTCTCCTGCTCTCGTTCATCGGCCAGGACCCCCGCACGGCGGAACTGCGTTTCACCCTCGGCTCGGTCTACCTCTGGGACGGACTCAGCCTGGTGCCCGTCATCCTCGGGTTGTTCTCCATCGCCGAAGTGGCGCACCTCGGCATCTCGGGACGCCGCACCATCTCGGGATCGACTCGCGTGCAGGACCTGTCGGGCAGCGTTGTCGAAGGGGCCGCGGCGGTCTTCAGGCACTTCGGGTTGTTCCTCCGCAGTTCGCTCATCGGCACGGTCGTCGGCATCATTCCGGGGATCGGCGGCACGGTCGCGAGCTTCATGGCCTACGGCCAGGCCGTGCAGACGTCCAAGGACCGCGACCGGTTCGGGTCCGGTGACATCCGGGGCGTATTGGCGCCGGAAGCCGCCCACGACGCGAAAGACGGCGGTGCGCTCGTCCCGCTTCTGGCGTTCGGAATCCCCGGCAGCGAGGCGACGGCGGTGCTGATGACCGTGCTCCTGCTGCACGGGATTGCGCCGGGCCGCGCGCTGATGACTCAGGACCTTCCGCTCGTGTTCGTCCTCATCTGGGCGTTGTTCCTGTCGAACTGGATCACCTCCATCGCCGGCGTGCTTCTGGTCGGCCCGCTGTCGCGGCTGACCACGCTCCGGGTCCAGGTACTCGCACCTGTCCTGCTGGCGCTGGCGGCCATCGGCGCTTTCACGGACAAGGAACGTATGGCCGACGTCGGCCTGGCGTTCTTGTTTGGTGCCATCGGCTACCTGATGAAGAAACACCGCTGGCCGCGAATCCCGCTCGTCGTCGCGCTGCTGCTTGGCGGAGGCATCGAACTCAACCTCCACATCACGGCACAACTGCATCGGCTCGGCCGGATCCAGTGGGCCGATCGCCCCGTCCTGCTCGTGCTGGCCGCGCTGCTGCTGTTGAGTGTGTGGCTGCCATTCTCGAGAACCTTCCAGGCATCCCTGCGGAAGCGGCCCTCATGATCCGCGTCCGGGAAGATCTGGTCGTGACGCTGGTGATGACGGCAGGCGTGGCCGGGGCCGCGGTTGCGGCCATGGGCCTGAGTCCGGTGGCCCGCCTCGCGCCGCTCGTCGTGGCCGTTCCGACACTGGGGCTCCTCGCGGTCGAGATTCTCCGCTGGCGGCGGACGTCCGCGGCGGACGGCGACCCGGCGCCCTCCCGCCGCGGGGCGGAACGGACGATGCTGTGGTGGGTGGGCGGCCTGCTGGGCGCGAGCGCGGTCGTCGGCATGGACTGGGGGCTGCCGCTGTTCGTGTTGCTCTACCTCAGGCTCCAGGCCCGTGAGGGCTGGGGGCTCTCGGTGATCGCGTCGCTCGCATTGTGGCTGATACTGGTCGGCGTGTTGTCGGCGCTCCTGCACGTGCACGTGTACGGGGGCCTGCTGCGCGCCTGGCTGTTGCGGTAGGGCGGAGACCTCATGGGCGCGGACGCGAGACACACGATTCGGAACGCCGGCCTGCTGATGGCGCAGCGCGTGCTGCACATCGCCGGCGCCGTGTTGTTCGCGGTGACCGTCCCGCGTCTCATGGGGCCGGCCTCCTTCGGCCGGTTCGCCCTGCTGATGTCGGTGTCGATGTGGTTCTCGGTGCTGAGCGGGCTCGGCGTCGTGTCGATGATCACGCGCTGTATTCCGAAGTTCGTCGCCGAGAACGACATGCCCGGCTTGCGGCGCCTGTTGTCGAGCCTGCTTGTCCTTCGGGGCCTGACGGGCACCTCGTCGGCTGTCATCTACTTCGTGGTGGCCACGCTCGTGCTCCGCGAGCCGGATCTCCCGGCTGCCGCCTTCGTCGCGGCCGGTGTCGCGTGCCGGACGGTCGCGAACCTGACGTACTCGTTCTTCCTGGGTCTGGACCGCGCGGCAAGGTGGGGCGCCGGCGAACTGGCGCGCCGGCTCCTGACGCTCCTGTTCGTGCCGGCCGGTTTCATCGCGGGAGGGCTTCGCGGCGCGTGCGGCGGATTTCTGGGCGCCGAACTCACAGTCCTTGCCATCGGTCTGGTGGGGGCCAGGCCCCTGTTGCAGTGGTCGGTCATCGACCTGAGCCGCCGCCACCTGGGTCCCTACCTCAAGACCGGCAGCGTGTTCGCGGTCGCCGGCCTGCTGCTGGCGCTGACGCAGCGCAGCGGTGAACCGCTGCTGCGGTTCTCGACAGGCAACTACGAGCAGATCGGGTTCTTCGGCGCGGCGTACGCCATCTACCTGACCGGCGCCCATGCCGTGTGGCAGTTCGCCATCGCCTTCGCGCCGTTCCTCGTGACGATGCTGGAGCAGGGACGGGCGGATGCGGTGGCGACGTGGGTCGAGCGGATTCTGAAGTACCTCACCGTGGCGGCCGTCCTCGCCGCCGCCGGCGTCTGGTTCCTCGGGCGCGATCTCATTCCCCTCGTGCTTGGCGCCAGCTACCGCGCGGTGGCGGCCAACGCCGTCCCCCTGTGCTTCACCTTCGTCGTCCTGGCGTTTTCGGTGGTGTCGCGCCTGCTGGCGCTCGTGCTGGACAAGCCCTCCATCACCGTCCAGGGCGCCGCGCTGGAACTCGCCATGTTCTGGGGCCTCGGTCTTCCGTGGTCTTCGTCCATCGGCAGCCTGGGCGCGGCGTGGGCGACGGTGCCGGCCTCGTTGTGTTTCGCGGGTTACGCGACGTGGCGAACTCGCCGCGTCCTGCCGTTCCCGATGCGCGCGCCCGTGACGGCGCTCGCGCTCGCGGGCACGTTCGTGCCCCTTGCGTGGTTCCGCGGAACCCCGATCGCGAATGCCGCGCTGCTGGCAGGAGGCGCGCTCGTCTATCTCGCGCTGCTCTGGCGGACCGGTGTCATTACACCAGGCGAGGTGCGGGAACTGCGCCGCCAGATCCGCGGGATGGCGCCGCGACGCGCGGCCGCCGCCGCCGCGTCAGAATGAGACCTTGAGGCCGATCTGCATCTGCCGGGCGGCCGTTGCCGTGGTCGTGATCCGGCCCGCCCCGGCGTGAGACGTGCCGTCGGTGTTGAAGAGCACCGACGCATCGGGCAGACCGAGGTTGGTCCAGTTGAACGCGTTGAACGCCTCGAACCGGACTTGGACCGTCGCACGGCCGACGGTCATGTTCTTGAACACCGTGAGGTCGACGGTCTTCAGGCCCGGGCCGCGCAGGGAATTCCGCCCGGCGTTTCCGTAGTAGCCGGCCTGCGGGAGGGCGAACGCCGTCACGTCGAACCAGGCGTCAGCCGTCTTCAGGTACGTCACCGGGCGGGCGAGATCCGGCTTCTGAATCACATCCGCATCGCTCTGGCCGTCGCCGGCGCGGTCGAAGCCGATGAAGGGTGTGAAGGGCAGCCCGCTCGCCAGGTTCAGGACTCCCGCGACGTGCCAGCCGCCGCCCCACGGAAGCGCCCACACCGCGTTCACGACGAGCGAGTGCCGCACGTCGAAGTTCGACGGCCCGAACTCGGCTTCGGGATCCCACCAGTTGGTGGCGCTGCCGGCGCCGTTGTCGAAGTCCGACGTCCCCATCTGGCCGCCCGACCACGTGTCTTTCGAATCGCCGTAGGTGTACGCGCCCTGGAACAACACGCCGTTCGACCAGTGCTTGCGGAGCCCTGCCGTCAGGACGTGCGCGGTCGATCGCGCGACGTTGGCCCGCGTGCGAATGCGTCCCCAGGTCGGATACCGGATGCCGGCTCCGGGCACCACACGTGTGCGCCCGTCTGACAACGTCTCGGTCGGTGCCGAGTTCGGGTCGCCATAGAACGGCAGGTTGTGCCCGCGCGACCCCATGTAGCCGAACTCCGCGCGGAGCCCGCCAGGCAGCTCCTTCTCGACGGCCGCGTGCCAGTGGTCCAGGCGCGGCTGTCTGGCGTCGTAGACGATGAACTCCGACCGCCGCTGGATGGCGCCGCTCGGGCCAGCCGCCAGCACGTCCTTCATGCCCGGCCCGAAGACCGACGGCTGCCGGATGTCCACGCCGGCGAAGAACGGGTAGATCCGGAAGATGGTGCCGCGGTAGTAGGAGACGGTCAGCGGTTGATAGAAGAGGCCGTAGCCGCCACGCACGACCGTGCGGCTGTCGCCGGCCACGTTCCATGCAACGCCCGCCCTCGGTCCGATGCTGCGATACGAAGGGTTGTCGAACAGCGGCGCTCCCGGCGTCACTCCCATCGGACCCGACTCGAGATCCTCGAAGCGCAGCAGTCCGGCGATCTGACCGGTGCGTTCGCGGGGCGTCGTCACGAACTCGTACCTGAGGCCGAGGTTGAGGCTCACGCGGCTGGCGAGCCGCCAGTCGTCCTGGGCGAAGAATGCCACGTAGGACTGCGTGATGTGCCGCTTGGTATCCGTCCCTGGCATGTTGCCCGTGAAACGGTCCGCCTGCGCGCTCGACGACCGCCTGAGCGTGAGGAATTCCTCGAGATTCCTGAAGCGGAACTCCCCGCCGTAGCGCGAGTAGGAGTACCCGCTGAACGTGTAGCGCTGCCAGTCCGCGCCCAGTTTCAGGACGTGCGAACCCGTGTCCCAGGTGAACGTGTCCGAGAGCTGGAACAGATCCTGGCGGTACTTGATCGGCACCGACGCCGTCGACCCGACGAGCGACAGGCCGATGATGTTGATCGAGCCGAAATGCGGATCCTCCGTGAAGTTCAGTGCCGAGGGAATTTCCACCGTCGGCACCATGTCGTCATCACGGCCGGTACGGTTGAGCGCGACACGCACGGTGTTCACGCCGCGCGCGCCGGCAATCCGCTGGTACTGGCTCGACAGGAAGGTGGTGTGCGTTCCCGTGGTGTTCACGAACAGCGGGTGCGGCTGGCTCGTCAGGGCATCCGACCGGTCGTGAGACACGCGGGCCATGACGCTGTCGTTCGCGCCGACGTTCCAGTCGACCTTCACCGCGAAGAAGTCATCGTCGACCGGATCGCGATGCGCGTGCCGCAGTTCCGCGGTCCCGTCGCCGAAGTCCTGCCCGTCGGGAATCGGGAACAGCAGGTCGAGGTAGGGCCTCGTTGTCGGGTGAATCGTGACCGGCCGCCACTGCCCGTCGACACCGGGTAACAGACCGTCGTGGGCGGCCTGGTTCGGGAGGCGCGCCACGCGCGTGACGCCGCGCCGTTCCCGAAGGCCCTCGTAGGCGGCAAAGAAGAACACCGTGTTCTTCCGGATAGGTCCGCCGAGCGATCCGCCGAACTGGTGGCGCACGAAATCGGGAAGGTCACCCGTGTCGAAGAACCCCCGGGCATTCAGCGCCCGGTTCCGGTGGAACTCGAACACCGATCCACGGAACACGTTGGTGCCCGACTTCGTCACCGCGCTCACGATCCCGCCGGCCGCGCGGCCGAACTCGGCGCTGTAGCCGTGCGTCTGGACACTGAACTCCTGGACGGCGTCGACGCCGAGCATGACACCGGCGAGGCTCGACGGGGCCTTGTCGGAGATATCCGCGATGTTCGTCCCGTCGAGCAGGTATCCGACATGCTCCGGCCGCGCGCCCGCGATCGCCAGCTGCGTCCCGCCGTATCCGCCGGTAAACTCCCGGCTCGTGGCGCGGCTGACGACAACGCCGGGCTGCAGCGTCGCGAGTTGCAGGTAGTTGCGCCCGTTGAGCGGCAGCTCCGCAATCTGTTCGCGCGTGACGATGCCCCCGGCCGCGCTGGTGGTCGTATCGAGCAGCGCCGCCCTGTCGGTGACGTCGACGTGTTCGGCCACCGCAGCCGGCGTCAGCGTGAAGTCCACCGGCACGTCCTGCCCAATCAGCACGTGGACTCCGGGCCGGATACCTGGCGTGAACCCGTCGAGGACCGCCGTCACGCGATACCGGCCGGGCTGAAGATCGAGCAGCCGGTACGTCCCGCGATCCGTCGTCACCGTGCTGCGCTCGGTGCCGGTGTCTTCATTGACGACGGTGACGCCGACACCCGGCGTGTTCGCACGCGAGCTGTCCTGCACCGTACCGGAGATACTGCCGGTCGGCGACTGGGCGCCGGCGACGGTCGCGGTCAGCAGCACGAGGGGGAGCGCGAGCCACCAGCGACGCATCTCAGCGGTCCGCAGATTCTTCTTCGAGGTACTCCGAGTCGGTGTTGATACCCCAGACGTCGTGTCGTTCTCCGAGCACGTTGCGGGCCGCGAGCAGTCCGGCGAGCGTCGAATGATCCTGGTTGTTGTAGCGATGTGTCCCGTTGCGCCCGATCGTCTGGAGGTTCTCGAAGCGCGCCAGCCAGGTGCGGATGATGTCGACACGTTCCCGATAGCTGCCGTCGTAGACCGGGTACGCGCGCGGCTGCCGCACGACCGTGCCATCGACCACCTGCCCGGGTTTCGCGATGCCGAGGGTCACGATCTCTTCCGCGGCGCGCGCCGCCAGAGCGCTGTCGCTCATCGACCAGATGTGATCCCCGACCGTGCAGAAGTACTCCATGCCGAGGCTGGAGAACCGCTGGTCCGGCACCATGTCGCGGCTCCAGTTCTTGAAGTTCTGGATCCGGCCGACGAGCACGTCCGGGCTGTGGACGTAGATCCAGTTGTCGGGGAACGCGTCGGGGATCTCGAGGATCAGGCTGACCACGATGAAGTCGCGGTACCGGAGTCCCCGGGCCGCGTCGAGCACCGACGCCGGCGGTTCAGGACGCATCCGCTCGAGCAACACCCCGAGGGGGATACTCGTGATCACGTGCGACGCCGGCTGCACGCTCCTCGCCCCCGCGCGTGTCACCTCGACGTGGGTCACGCGCGTCCCGTCGTGGTGGAAGGTGGTCACCGGCGATTCGAGGTGCACACGTCCGCCCGCGCCGGTCACGCGGTCGGCGAGGCGCTCCCACATCTGCCCGACACCCAGGCGCGGATAGAGGAACTCGCGGGTCAGGCTCTTCACCGCCGATCCGCCGACGATCGCCTGCCGGAGGGCGGAACTCACCGACAATCCCTTGATGCGCTGCGCGGCCCAGTCCGCCCGGATTTCGTTCCCGGGGATCCCCCACACCTTGTACGTATAGGTCGCGAAGAATGTCTCGTACAGCCGGCGGCCGAAACGATTCGTGACCCACTGTTCGAACGTCTCTTCGACCGGATGGGGCCGAAGCCGCGCCCGGAGGTAGCTCGCCGCGATGCAGCTGCTTTCCCAGAGGCCGAGATTACGCGCCACGTTCCCGACGGCAATGGGATAGTTGAAGAACCGCCGCCGGTAGTAGATCCGCGACAGCCTTGGGACGGTGATGAAGTCGGACCCCATCACGTCGGCCCAGAGGTGCTGCACCTCCGGCACCTTCGTCAGGAACCGGTGTCCGCCGAGGTCGAACCGATACCCCTTGTACACCTCCGTCCGCGCGATGCCTCCGACCTTGTCGAGGTGCTCGAACACTTCGGCGGCCGCGCCCCGGGAAACGAGTTCCCAGGCCGCGGCCAGTCCGGCCGGCCCGGCTCCGACGACGACGACGGGGTGCCGGTCCGTCACGAGCGGTCCGCCTTGTCGACGAACGTGACCGTACGCGGGGGGCCGATCGTCGATTCGAACACATGGGCCACCACTCCGCCGGCGAGGCCCACCGCGCTGCACAGGTAGTGAGCCCAGTGCGCGACGGCCGCCCTGGCGGCGAACGACACGCCCCGGCGCGCCACGAAGAACTGCAGCAGCGGGCGATCCATGATCAGCAACAGGCCCGCGCACACCGCCACGACCGCGAGCAGGCGGCGACGCCAGGGCGACAACACCAGCGCAGTCGCCATCAGGCTCGTCAGCACGACGGCCATCCGGTTTCGCCAGCGCAGGTTCAGGTCGTTGGGCATCCGCCGGTTCCGCAGGATGAGCTTCGTCCACGGCAGGGCCCGATCCCGGATCTCGCACGCCATCAACCGCAGGAACGTCCAGTGTTTCAGATGCGTGACCTGGATGGTCTTCTCGAGGCGCAGGCGGCATCCGGCGGCATGGAGGCGGCTGCCGAGGTCGATGTCTTCGATGCTGGGCCGGCCGTAACGTTCGTCGAACCCGCCGACCCGCTCGAAACACGATCGCCGAACGGCCCCACAGGCGCTCCAGAACGAGCAGGCCTCCTCGCGCGAAGTCTGGTGGACGAAGTGGTGCGCCAGGTTCTTGTACTGCGAGAGGAAGTTCGGCGCGCCGGGGCGGTCATCGTAGGAGCCCATCACCGCGTCGATCTCCGGGTGCGCGGCAAAGGTCTCGATCAGGCGCGCCACGATGTCCGCCGGAACGACAACGTCCGCATCGACGAAGAACAACAGGTCGCCGGTCGTCGCCCGGGCGCCGGCGTTGCGGGCGGCCGCCGGTCCCCGATTCTCGGGGAGTCGCACGACCGTCGCGCCGCACGCGCGCGCCAGGTGTTCTTCCTCGTCGCCGCCCCCGTCAATCACCACGACGAGATCGTGCGGAGCAGGCACGAGCGCGCGCAGGCTCTCGAGGCAGGGCCGGAGCGTCTCCCCGGCAGCACGAACCGGTACGACAATCGACACGGTGGACACAGTGGTGTGAGAATGCAAGGCGCGACTTGGGGGCTTGTTGGTCCGCCCTCGATCTTATCAGCAGGGCTAGGTTGTGGTGCAGTGAATTGGTACGGCGACGCAGGGACGTGTTCGAGTGAAGTTCTGTTTCGTCACGACGTTCTATCCGCCTTATCACTTCGGCGGCGACGCCGTCTTCGTGTCGCAGCTCGCGGCGGAGCTCGCCCGCAGGGGACACGTCATCGACGTCGTCCACGATGTCGATGCGTTTCGCGTGGCGCGTCCGCGCGCGCGTCCTGTGCCGATCGCCTCGCCGCCACACGTGACCGTGCATGCGTTGTCGTCCCCCTTCGGGCGTCTGTCGTCGCTCGTGACGCACCAGACAGGCCGGCCCTGGCTGACTCCTGCTCTGCGAGATCTACTGGATGACGGCGCGCACGATGTCATCCATTTTCATAATGCGTCGCTCATCGGCCCGGGCGCATTCTCGTACGGCCGGGGTGTCAGGCTCTACACCACGCACGAGCAGTGGCTCGTGTGTCCTTTGCATCTCCTGTGGAAGTTCGGCGCGCGCGTCTGCGAGTCGCCGCAGTGCGTGCCCTGCTGCCTGCGCGCCGGGCGTCCACCGCAGTGGTGGAGGTACACATCGTATCTCCGGGATCAGCTCCGCGCGATCGATCGGGTTCTCGCCCCGAACCCGTTCATCGTCGACGTTCATCGGGCCAGGGGATTCGATCTCCCGTTTACGGTGCTCAGGAACTTCGTCCCGGCGTCGGCCTTCGAGGTCATCGAGACCCCCAGCCCGCGACCACGCCCGTACGTGCTGTTCGCCGGGCGGCTGACGACGACCAAGGGACTCCAGACGGTATTGCCGCTCTTCCGGAGCCGCCCGGACATCGATCTCGTCGTCGCTGGAGATGGCGAGATGGCCGAGACCCTTCGGGCCCACTCGGCGGGCGCCCCCAACATCGTGTTCCTCGGTCAGGTCCGCGCGGACGTCCTGCGCACGTGGTATCGGCACGCGATCGCGCTCCTGGTGCCGTCCCAGGTGTACGAGGTGGGCCCACTCGTCGCGCTCGAGGCCTTCGCACAGGGCACACCTGTCGTCGGCCGCGCGCAGGGGGGGCTTGCCGACATCGTGCGGGAGTCCGGAGGTGGCCTCCTCTTCGACTCGGACCACGAACTCAGCGCGGCGATCGATGGCCTGGTGTCGAATCCGGACCGGCGCCGGGAGATCGGCCAGCTCGGACTGGCTGCCGTGCGCGGTCCGTGGGGCCCCGACGCCCACATCGCGCAATACCTCGAGATCGTGCAGGAATGTCTCGACGCGAAAGGCCCGAGGAAGGCCCGATGAGGCCCGCGGCCGCGACTCGCTCCGACCGCGTGCCGATCCTGACCTACCACGATCTCGGTGACGGTCCGGCACCGCTGTCGATTCGCCCCGCGCGATTCCGCGACCACCTCCGGAGCCTTCGAGCATCCGGATGGACGACGCTCTCGCTGCCGGCGCTCGCCGACGGTGTCATCCGTGGTGGCTGGCCGGATCGCAGCGTCTTCATCACGTTTGACGATGGCCTGCGGAGTGTGGCGGATCACGCGTTGCCGGCACTCCTGGGCGAGGGAATGACCGCGACGGTCTTTGTCGTCGCGGGAGCGATTCGACCTGGCGGGGACCCGCCGGTGCTCTGCGGTCCGGCCATGGACGCGGCCGCGATACGGGACGTCGCGGCTGCGGGCCTGACGGTTGGGGCCCACGGCATGACGCACCGGGCGCTGGGGCGGCTCGCGCCCGCTGATCAGGCGCGGGAGATCCAGGACAGCCAGCGTCTCCTGGAGGATGTGCTCGGGGCGCCGGTCAGGTCGTTCGCGTATCCGTTCGGTGACGCTCCCGCCGCCGCTCGGCAGCTTGTTCGCGAACACTACGACGCCGGCTTCGGTGTGACGATGGGGATGGCATCAGTCCGAAGCGCACCGGAGCATCTGGAACGGATCGATGCCCATTACTTGCGTTGGATGACGCGCGTCGATGCTATCGATCGGGGGCCGCTCAACGTGTACCTGGCGGTCAGGGCCATGGGTCGCCGCGTGAGACAGTGTGCCATGTCCCGGATTCAACGCAACCGGTGGTCTCGACGGACGAACAGGTCCGGCACGGTGGTCGGGCGATAGTCCGCCATCAGCCCGCACTGTTCGAGTTCGCCCCTGCGGCGATAGACGAAGGCCGGCTTGACGTCCGCCAGCGTCCGGCACATGTCCGGCACCGGTCGGCGGGCACCCGAGTACTCCTGGTACAGGCGCGGTGCGGGCCCGACCCTGAACCAGTAGTAGTGCGTGTCCGGCCGGAACACGTTGATCTTCCGGTCGTAGTCGTACACCCGATCGGTGGCCGAACTCCACTCGAGCAGGGCCCGGATCTCGGCCAACTGCGATCCGTTGGTGCGCGCAGCCGCCCGGACCATGCCGACACCGGGACTCAGCACGATGATGAGGAGTGCCGCCAGTGTCCGGCCCGGCAGGCGAGGCGCGCGGTCGAGCAGTTCCACCACGAGCGCAGCCACCCCGATGGCCAGCAGCGGCATGGTGGCACCAAGGTAGCGGTCTACGACGCGGTTGAGCGCGAAGATGAGCACCAGCGTCGTGAACCCGAGCCAGAAGGGAACGGCGTACGGTCTCAACGCCGGCCGCAGGGGCAGAACGATCGCCGCGGCGATGACGAGGACCCAGAACGGGGCGTTGCGCGCGAAGTCGCGCAGCACATCCGGTGCCAGCCAGGTCACGCTGTAGGCGTTGGCTCCAACGCGGGCGTTGATCATCCAGTTACTGATGAGGTAGTCGTCGACGGAGCCGGTGGCGAGCAGATACCCGACGGCCGGCGCGCACACGGCGGCGAGACCCGCCAGGAACCACAGTCCGTGCGTCCAACGGAGCACGCCCCGGCGAACGAAGTACAACAGGGCGAACGGGTAGGGCGCGAACACCAGGAGCGCCTTCTGGAGAAACAAGATCGCCACCGCGGCGGCCGCGCCGGCTCGCAGGGCATCCCGGCCGGACCCGGTGCGGACCGTCCGCAGGGCGTACAGCACCGACAGCATCGAGAACAGGATCTGCGGGACGTCCGGCCGGATCTCGATGGCCACGCCAACGAAGGTGGTCATCGACAACAGCAGCAGGGCCGCCAGGCGCGCGACGGTTCTGGACGCCGCGCATTCGAGGGCCATCTGGTACGTGACCCGCGCGATCGCCAGGGTCAGGAGGAAGAACACCAGTCTGAAGACCAGGATGGCGCCGGCCGTCTCGCCGGTGATGGCGAGCAGCGGCGCGAGGACGAACCAGGTCAACGGGTGGTGGTGTTCGAAGAAGTCCCGGAACGGGACCTGCCCCTGGAGTACGAGCCACGTCGCGTGCACGTGCTCCAGTTCGTCCGAGTCCAGGAACCGGAACAGAGCGAGCGCCAGCGTGAGCGCGACGAACACGCCGGTCAGGATGCGGGTCATGGTCGGGTCCGGATCCTCCTCGGAGGCATCATCCTACACCGCTCCCGACCCGGAAACGCCTCGGACGTAACTGGCCCGTGACTTTCGCGTCGTTCTGGCCCATGATCCACCTGTTCACGTTGCCAGGCGGCAACACCGGCGACTTTGGCACACCCCTCGCCACGACATCATCATGAAGCCCAACACCACCGAACAGCAGCAGCGTCGCAGTTTCCTCAAGTTCCTCGGCGGCATCACCGCCGCGGTCGCTTCGTATCCCGTGATCGGACGGGCGCAGTCCGCGCCGACGCGCCGCGCCGGCGCGAAGTACATGGGTGATTTCGCCGCGCCCAAGCTCGACAAGATCAAGATTGCCATGATTGGCGTCGGCGCCCGCGGGACCGGGCACGCCGCGCAGCTCGCGTCCATCGAGGGCACCCAGATTGTCGCGATCTCCGACCTCTACGAGGATCTCGCGAAACGGTCCGAGAAGCGGGTGGCCAGCAAGGGACACGCGCCGAAGCTCTACTACGGGGACGAGCACGCCTGGCGCAGGATGCTGACCGAGACCAGGCCGGACGCCGTCATCATCGCCACGCCGTGGCAGCTGCACGCGCCGATGGCCGTGGAGGCGATGCGCGCCGGCGCCCACGCCTTCGTGGAGATCCCGATCGCGCTCACCGTCCAGGAGATGTGGGACCTGGTCAACACGTCCGAAGAAACCGGGCGTCACTGCATGCTGATGGAGAACGTCTGCTACGGCCGCGAAGAACTGCTGTACCTCAACATCGTCCGCCAGGGCGTCCTCGGCGAACTGCTGCACGGCGAGGCGGCCTACATCCACGAACTGCGGAGCCAGATGAACGACGTGGAACGCGGGACGGGATCGTGGCGCACGTACCACTACTCGAAGCGCAACGGGAACCTGTACCCGTGCCACGGCCTCGGCCCGGTGGCGCAGTACATGAGCCTCGGGCGGACGGACGATACGTTCGGCCGTCTCGTGTCGTTCTCGTCGCCCGCGCGCGGCCGCGCGCTCTGGGCCAAGGCGAAGTTCCCCGCGGACCACAAGTGGAACCAGCTCAAGTACGTCGGCGGCGACATGAACACGTCGATCATCAAGACGCAGCTGGGCCGGACGATCATGGTGCAGTGGGACGAAACCTCGCCGCGCCCGTATTCCCGCCACAACCTGATCCAGGGCACCAAGGGCACGCTCGCGGGATTCCCGAATCGCGCGGCCGTCGAAGGCGTCGGCTCCTACCACGAGTGGATGGAGAACGAGGCGTGGGAGAAGTTCGTCGCGCAGTACGAGCACCCGCTGTTCAAGCGCGTGGGTGAACTCGCCAAGCAGATGGGCGGGCACGGCGGCATGGACTTCCTGATGCTCTACCGCATGGTCGAATGCCTCCGCAACGGGCTGCCGCTCGATCAGAACGTCTACGAGGGGTGCTTCTGGTCGTCGGTCGCGCCGCTCAGCGAGAAGTCGGTGGCCGAGAACGGCGCGCCGCAGGACTTCCCCGACTTCACCCGCGGCTCCTGGAAGAGCACCAAGCCACTGGGTGTCGTGGGGTAGGGGTCAGGGGTCGGGGTTGGGGTCGGGGGTTGGGGTCGGGGGTTGGTTCCGATCCCCGCCCCCGCCTCTTCCCTATTCCCTATCCCTTGACGCAGGGCCGCCGCGCGCCGACATTGTGAGGGTCCCCAAGGTGAGGTGC
>CAZJRM010000038.1:0-30386 GCA_964547975.1 uncultured Vicinamibacterales bacterium | reverse complement strand
CAAGCCACGCACCGGCCCGGCGGATCGGGCCGGGCCGCCCCTGTGGATGCCCGGCCCCGCCGCCCAGCATGGCCCCCGTCGCGTGACGCCGGTAGGCCCACAGGTAACAGCCAATCGACAGCACCATCGACGCGGCCAGGCCCGCCTGCGCCCGGCCCGCCAGGAGGCGGAGCGTTTCCGTCCCTCGTCCGGCCAGACACTCGTACCAGCCGAGGAACCAGAACGGCGGGAACCACGCGGCCCATGACCGCTCGCCCCCGTTCTGGTACATGCGGTGGATCGACAACCGCTCCGCCAGCGGCCCCTGGGCGTGCGGGGCCACGAGCATCATCAGGAATGGCAGCATCAGCAGCGTCAGAATCAGGACCAGGACGCCGCCGAACTGCACCACGGGAGACACCGTGACCCTCCAGCGCGCCGGCAGCACCAGTTGCAGCAGTCCCATGACCGTGAGCACGCCGAACACGGCGAACAGCGAGGCGCCTCCCGTGGCGACCAGGTGCGCGACGAGTGTCTGCAGCGGCCCTGGCAACCCGGGCTGCGGCCGCATGTTCGCCACCAGCGGATACAACAACGTCGCCGGGCCGTTCGCAGCCAGCGCGAACCCGCCGACGAAGACCAGCAGGGCGGACACCTTGGCCCAGAACATCGCCGAGGTCGGAATCGGCAGCCGCCCCAGCACCTCGGCATCGCGCCGATCCGGGTAGAGCGAATCCCACTGCAGGACGGCCACGAGCGCGACGATGACCATGGGGTACATCACGAGCACGATCTCGTGCCGCATGACCAGGGCCTGGAAGGGCTCGAGCCGCCGGTACGGCCAGCCGTACGAGAACGACCAGAGGAGCGGCAGCATCAGGGACGGTGCCCCGATGGCGGCGATCATCGGCGCCAGCGTCGCCTGCAGTCCCTGGTCCGGCGACACCAGGTCGTTCTCGAGATACCCCCTGACGAAGTGGCGGGTCAGCAGCGCGTGGCGTTCGGAAACCATCGGGCCTCCTTACGCCAGCGACATCGCCGAGACGAGGTCGCGCGCGGTGTCGGCCGGGTCCGTCTCGCACACCAGCTGCCGGAAGACGGCTTCGAGCGATCCCTGCTGCATCAACTCCCGGAGGTGCCCCACCTCGTCGTGCGCCACGACCACACCCCGGTGGAGCACCAGTACCCGCGCGCACGTCTTCTCGACGACGTCCAGCGCGTGCGAACTGTAGAGCACCGCCTTTCCCTGTTTCGCGAGTTCCACGACGAGTTGGCGGAAGACCAGTGCCGAGGTCGCGTCGAGACCCGACAGCGGTTCGTCGAACACGAGCAGTAACGGATCCGGCAGCAGCGCCGCCGAGATAAGGACCTTCTGCCGCATGCCCTTCGAGTACGACGACATGGACGAGTCGGCGTATCCGCCGAGGCCGAAGAGGTCGAGCAGGGCGTCGATCCGGCGCGCCGCGGCCTTCCGGTCCATCTGCCGGAGTCCCGCGACCAGTTCGAGGTGTTCGCGCCCGCTGAGGTAGGGATAGAGATGGGGTTCTTCGGGCACGCAGCCGACGTGGCGTCGGTAGGCGACCAGGTCGGTCCCGATGGGCCGGCCTTCGAACAGGACTTCACCCCGGGTCGGAGGAATCAGGCCCGTCACGATATTGACGGTCGAAGTCTTACCGGACCCGTTCGGCCCCACGTATCCCAGCACTTCACCCGCGCGTACCGAGAAGCTGACGTCGGCAACGGCCCGGAGGCCGCCATACCACTTGGACAGGGACCGGACTTCAAGCATTGATGCCTCCCGGGGCCAAACCGCACACACGTTGTACCCCTTAGACACCAACTTGCCCGCCGTCCGCACATGCCGGTTCAAGTCTTGTGTGCGGTTGCCGATTTAGGCGGCATGCAGAGCGGTACGCACTTCGCCGACATCCTCGCCGAGAAAGTGGGCCGTCCAAAGTTCGGAAACCGTCCCACCGCCAGCCGCCAGGCGTTCCCCCACGTCCAGGCGCCCGTGCTGCTGTTCTTCCGCCAGGCGTCAGCCACCACGGTCTCCGTCGACCACCGTGCGGCGAAAGCCTACGGAATCCCGCTCGGTCCGAGGCCGGAACCTGTGCCGATTCAAGCGGTTCCGAGCGCCAGGCCCTTCAGGCAGGTACCGCCGGTCACGCCGCAGGCACACCCGCCCAAGCCGCGGGTCCTGTCGGAGCGGCAGCGCACCGCGCTGGCATTGATGGTGTCGCTCGGGGCCCAGCTGACAGAAGACTACACCGGCCGCCAGCTCAAGACGGCCTTCAAGGTGCTGGCACGCCTCTACCACCCCGACCGTCACCCGGGCTGTTCGGAGTTCGAGAAGGCGAGGTTCGCGCGGCAGTTCGCCGCCGTCCACGACGCGTACCGGCAACTGCTGAGCGCGCTTCCGCTGCCGCCGGCGGCGTAGGCCAGGCAGGGCGAGAAGGCCCTGCCCCACAGCGAAAGGCCGGGCTGGCGCCCGGCACGACACTAGTTCGGCGCTACTTCAGTTTGGCGCTTTCGACCATCACGGGATAGGCGTACCCGGCGGTGAAGTCCTTGTCGACGGCCACGACACCGGTCATGGTCACCACGTCCCCCACCTTTACGACCGCGTCCGACGTAAGGGTCAGGTCGTTGGTCCCGTCGTCCGCCTTCCCCGAACCGTCCTGGATGTGGATCCAGTTCCGCCCGAGAATCGCGCCGTTGAACTTCACGACGGTGCCACGCACGATGACGGTCTTACCGTTCAGCGACGCACGCCTGGCCCAGACATCGGCCACGCTCACGCCGCCGTCCGGCGGCCCCATCTTCTGAACGACCGGCGCGGCCTTCTGCGACCCCATCATGCCGGCCATCATGCCGCCCATCCCCCCGGCAGGTCCCGCGGGCACCGCGCTCCCGCCGTGCGCCGGCGCCAGCATCGGCGCAGCCGCGGTCGCCGATTGCCCCGCCTTCTGGATCTGCGACGCGAAGTAGATCACCTTGAAGTCGCGGTTCAATTCCTTGCTGTGGAAGTCCTGCATCGGTGTTTCGATCGGCACCGTCACCGTGTCGCCGACGGCCACCTGGAACTTGCCGGTCGCCGCCCAGGCTTCGCCTTCCCTCGTCTTCACGCGCACGTACGTGTACTGCGTCGTGTCCATCGTCTCGACGACCGAACCGGTGAACGACTGCGGCTGATTCCCCGGAGCCGGCGCGGCGGGCGTCGCTGGGCTTTCGGATGAGGGCGGCTGAGCGGCCTGCGGAGCGGCTGCAGCGGAATCGGCCGTCGCGGCTCCGGCAGACGTCCCTTTCGAACAGCCGGCGTTCACGCCGGCAAGAATGGCAAGGCAGAGGGCCAGAAGTCTCATGGGATTGAACCTCGTATCATTCCACGTTAACACATCCGGCCCGCTCGATCCGGGTGCCGCGCACCGGATCCCACCATCGTTCCGGGCGGCACGGGCCGCTAGAGGCGCGTCATGACGATGCCCGCCTCGCCGAGGAGGTCGGCCACGAGGGGATCGACGCGGTATTCGTGGTGATACTTGACGACTCGAATCCCGGCGGCGGCCAGGATCTTCGCGCAGTTGATGCAGGGAAAGTGCGAGACGTAGGCCGTCGCTCCCGCCACGCTGACCCCTCGTCGCGCGGCATCCGCGATGGCATTCTGCTCGGCGTGCACCGTGGCCTGCTCGTGCCCGTCGCGCATCCGCGAACGGTGGGCCGTTCCCGGAAGGAATCCGTTGTACCCGGCGGCGACGATACGGTTGCTGTGTTCCCCGCCCGAGACGAGCACGCACCCGACGTGCAGGCGGCCGCAGGCGGAGCGCGACGCGATGAGGAGCGCCGTCGCCATGAAGTACTCGTCCCACGACGGCCGGTCGCCGGTGCGTTCGAGCAGTGTCGCGACGTGGTCGACCAGCGACCCTGCCGGGCGCGGGTGGGGACCGGGCGTGTTCTGGCGACGTTCGGATGTCCGCTTGGCCACCGGTGGATTATAGCGGGTGTCGGGCGCGCCTCATCCCCGGCCACGCCGGTGCCGATTACGGACTTCGGGGAGGACGCGAATGCCGCTCCACGACGACACCGCATCGTTCGACCGCGCCGCCGTCGAGGCCACGACGGAGGGCGTGTACTACCTCGACGCCAACCGTCAGATCCTCCAGTGGAACGCCGGCGCCGAGCGCATCTCGGGATACCTCGCCAAGGACGTCGTGGGCAAACGGTGCTACGACAACATCCTCAAGCACGTCGATCACGAAGGCAACGAACTCTGCTTCGGAGGCTGCCCGATGGCCGCGACGATCGTCGACGGCCAGCCCCGCGACGCCAAGGTCTTCCTCCATCACCGCGACGGCCATCGGCTGCCTGTCTCCGTGCGGGCCGTGCCGGTGCGCGACGAACGAGGCACGGTGATTGGCGCGGTGGAGGTCTTCACGGACTCCGGAGCGGTCGCCCGGACCGAAGCCCGCCTGAAAGAACTCGAACGCCTCGCCATGATCGACCCGCTGACGGGGATCGGCAATCGCCGCTCCCTCGAGATTGCCCTCGACGCGCGCGCCGAAGAACTGCGGCGTTACGGCTGGCCCTACGGCGTGCTCGTGCTGGATCTGGACAAGTTCAAGCGCATCAACGACCGTCACGGCCATGAGGTTGGCGACCAGGTGCTGAAGATGGTCGCAGCCACCCTGACCCACACATCACGGGCGGCGGATGCCGTTGGCCGATGGGGCGGCGACGAGTTCCTGGCGGTCCTGTCGAACGGCAACGAACTTGGTTTGAAGGCCGCATCCGAACGGATTCGATCGATGATCGAACACTCGGTCCTCAGAACGCCCTCCGGCCCGCTGAGCGTGACGGTGTCGATCGGCGGCGCAATGGCCGCGCCGGGTACGGCCGTCGACGACCTGATCCGGCTGGCCGACCGCCGCGTCTACACGGCCAAGGCCACCGGGCGGAACCGCGTCAGCCTCGCAGCCTGATCGGGCTCCGCCCGTCGCGCCGGTGTATGCTGCCGCGATGCGCACCCGGTGGATTGCCCTCGCCCTCGCCGTGATCCTCGCCCTCGCCGGAGCCCTGGGGCTCGCGAGATCCCGGGCCGGACTGAAGCGCACCTTCACGTCGGTCCACGGCACTCCGGTCGAGTTGATCGCTCCCGACGCTCCGCCTGGCGCCACCCGTCCCGGTGTCATCGTTGTCCACGGGTTTGGCGGCAGCCGGCCGCTGATGTACGCCATCAGCCAGACGCTCGCGCGGAACGGATACGCGGCGGCCGTCATCGACCTGCCGGGACACGGTCAGAACACCACGCGTCTTCGGGCACCGGGCGCGCGCGCCCCCCAGAACTTCGACGCCACCCTCACCTACGTGATGGCCTGGCTCCGCAGCCAACCCGGCGTGGACGGGCGGACGCTCGCGCTCGTTGGGCACTCCATGGGCGCGGGTGCGGTCGTGCGGTTCGGCGCGCGCGATGCCGACATGGTGGCAACCGTGGCCATCTCCGGCTCCGCGCCGGGACGCCAGGCCGCGCGCGCGGCCAGCCCTCGCAACCTGCTCACCATCGCTGGTCGCTGGGAGTTCGAGGCGGCTCGTGCCGGGTGTCTGGCCGCAGTGACCGCCGCGTACCGCGACGGCGTGGCCGGCCGGCCGTACGGCACGATGGCTGACGGGACAGCACGGGAGTGTGTCCTCGTTCCCGGTGCCGATCACGTGAGCGTGTTGTTCCGTGGAGCCACGCAGCGCGCACTCGTGCGCTGGCTGGATCGAGCGACGGGGACCTACCCCGCCGACAGGGCGATCGACACGGCCAGTCCCGTCGCCTCGGCGCTGGCCCTGCACGCGGCCGCATTCCTCGGGCTCGTGTTTCTCATCCCGGCGCTGTTTCCCGCGGGTCCGGCCCCGGTGCAAGCCGACACCACCTGGTCGTCTGTCCCGGCGTTCGCCGACGGACTGTCACGCACGGCCATGGCCGTATTCATTGCTGCTCCGCTCCTCCTGGCAGCCGCGGCCATGCGCCTGTTCCCCACGGGATGGTCGCCGCTGGTCAGCGCCGACTATCTCTGCGGGTTTCTGGCCGCGGCCGGCCTGGTGACGGCCGTCGGATTGCGCCAGTTGGGCGCACCGCTGACGGGTGGCCACTCCGGTGGTGTCGTCTGGCGCGCGGGCCTGATCGGGATCGCCGGCGCAACGGCCTTTGCCGTCATCGCGCAGGCAGCCTGGCTGAACATGTGGCTCACGGGGCTGCGCCCGTGGGTGGCCGGCGTCGTCTGGCCGATCTGGTTCGGGTTCTTCCTGGCCCAGGACCGACTGCTTCGCGCGCGCCCCGCGCGCGAGTATCTCGGCTGGGCCGTGGCGTCGGCCCTGGGACTCCCGGTGCTGCTGGTTGCGGCCGTATTCGCCCTCGGCGCCCCATTCTTTCTGGCGCTCATCGCGCCGGCGATCTCGGCGCTGCTGCTGGTGCACGCAGCCTATGGGGCGGCTCTTCGACGGGCGACGGCGAGTTCGTTACCCGCCGCCGTCCTGCACGCCACCGTGTTCGCCTGGCTGACGGTGGCAATCTTTCCGCGGGTCTGAGCCGATTACCGCTCCAGCGCGCTGCCGAGTGACGTGGGACGCGGCCGGTTGCCGAGCCACACGTTGCGGTAGATCGCGCCAACGATGACCGACATCTCGCCTCCGCTGCCCCGCGGCGATCCCAGGTAGGCCATGTGCCGCGCCGGGTTGTAGGCGTTCCCGACGGGCAGGGACTGGTCGTAGAACTTGGCGCCGTTCATCCCCTCGGACACCTCGAGGCGGAAGCCGTTGTTCCAGGTGCCCTTCCAGTAGTAGGTCTTGGCCGGATCCAGCAGGAAGACCATCGAGTATCGCACGGCCGTGTCTGGCTCGATCTTGTACTGATCGCCGCCGAACATCGCGCGGAACTGGATGCAGTTCGGCGGGTTGCCTTCGAGACCGCGGTACTGGCCATCGATGCGCCAGACGTTGGTCGTGTAATCACCGGTGCCGTCCTGCATGCCGAAGATCTTGGGCTTGTTGACCATGCCCGAGAGGACCGGGATGTTCGGGCGAAGCCCCTCGACTTCCATGGAGAACTCGCCGGACGTGACGGTCTGCGGCAGCTGGTACCGCACGTAGCTCGTGTCGGAATCGAGCCGGAGCCCCTTCCCGGCGACGAACGAGGTGGCCCCGTTGCGCTCGCCGACGGTCTCGCCGTAGACCAGCGGATCGTAGAGTTCGCCGGCGCGGTTGTAGCCGGTGATCTTCGTCCGGAACGACGAGGAGGCTGACCAGGACGAGGTGACGGAGCCCTGGATCATGCGGGCGCGCCAGTAGAACTTGGTTGCCGGCTGCAGGTCCGCATCGGGCGTGAAACTGGTCTTGCCGCTCGGGTCTTCCGGCACGCCGGTCTTGTTCACCACGACCACGTAGTAGACGCTGAAGATGCCGCCGCCGACCGTGAAGTCGCTGCGGTCGGAGACCTGGAACTCGTACGTCCGCGTGCCCGTCTGCGTCGACGTCCCGTTGCGCACGGTCAGCGTCGGCCGCAACGAACTCGTCTGGGCATCGTCGGCCGGCGAGTCCGGCGCAGGCGCCGTGAGGCTCAGCGTGCCGGATCCGGAGCCGCCCGTCGTCCCGCTCGGCGACGTCGGCGAGAGCGTGACGGTTTCCGTCTTCGTGGATTCGCTTCCGCACGCAGCCGTCATGAACAGCAGCGCCGACACGGCCAGGCAGGGGATCATCTTCTTCACGCAGCTACTCCTGTGCAAAACCGGCGAGGCACGACGCGTCGCCCTCGTGGTGACCGAATATTGTCCCGCACTCAGGGATTTATTTCAAAGAAATTACTCACCCGAACGCCGCTACGAGAACATGCGGCGGACGACGAACCAGACGTTCGCGGGGCGCTCCGCCAGGCGCCGCATGTACCAGGGGAACCAGTAGGTCCCGTACGCCACGAGGACCCGCAGGTCCGCGCCGTCTTTCACCAGGCGTGCCTGCTCGCCGCGTTGGATGCCGTAGAGCATGTGGACTTCGAGGTCACGGAGGCCCAGGCCCGTCTCGCGGGCCTTTGCGCGGATCCGCGCGATGAGCGGGCCGTCGTGCGTGCCGAACACGGCGCGGAATCCGTTCTTTCGACCGACCCCTTCGAGCATCTGCGTGGCGAGCGCGACGTAGTTCGCGTCGACGTCCGGCTTCTTCGGGTACGCGACCGTGTCGGGCTCCTTGTAGGCGCCCTTCACGAGCCGCACACCGATGCCCTGGTCGATCATCGATGCCAGATCGGCCTTCGTCCGGTAGAGGTAGGCCTGCAGGCACACGCCGACGCGCGGGAACTCGGCGCGCACCCGGCGCGTGAGTTCGAGCGTGACGTCCACGTAGGACGACTGCTCCATGTCGATCCAGAGATAGTTCCCCGTCTGGTGGGCTTTCTCGGCCAGCGCCCGCAGGTGACGGTAACCCTGCTCCTTGTCCAGATCGAGCCCGAGCTGCGTGAGCTTGATCGACGGTTCGCAGCGGATGCCGCGGCGCTGAATCTCGTCGAGCACCTCGAGGTAGTGTTGCGTGACGAAGGCCGCCTCCGCCCCGTCGGACACATTTTCGCCCAGCCGGGTGAAGACGGTGTCGATGCCCGCCGGCCGAAGCGTGTCCGCTGCCGCCAGCATCTCAGGGAAGGTCTCGCCGGGCATGAAGGACCGCACCGCACGGCGCACGAACCACAGCTTCGGCCCGCGCTCCCGCATCCAGCGGTTCTCGGAAATCGCCAGCAGCACGCTCCGCATGACACTCATGCGACTAGCCTACACCAGCTGTCACAGCCAGCGCAGCATTCCGCGGCAGACCTGGCCGAACACATCGAGCAGCGCCCGCACGAGGGGGCCGACGGTTCCCGAAGCCACCGCCCGGGTCAAGGCCACCGGGTCGGTGAGCAGCAGCCAGATCACGCCGCCCGCCAGTGCCGACGAGGCGAGAATCACCGTACCCGCCAGCCGACTGCCCAACGCCGCCAGCTTCATGTCGTCCGCCCGTATCAGAACTCGCGATCCCGGTGAACGCGCAGGGCCACTCGCCCGGCGCCCCAGAACACCACCCCGGCCACGACGCCGGAGAGGATAGTTGCGGCCGTCCAACCGAATCGCAGGGCCATCCACTCCAGGCCCAGCCGCACGACGCCTCCGCACGGACGCACGGAGTCGACCGCCGGAGCATCCACGAACCACCCCACTGGCAGTTCCACGGCGACCACGCTCAGCAGCACGACGACCGACGCGAACGTCGCGCCTGCGCCCACCCCGAACACGAACACGCTGGCCAGCGCGAGACCCACCAGCCAGGACGCAACGACCAGAAACGCCAGCAGGCTTCCCATGCCAATCCACGCCGGCCAGGGCCGCCCGACCGCCGTCAGGGCCGCAGCCAGCCCAAGCGCGAGCAGGCTGCCGAGCGCGCCGCTCACCAGCACGGCCGCCACGCCCCCGGCCAGCCGGCCCGCGACGACATCATCCCGGCGAACCGGAAGGCTGTGGAGGAAGGCTGTCGTGTCGTTTCGCCACTCGACGACCGGAGCCGCGGCGGCACAGCCGACCGCCAGCAGCGCGTTCCACCAGAGGTACGCCGGGCCCAGGCGGGCGGTCGAGAGCGCCCCGATGCCGCCAAGCAACAATACCGCCAGCTGATAGGGCCAGGTCGAGCGGACATCGAGCGTCAGTACCTTCAGCATGACCGTCCCGTGTAGTACATGATGTCTTCGAGCGTCGCCCGCTCGATCACGACGTCGCGGCCGGCGAACGCCCGCCTCGTATCCGCGATGTCGTCCGTCAGCCCCGTCACCACGTGTGCCCCCCGCTCGAAACCCCGGAAGGCACGGCACACCGTCTCGTCCAACACCCCTGGGGCGCCGCGAACGAGACCCCACCGATCGAGCACCTCGTCGCGCGTCGATGAAAACACGAGGCGCCCCCGCTGAAGGAAGGTGATGTAGTCCGCCACACGTTCCAGGTCGGCGGTCACGTGGGTCGAGAAGAGCACCGACGTCCGCCCCTCGGCGATGAACCCCGTCAGGATCTCGAGCACCTCCCGCCGCGCGAGCGGATCGAGCCCGGTGGTCGGCTCGTCAAGCAGCAGCAAGTCGGGATGGTGCGCGAGCGCGAGGCAGAGGCCGAACTTGTTCCTCGTCCCTCGCGAGAGCGCGCCGACCCGTGTGCCGGTCGGGACACCCAGAGCGCGCGTCAACCGGAAGAAGGTCTCGTGGTTCCAGGATGGATAGAAGCGCGCCACCATCGACGCGAGCGAAACGACGGACACGTAGGGCGGGTACGACGACGCCTCATGAAGGAAACCAATCCGGGCCCGCCCGGACTTGTCGTCGCGACCGGGATCGTTGCCCAGCACCCGCAGCTCGCCGCCGTCCCGACGGGCCAGGCCGAGCATCATCTTGATGAGGGTCGTCTTCCCGGCCCCGTTCGGGCCGATGAGGCCCATGATGTAGCCTCGAGGCAGCGTGAACGACACGTCGCGCAGCGCGAATCCCTCGTAGGCCTTAGAAACGGCGTCCGCAACGATCAACGGGTCCACTCAGCCCTCGCTCACAAGTCCTGGTGTTCACTGAGGAAGACGGCCGTGCGCAGGGAGCCCCACAGCCCCACGGCCAGCACCGCGGCCGTGCCAAGGAAGAAGCCGGGCTGGTCCAGATTCTGGAAGACCCACGCCAGGCCCGACTCGATCGAGCCGAACACCGCGCGCGCAGCCCCTCGGCGGCCCGACACCTCGGACCAGAGGAGCACCGCGATACCACCCACCTGGAACACCCCCATCAGGCCGATGACGCCCACCAGCCCGAACCGGAGGGCGAACGGCAACATGACGGCGGCGGTGGTCACGATCGACGCGATGCCGAAGGCCTGCGTCCGCACGTCGAACACCTCTGCGGCCGGTCGCGCGGACCATGGCAGCCACACGGCCATCAGGCTCACCGCGGCGAAGCAGGCCAGGCCCACGATCAGTGCCGACACGTACCGCGCCCGGATGACCGCGGCCCGCGTCACGGGAAGGCTGAGCAGCACGGTCTGGGCCCTGAACTTGTCTTCACGCGCGCCGATGAGGCATGCGGACAGCGTCCCGGCAAACGCCATCAAGACACCGGACATCGCGAACGTCAGGTCCGGTTCCCGGAGCATGAAGGCCAGCCACAGCAGCAACGGTACGAGGCCCCAGAGCAGACGCGCGTTGAGGGTGACATCCTTGCGCAGCAGCTTACCCATCATGGCGGACTCCTTCCCCCATCAGCAGCATCACGTCGTCGAGCCTGGCCCGATCGATCACCGCGTCCGGGCCGAGCGCACGTCGGGCCGCGACGCGGTCCGACACGAGCACGTCCACGCCATGCGCGGCCCCCCGGGCCCCACGCACGCCGGCGCCGGCGAGGGACGACACGGTGTCGGCGTCAACGCGGGCCACGGCCCACTGGTCGACCACGTCGGCCGTGCGCCCGGAGAACGCGAGGCGACCGTCTCGCACGAACGTGATGAAGTCCGCCACGCGTTCGAGGTCACTGGTGATGTGGGTCGAGAACAGGACCGACTTGCCCTCGTCTTGGAGCAGCCGCGAGAGGCGCTGGAGGAACTCGCGGCGGAACACCGGGTCCAGGCCGCTCGTGGGCTCGTCCATGATCAGGAGGTCCGCCTCGTGCGAGAGGGCCATCGCCAGGGCGAACTTCATCTTCATCCCCTGCGACAGCGCCTTGAACGTCTTCGTCAGCGGCAGTTCGAATTCCTGCGCCAGGCGATCGAACGTGCTGTCATTCCAACTGGAGTAGAACCTGCCGAGGGCTCGGCGCTGGACGTCGAGGCGCTGGTCCTCCCAGTAGCCAGGCACGTCGTAGACAAACCCGATCCGCGACTTCACTTCGATTTCCGCGCGGCGGTTGTCCAGGCCGAACACCCTGACCTCACCGCCGTCGCGGCGGATGAGGTTCATGATCAGCTTGATGATCGTGGTCTTGCCCGCACCGTTCGGCCCGATGAGCCCCATGATGTAGCCGCGGGGGAGCACGAATGACACGTCCTTCAGTTCGAACGCGCGATAACGCCGGCACAGCCCGGTGACCTCGATCGCGTTGTCGCTCATGACTCCTCCTCGCAAAGCAGCCGGAGCATCTCGGTGAGCTGATCGGTGCCCATTCCGGCCAGCCGCGCCTCCCGAACCGCCTCGGCCAGTCGCTCTTCGACCACCTTCATCCGTTTCTCGCGCAGGAACTCGGCGTTCTGGGCTGCGACGAAGGTCCCCTTCCCCGCGACGGTGTCGATGAACCCCTCGGCCTCCAGCTCGTCGTAGGCGCGCTTGGTCGTGATGACCGAGATCTGCAGGTCCTGCGCGAGCCTCCGGATCGACGGCAGGGGCTCACCTTCCGCGAGGTCGCCGGCGATAATCTGCGCCTTCACCTGGCGGACGATCTGCTCGTAGATGGGGTCGGGCGACGAGTTGGCAATCAGGATTCGCATATCGTTTATACCGTAGACATCATATCTACTGTATATATACGATATATACAGACAACGGTTCTGTCAAGGGGGTTGGGGTTGGCAGGGAACGTTGGGGCATGGGACGTGGGACGTGGGGTAACAAGAACAACGGGCCGGCCGGGTTTCCCCTGCCGGCCCGTTGACTGGCCGCCAGCCGCGTGTCGCGAGTCGCGAGCCCTATGCGAGCGTGAAGTTCACCGTCACCGTCATGATGACCGGCACCGGCGTGCCGTTCAGTAGCGTGGGCGAGAACTCCCATTGCTTCGCCGCATCAACCGCGGCTTCATCGAGTCCCGCCACCGAGCGCAACACCTTGGCCGCCGTGACCTTCCCGTCAGGGCCAACCACCAGCTCGAGGATCACCACGCCCTGGATCCCGGCGTCCTTGGCCTCCTGAGGGTAGACCGGCCTGACGTCCGTGATCCTGGCCGGCGGCCGGACGGTTCCACCGATGCGGACGGCGTTGGCCGGGTAGCCAGGGCCGGCGGCACCGCCCACGACCTTCATGACGCCAGCCGGAGGGGGCGGTGGTGGCGGCGGCGGAGGCGGCGGCGCCGCGCCATCGCCCAGCGTGAAGTTCACGGTCACCGTCATGACGACAGGCACGGCGACACCGTTGAGCAGCGTCGGCGTGAACTGCCAGCCGCTGACGGCCGTCATTGCCGCCTGATCGAGCATCGGCACCGAGCGCAGGATGCGCCGGGCCTGCACGTGGCCGCCTTCGTTGATGACGATATCCATGATCACGACGCCCTGGATGCCGGCTTCGCGGGCTTCTGCCGGGTACTCCGGCTTCACGTCCTTGATCTTCTGCGGTGGACGGACGTCGCCGCCGACGCGCACGGCATTCGCCGGGACGGCCGACCACGGAGTCCCTTCGCGCCGGATTGCCGCCGACTTCGTATTGAGGCTGTCGGCCTCCGCCAGGATCTCCTGCTTGCGGGCCGGGTCCGTCTCGGCCTTGGCCTGCTGTCTCAGCAAGAGCCCCTTGTAGAGCATGGCGTCGGCCCACTTCGGCTGCAGGCGCAACGCCTCGTCTATCGCGGTCATCGCCCGGCCGAGATCCTCCCGCTTGTCGGCATCACTTTGGCCCTTCTCCGAGTAGGTCCGCTGCCACAGGAGCGCGGCCAGCGTGTAGTGCGCCTCGGCGCTCGACGGTGCGGCGATCGCCTTGCGCTCCGCGTCCTGGATGAGCTCGGCGATCTTGGCCGGGTTGTAGACCACCTTCGGCGCGGGCGGCGGTGGAGGGGGTGGCGGCGGCGGCGGCGGCACGGGCACGCCAGGCTTCGCCGACTGCTGCTTGGGATCGACCGTCGGCCGCGTCTGCTGGCCAACGACGGCGGGCGACACCGTGAGGCCGGCCATGTCCGGCAACGGCGCGCCGGCCAGCGGCTCGGCAGCGGTTGACGCCGGAGCGGTCGTCTTCAACGGCACCGCCTGCACCACGAACCACCCGCTCGCCGCGAGGACGGCAGAGACGAGTGAAAACGACACCACGAGACGGAGTCGCGACATAGACGCCTCCCGGACGAGCAATGCCACCCGCTGCGCGAGGTGGCCGTGTTTGAGGAACAACGACGCGGGTTGGAGCATCGGCATCGGCCCGGCGGCCGCCAGCCGGAGCAACGCCTCGAGATACGGCTTACGTTCGCCGACCAGTGAAACCACTTCGCGGTCGACCACCTGCTCGACGCTGAGCTGAATCTGCTCGACGAGCCACCAGAACACCGGATGGAACCAGAAGACGGACAGCAGCAGGCCGTCCGACAACGCCCGCACCCAGTCGCGGCGTCGCACGTGAATCAGCTCGTGCGCGGCGACGGCGGTCTGCTGGGCCGGAGGGAAGTCGCTGAACGTCGGGGGAACCAGCACGACGGGATGCCGCACGCCGAAGGTGGCCGGGCGCACGACGCGCGTCGACACGCGGAAATCGGCGTCCTGCCCCACCATCAGTACGGCGTCCGACACGGCCTCCGGCCGGGGGGCGAGCCGGGTCGATGTTCTCCGCAGGCGCGCGAGCGACAGGAGGCCGAGGGCCGTCCAGCCCAGGCGCACGCCGAGTCCCGTCACGTAGACCACCGCCAGCACCGTGCCGATGGGCCATCGCGGATCGGCCTGGCGAGCCGGTGCGGACGTCCGACCGCCGGGCCCTGGGGTGGCGGCCGATGGGACCAGGGCTGCCAGTTCCTCGGCCGAAACCACGGGCGCGTTGCCGGACTTCGGGAACGGCACGGCCACGCGCGGCTGCACGAAGGGCAGCAGCAGGCAGGCCCAGAGCAGCACCCGGAGGTAGACCAGGCGCGGGCGGGGCGAGGTGACACCGAAAGCCAGCGGCAGGATCAGGCCCAGCGCCGCGATGGCCGCGACCTGGAGTCCCCAGGCGAGCAGGTTGGCCAAGAGTAGATCCGGCATGTCAGACCTCGTCGATGAGCCGGCTGAGTTCGTCGAGTTCCTGTCGGGTTAGACGCCGGTCTTTCAACAGATGCACCACGAGCGGCTGGGCCGAGCCGTCGAACAGCCGGTCCACGAACTCGCGGATCATGCCGCGCACGACGGCGGCTTCGGGACGCGTGGGCTTGTAGACGTAGGCGCGCTCTTCCTGGCGCTTGCGGAGGTGCCCCTTCCCTTCCAGCACCTTCATCATCGTCATGACGGTGGTGTAGGCGATCTTGCGCCGACCGCGAAGGTCCTCGTAGACGTCGCGGACGGTGGCCTCGCCTTTCTGCCACACGACCTTCATGATTTCGAGTTCCTGGGGCGTGAGGGTGGTCGTCCGGGGTTTCATATACTAATAACTTAGTAGTTAGTAGGCAGGATGTCAAGGCCCGCTTTCGGCTCCCGGCTCGCTTTCCCTCTCCCCTATCGCCTCTTCCCTAATCCCTCTCCCTTTCCCTCTCCCCTATCGCCTCTTCCCTCTTCCCTGTATTAGTATCCGCCCATGCAAATCCGCCGCGCGCTCCTCATCCCACTGGCCGTTGTCTCCTGCGTCGCCTTCCCCGCGGCCCGGCAGGCTGATCCGGCCCGCACGTCGCCCACGGGGCCGGACCGCAACCTCGTGGCCATGCACGGCATCTCGAGCCACACCATCCTCGACTGGGTGAAAGTGATGGCCTCGGAGCGGTTCGCGGGCCGCCTGACCGGCACGCCCGAATACGACGCGTGCGCCGACTGGGCCGCGGGCCTCCTCAAGAGCTGGAAGTACCTGCCTGCCGGCGACAAGGGCACCTACTTCCAGACGTTCAAGAACCCATACACGCTCGTGAAGCCGGGCAGCCAGCTGACGCTGCACATTCCCGTGCCCGGCGGCGGCACGGTCGCCAAGCACTACGTGTGGGAAGCCGAGTATTTCCAGGGATCGACGTCCGACTCGGGCACGCTCACCGCCGACACCGTTTACGTCGGGTACGGCATCACGGCCCCGGAACTCGGTTACGACGACTACGCGGGCCTCGACGTGAAGGGCAAGATCGTGGTGGTCGAGCCTGAAGTGCCGGTGGGACCGGAGCCCGATGCGACGCTCTTCAAGAAGTGGCGCCCCTATTCGTTCCACGACTACAAGATGAAGAACGCCGTGCAGCACGGCGCGGCCGGGATGATCTACGACTACCACATCGTCAATCCGAACAGCGTCTTCCTGAAAGGGTTCCTGGTCAGCTACGTCGGCCGGGCGGTCATGGACGACCTGTTTGCCGGCCAGCCCGAGACGCACCAGCAGACGGTCGCGAAGATCCGGAAGTCGCTCCAACCCGCGTCGCGGCCCCTCGGCCGGACGATGACGATTCGCAACACGACCGAACACCATCCCGAAGGCGTCGGTTCGAACGTCATCGCCATCCTGCCGGGCAGCGATCCCGTGCTCAAGGACGAAGCCATCATCATCGGCGCGCACCTCGACCACCTGGGCTACAACCACGAGATGATGCCGGGCGCGCACGACAACGCCTCGGGGGCCGCGGTGCTGCTGGGCGTGGCCGACGCCGTGAACCGCGCGGGCCTGCCGCTGAAGCGCACGCTGGTCTTCATCCTCTTCGGCGCGGAAGAACAGGGCGTGAAGGGTTCCGAGTACTACGTCGCGCACCCGGTCGTCCCGAACGGCAAGGTCGTGGCAATGTTCAATCTCGAGAGCGTCGGCCGCGGCGAGATCATCAACGTCGGCTCAGGGCGGAACCACCCGCAGATCTTCGACGTGATGGACCGGGCCAACCAGCGATACGTCCACCGCGTCATGACCGCGTCGGCCAACGCGAACCTCGCACGGCCGCGCCAGGACGCCGCGCACTTCCTCTGGGCCGGCATCCCCACGGTGTCCATCGGCACCGGCGGGGCGCCGCCGCTTCCGTACGCGAGCTACCATACGACCAAGGATCGGTGGGAGATCCTCACCCCGGAGGTGATGGAGGATCTCGCGCGTATCGTTTTCTGGTCGACGATCGAACTGGCCAACCGGTAGCGCTGGCGGGGAAACGGGACGTGAGATGACGCTGACGAAATCCGGCGAACAACAATTCATCGAGCGCCGCGCGTCCAGGCTGCGGCGAATGCCAGCGGTCTTCCTCGCGCACGGGTCGCCGATGGCCATCGTCGACAAGGGATACGGGCAGGCGTTGCGCCGGTTCTTCTCCAGGTTCCGGAAGATCCGGGCCATCGTCGTCGTGTCGGCCCACTGGCAGACCACGGGAGGCGTCCGCGTCACCAGTCACCCGCAGCCGAAGATCATCTACGACTTCATGGGGTTCCCGGACTGGCTCTACCAGGTGAGCTACACCAGCCCGGGCGACCGGACCATCTCCCAGGCGATTGCCATCCTGCTGCAGCGCGAGGGCATCGACGCCAGGCTCGATCCGGAACGCGGCCTCGACCACGGCGTCTGGGTCCCGATGAGCCTGGCGGTGCCCGACGCGTCGATCCCGGTCATCCAGGTGTCCCTGCCCCTGCCGTCCGACCCTGAGCGTCTCATGGCCATGGGCCGTGCGCTCGCGCCGCTCCGGTCCGAGGACATCCTGCTGGTCGGCTCAGGCGGAATCGTGCACAACCTCGCGCGCGTCGGCATGAACGTCCCCGACGATGTGGTCGAGCCGTGGGCGGAAGAATTCGACCGATGGACGTACGAGCGGGTGGTGGCGCTGGATGCAATGGGGCTCGCGGCGTACCAGCGGCTCGCGCCGCATGCGGGGGCATCGGCCCCGACCTCCGAGCACTTCGACCCGCTGCTGGTCGTCATGGGAAGCGCGCTTCCCAACGACTCGGTGACGGACCTCTACGCGGGTTTCCGGTACGGGACCTTGTCGATGCGGTCGCTGGCGCTGGCGGGCAGACGGCGGGAGGACCGGGGACAGTAGCTGGGGATTGGGGATTGGGGAATTGGGCGAGAGCTGGCCGTGTGACAGTCGTGGGGCAGGGCTTCAGCCCTGCCAATTCGCGTGTACAAAACAGTAGCCCGTCGCCCGTTTTCCAGAATGTCCGGCCCCCATCGGATATCCCAGAGCCCGGGCGGCGGGCTGCTGTCCTACTAAATAGCAATCGCAGTGCCAACTCTGGATGAGGAAACCGGCGCAGAAAAGCGCCAGAACTCCCCTGCAGACAGTATCCCGACGGATACGCTCACGGATTGACGTTCCGAATTCCCGACAGGCTGCCGAATCTCCGGCGGAGGCGATACGGAAATCCCGTAATCCATTGAACTGGAGTCAGTTGGTCTGCGCTGCGCCCGCCGCGTGGACGGCTTCAACGACCTGCGCGGCCATCGCCGCGCAGCCGAGCGGGGCACCCTCGCCAGGCAACGCGAGGTCAGCCGTTCTCGCTCCACCCCGCAGCACGCGTTCGACGGCCGTTTCGACCGCGGCCGCCGCCTCGGTCAGCCCGAAACTATGCCGCAGCATCATCGCGGCCGACAGGATCGCGCCGAGCGGGTTGGCGACGTCCCTGCCCGCCAGCGTCGGGGCCGACCCGTGGACCGGCTCGTAGAGCGCCGGGCCGTCACCCAGGCTCGCCGACGGCAGCAGCCCCAGCGAGGCCACGACGGCCCCGGCCTCGTCCGAGAGGATGTCCCCGAAGAGGTTCTCGGTCAGCACGATGTCGAAACGCCTGGGGTCGAGCGTCAGCGCCATGGCGCACGCATCGACATACATGTGGTCCAGCGCCACGTCGGGATACTGCGCCGACAGTTCGGTGACCACGCGGCGCCAGAGCTGGGACGTCTCGAGGACGTTCGCCTTGTCCACCGACGTCAGCCGCTTCCGGCTCCCCTGCGCGAGCCTGAAGGCCACGTGGGCCACGCGTTCGACTTCGGCGCGCGTGTAGGGCAGCGTATTGACCGCCGTCGTGAACGCCGCATCCACGTGCCTGGGCTCTCCGAAGTACAGCCCGCCGGTCAGTTCCCGCACGACGCACAAGTCGGTTCCCGCCACACGTTCGGGTTTGAGCGGGCCCGCGCCCTCCAGCCCCGGCCACAGGCGGGCGGGCCGGAGATTGGCGTAGACCCCCATCGACTTGCGAAGCGTGAGGAGGGCCGTCTCGGGCTTCAGGTGACGCGGCGCCGAGTCGTACGCCGGGTCGCCAACCGCACCGAGGAACACCGCGTCTGACGACAGGCACGCCTCGAGCGTACTGTCGGGCAGCGGCACGCCGACGGCTCGAGTCGCGGCCCCGCCAATCGGCAACGACGTCGCCTGGAACCGCTCTCCGAAGACATCACCCACCGCGTCGAGCACGGCGAGCGCTCCCTGCACCACCTCGGGCCCGATGCCATCACCGGGCAGGACGACGATACGACGTGCCATGCACTTCCCTTCTGGCATTCGGTGTGGCGCAGGGCTTCACACCCCGTGCCCGTAACCAACCTCCGGGGCCATCGGCTGCGCGTCGGTCACCGGTGCGACACGCCGCGCGGTCTCCGCGACGGGAGCCGTCTCCTGGCCCGAGCGCACCTGCTCGGCAATCGCCCTCAACTGCGCGTCGGTCACGGTCTTGTTGGCGTCGGCAAGCGCCACCATCTGCCGGTAGACCCGGTCGACGTCCAGCCGCGACAGCGTGAAGCCCATCGACTCGCACCGCTTCTGCACGGCGTGACGGCCGGAGTGTTTGCCGAGCACGAGCGTGCTCGCCGGGACGCCCACGTCTTCCGGCCGCATGATCTCGTACGTCCGCCGATCCTTCAACATGCCGTCCTGGTGAATCCCCGCCTCGTGCGCGAACGCGTTGCGCCCGACGATGGCCTTGTTCGACTGGACGGCCTGGCCGGTGATGGCCGTCAGCATCTGGCTGGACGCGAACAGTTCCCGCGAATCGATGCCCATCTCGAAGGCGTACCGGTCGGACCGGACCCTGATGGCCATCACCACTTCTTCGAGCGACGCGTTCCCGGCGCGTTCGCCGATGCCGTTGACCGTGCACTCGATCTGTCGGACACCCGCGCGGATGGCCGCCAGCGAATTGGCCGTCGCGAGGCCGAGGTCGTTGTGGCAGTGAGTGCTGAAGACCGCGCGGCCCGCATTCGGGACCCGCGACAGGACAGCCGTGAAGAACGCCTCGATCTCGTCGGGCGTCGAGTAGCCGACCGTGTCGGGGAGGTTGATCGTGGTCGCCCCGGCGTCGATGACACCTTCGACCACCCGGCACAGAAAGTCCATGTCGCTGCGCGTCGCGTCTTCCGCCGAGAACTGCACGTCGTCCGTGTGGCGGCGCGCCAGGCGCACGGCGGCCACGGCCGCGTCGTAACAGGCCGACCGCGTCATGTTGAGCTTCCGCTCGAGGTGCAGGTCCGACGTGGCGATGAAGGTGTGAATGCGCGAACGCGCCGCCGGACGCAGCGCGCCCGCCGCCCGCTCGATGTCTCCCGTGCAGGCCCGGGCCAGGCCGGCGATGATCGGCCGCCGGACCGCCTCGGCCACGGCCTTCACGGCTTCCGCGTCGGCGTCGGAGGCGATCGGAAACCCCGCTTCGATGAGGTCCACGCCCAGCCGGTCCAGTTGCCTGGCCAGCCGGATCTTCTCGTGGATCCGCATGGAATACCCCGGGGCCTGTTCCCCGTCGCGCAGCGTGGTGTCGAAGATCGTCAACCGATCGGCCGCCATGAGCCCTCCCCCGTCCCTGGACTGGACTCTTCCATATTCGGCCGGACGGGGGGTGTGCGCCAAGGTTATAATCTTAACGATTCTATAAGGTGCTGTGATGAACCTTCCCGAGATCCAGGTCTTTCTCGCCATCGCGGATGAACGGTCGTTCTCGAAGGCCGCCTCCAAGCTGCACCGGACGCAGTCGGCCGTCAGCCAGGCCCTCAAACGCCTCGAAGACGAACTCGGCGAACGCCTCGTCGATCGCGCCACGAAGGACGGCCGCCTGACCGAGGCGGGCCGCGTCCTGCGCGAGTACGGCGAACGTCTCCTCCGGCTGACGGACGAAGCCGAAACCGCCGTCCGCGACCTGCGCGACCTGAAACGCGGCCGCGTGCTCATCGGCGCCAACGAAGGTGCCGTCCATGTCCTGCTCCCGATGGTGGAGAAGTTCCGCGAGCGGTGCCCGGGCATCCACGTGGACGTCCGCCGCGTCCGGGCCCGCCAGGTCCCCGTCGAGGTCGTGCAGGGCAGCCTCGATCTCGGCCTGCTCACGTTCCACCCGAACGACCCCGGCCTCGTCTCCCTCGTCGTCGACGTCGACGACCTGGTCCTGCTCGTGCCGCCAGGCCACGTGCTGGCCCGCCGGCGGGTCGTGCACATGCCTGAGATCGGCCAGTTCCCCATCGTCGCCCACAACGATCCGTCACCGGCCCGCGAACGAGTCCTGCGCCTGTTCGAGGAGCGGCACGCCGCGCTGCAAATCGTCGTGTCGTTGCCCAGCATCGACGCGATCAAACGTGCCGTCGAGATGGGGCTCGGGGTGGCGATCCTGCCGCGCAGACTGGCGGCGACGGAAATCTCCCGCAAAGAACTCGTGGCGGTCAGGATCCCCGAACTGCGAATGCGCCGTCAGATGCGGCTCGTCTACAGGAAGGCCGGGAAACCGTCGCACGCGACGCAGGAGTTCATCGACGTCGCTCAGGCCTTCGCGGACAGCCGGTAGGGCAACCGCGCCTCGACCGCCCGCACCACGTCGAAGTCGGCCGTCAGGAGGGCCGTCGCATCCCACGTCCCGGCCAGGAACGCCTCCCGGGCCGGCACCGGCATCGTCACCGGCCACGACACGTCGCCGGCTCGCACCGACAGCGCCTCGAGGTCGACCGCCACGACGAGGCCCGGCGTCCGCTCGCAGGCCGTCATCAGCGCCTCGACCACGTCGCGCGCCGTCGTGACGCAGGGCATCCCGAGGGCTGTCGCGTTGCTGAAGAAGATCTCGGCGAACGACTCCCCCACCACCGCCCGGAACCCGCGCCTCACGATCGCCTGAGGCGCGTGCTCCCGCGAGGACCCGCACCCGAAGTTTCGGTTGACCACGAGGACGGACGCGCCGGCCGCGCCCGGCGCATCGAGCGGATGCGGGACGGATCCGGCCGCCGCCCGATCGTCTTCGAAGAGGTGGCGTTCGAGGCCGTCGAAACTCACCGCGCGGAGGAACCGCGCCGGCATGATGCGGTCCGTATCGATATCGTTCCCGCGCAGAACGACCGCGCGGCCTTCGACGCGCAGCAGGCGGGGAGCGTCCGTGTGTGTGGTCCGCATTACCGCACCTCCCCGACCATCGTGCGAACGTCGACGACCTCGCCGGCAATCGCGGCCGCAGCCACCATCGCCGGGCTCATCAGGAGCGTCCGCCCCGTCGGACTCCCCTGCCGTCCCTTGAAGTTCCGGTTCGAAGACGAGGCACTGGTCTCGCGACCGTTCAGCCGGTCGGGATTCATCGCGAGGCACATGGAGCAACCAGCCTCCCGCCACTCGAAGCCCGCCTCCCGGAAGACCTCGTGCAGGCCCTCCCGTTCCGCCTCGACACGGACCCGCCGCGAACCGGGGACCGCCAGCGCCCGCACGTGGGGCGCGACCGTGCGACCGCGCACGATCGCCGCGGCTTCGCGCAGGTCCGACAGGCGGCCGTTCGTGCACGACCCGATGAACGCGACGTCCACGCGCGTGCCGGCAATGGGCGCCCCGCCTTCGAGCCCCATGTAGCGCAGGGATTCTTCGAGGCCGGCCCGGGCATCGGCGGGCACATCGGCCGGACGCGGCACCCGGCCGTCGACGGCCACCGACTGGCCCGGGTTCGTCCCGAACGTCACCATCGGGCGAATCGCGGAGCCATCCAGGGCCACCCGATCGTCGTAGTCCGCATCAGCGGCCGACGCGAGCGCAAGCCAGCGTGACGCTGCCTCGTCGAAGGCCCCGCCCGACGGCACGAACCGGCGGCCGCGCAGGTATTCGACGGTCGTCGCGTCGGGGTTCACGTACCCGACTCGGGCCCCGCCCTCGATCGACATGTTGCACAACGTCATCCGCTCGTCCATCGTCATCCGATCGACGACCGGGCCGCTGTACTCGTAGGCGAAGCCGACACCGCCGTTCACGCCGAGTACGCGGATAATCTCGAGGATGACATCCTTCGCGTAGACCCCCGGCACGAGCGTCCCGGTGACGTCGATACGCCGCACCTTGAGCGGTTCCATCGCCAGGCACTGCGACGCGAGGACGTCGCGCACCTGTGACGTGCCGATGCCGAAGGCCACGGCACCGAAGGCCCCGTGTGTCGAGGTGTGGCTGTCGCCGCAGGCGATGGTCATCCCGGGCTGTGTCAGCCCCAGTTCGGGACCGATGACGTGCACGATGCCCTGGTCGGGGCTCGACAACCCGTAGAGCGGGACCCCGAACTCGCGGCAGTTCTTTTCGAGCGCCGCGAGCATCTGCTCGGCCATCTCGTCGGCAAACGGCCGCGGCTGCCCGTCGGTCGGCACGATGTGGTCAACGGTCGCGAACGTGCGGTCGGGAAACGCCACGCCCCGGCCGCGCAGCCGCAGCATGTCGAACGCCTGCGGGCTGGTCACTTCGTGGACGAGGTGCAGACCGACGAACAACTGCGTCTGCCCGGTGGGCAGGAGACGGACGGTGTGAAGGTCCCAGACCTTCTTGAGCAGCGTGTCAGACATGGGAGGGACGATTATACCTCCGGCTCACGGCTCACGGCTCACGGCGTTCCTTGCCAGCCCGACTGAAGTCGGGCGCTACGTACGCCCCCGGCTCTCGGCTTGCCCTTCTCGCCTCTCGCCTCTCGCCTCTCGCCTCTCGCCTGTTCCCTTTCCCTCTTCCCTATCGCCTAGTCCCTCTTCCCTGTATTAGCATTCGTCCATGTCCCATCCCGACAAGAAGGCCCTCGCGGCGGCGGAAGACGTCGGCATCCCGCACGCCACACGCCACATCTTCCTGTGCTGCGATCAGTCCAAGCCGAAGTGCTGCGACCGCAAGCGCTCCGATGAAGCATGGCACTACCTGAAGTCCCGACTGAAGGAACTCGGGCTCTCGTCCTCGGACGGCGGTGTGCTCAGGACCAAGGCCAACTGTCTTCGCGTGTGCGAAGCGGGGCCCCTGGCCGTCGTCTATCCGGAAGGCGCGTGGTATATGGAGTGCGATCCGCCCGTGCTCGAGCGCATCATCCAGGAACACCTGATTGGCGGGAAGATCGTCGAGGATGCGTTGCTGATGCTGCATCCGCTGGGAGAATAGGCTCGCGGCCCAAGGGTCAAGGCTCGCGGCTTGCGGCCCACGGCTCGCGGCCCTACCCAATCCCCAATCCCCAATCCCTAGTCCCCAGTTCCCCGGCTCACGGTCCCAGCCGAAAGCCTCGAGCCGTGAGCCGTGAGCCTGTACAAGAAATCGGGCGGCCACCTTTCGGCAGCCGCCCGTTTCCGTCTTACCCGACAGCGCCGCTAGAACGACCAGCGGGCACCAATCGTGATCTGCCGTGGCGCCTGCACCGACGTGGGCGCGCCGTACTTGACCGGCGAGCTCAACGATTCGTTGGTCGCCAGGTCGACGTAGGAGATCGACCGGTTCGGATACCGCGTCTGGATCCCCGTGATGACGTCCGTGTTGAAGAGGTTCTGCACGTCGACGAACACGCCGAAGCGGTGCACGTCGAAGCTGAACGTCTTCTCCGCCCGCAGGTCGAACTGCTGGTTGTTATCCAGCCTGTAGTCGTTGCTGCGAGCCACCAGAGGCACGTCGACCGCGCTCGACGTCCCGAGGGTCGTCCGGGACACGTTGATGACCGGCTGGTACGGGACCCCGGTCAGGTACCGGAAGTAGGCGCTCAGGTTCACCTCGACGAAGGGAATCTGATAACCGGCGAACGCCTTGATCTCGTGCGTCCGGTCCGTGGGCATCAGCCCGACGGTGTTGATCAACGACCGTGTCGGGTTCTCGTACGCGACGCCCGCCACGCTCGTCGTGCCGCCGTTGCTGACGCTGCCTTCGGCCTTCGACCAGACGTAGGACAACTGCGCCTGCCAGCGGTTGGAGTAGCTCTTCGTGAGCACCGCCATGACGCCGTTGTACTTCCGCCACGGATCGATGGTGCCGATGACCTGCCCGTTGGACCCGAGGTACTGCCAGCCCTCGGTGTTGCGGATGACGAAGTCTTCGTTACTCGCTGTCCGGTTGTCCCACTTGTACATCGCCAACGTGCGCGGCAGGCTGGACAGGGGATCGGCCCCCTGGTCAGACGGCCACGTCGGCAGCGTGGCCGACGTCGTGGACCATCGCGACAGCGGCGCCACCGAGTTGATGAAGTTCTTGTAGTCGCGCCGGATGTAGGTCAGCGACAACCGAAGGTCGCGCCGCAACTGGTGCTCGAGCGCCACGTTGAACTCGTCGAGACCGAGATGCTTGATTTCGTTGCCGTTGCAGATCGACGGCATCGAGTCGCCGGAACAGATCGAGTAGACGATCGGGGGAACCCGATCGACTTCGGAGTTCTGGCCGTTGAACACTTCGTAGTAAATCGTGTCGTTGTAGCCGGGTGTCGCGCGCTGCCACGGGTTGAAGCTGGCGCCCTCGTAGTAGCGGCCCCAGAACGCCTTGGCGACGGTCGAACCCTTGCCCGTCACGTCGAACGCGAGACCGAGACGGGGTCCCACGGCCAGCTTCGGGGTGTAGACGTTCTTGTCGGCCTTCGGGCTGAAGCCGCGGATCCGGTCGAGCCGGACGCCGAGGTTGGCCGTCAGGCGTCCCTGCCGCCACTGGTCCTGGGCGTAGAACGACTCGCGCTTGTTGCGGCCTTCGATGTCGTAGCTGCCCGTGATCAGGTAGTAGGGTTCGCCTTCGTAATCGAGGAAGTACTGGTAGGCATACCGGCTCCAGGACTTGCTGCGCTCGATCTCGGCGCCGAACTTGAAGTTGTGGCTGCCGTAGAAGTCGGCGAACTGCGACAGCGAGATGTTCACCTGGTTCCGGCCGCGGTCCGCCTGGTAGTAGTACCCGGCGCCGCCGGTCTCTTCGCCCGTCGCCTGGTCGTTGTGGTACGCCCAGTTCTTCATGACCGGGTCGAGGTAGTAGTACCCCCAGTACCCCGTGAACTTCGCTTCGAGGAACGTGCTGGAGCCGAACACCTTGCGGTACTGGGCGTTCCAGATCGCCTCGGGCGAGTCCTGGTTCAGCGTCTGCGAGTCAATGGCCTCGGCGGCGGGCACCGCGCCCAGGCGGCCGGTGACGTTGTAGTTGTCGAACTGGAAGCTGCCGATGATGGTGTCATTCGGCGTCGGCTGCAGCGTGATCTTGCCGTTGTAGCGCGGGCTGACCTCGGTCGACTTGGCCCGCGGCCCGGTCGGATCCTGCTCGATCGCGTAGCGCTGCACGCTGAACCACCAGAAGGCCTTGTCCTTCTTGATGGGACCGCCGAGCTGAACGGTGTAGTCGTTCAGCTTCTTCATCACGTTGGCGCTGCCCAGGGCCGGGTTCAGCTTCAGGTTCTCGGCGCTGATGTTCTTGCCGGCCAGCGAATCGTTGGTGTGGCGCAGCTCGAACAGCCCCGAATACTTGTTGCCGCCCGACTTGGTGATCGTGTTGACCACCGCGCCCGAGAAGCCGCCGTATTCGGCCGGCGCCCCGAGGCCGCCCACCTGGACCTCTTCAACGATGTTGAAGTTGAAGAACACCCAGGCCGACCCGCCCTCCGGGTCGCGCGTGTCCACGCCGTCGATGAGCAGCGCGTTGCCGTAGCTCGCGTCACCGCCGAACCCCGACCCGCCGTTCACGCCGGGGGTGTAGTTCAGCAGGCTCGTCGCCGCGTTGAAGTTGCCGATGTTGATCGGCATGTTCTGCAGCAGGTCCGACGACAAGGCGTTGTCGGTCGCCGTGCTCGTGATGTCGATCGTCGCGGCGTTGCCCACCACTTCGACCGTCTCCGTCATGCCGCCGACCTTCATGGTGAAGTTCACCATGGCCGTCCGGCCGATGGACACGTCGACGCCCGGCTCGGTCCTCGTGGCGAAGCCCGTGAGTTCCGCCTTGACCTCGTACTGGCCCGGGTTCAGCCCGACGAACCGGAACTCGCCCCGATCGTCGGTCACCGTGGGCACGGCGCCCTGTCGGCCGGTCAGCGTCACCGTGACGCCCGGCAGCACCGCGCCCTGCTCATCGACCACCTTGCCGGTGATCGTGCCAGTCAGCGACTGTGCGGACACTCCCGTCGCAAAGAGCGCCAGGAGCACCGCCAGCATTACTGTCATGCGCTTCATGAGTCGTGTCTCCCTTGGCGCCTACTTGATTTGATCGACCTTGATGCGGTCTTTGCTCGTGGACCGCAGCGTGAAGCCGACACCGACAACTGTCGCCACGATGGTGATGATGCCAGCGGGCGTCTTGAAGAAACTCGGAGAGCCGAGGTCGGTGGTCGTTCCGCCGCCGCCTGCCTGGGCTGAACGGGCCACTGTCGAGTGCTTCGCCGTCCCCACCTCTTTCGCGACGGCCTTCTGGACCGACACGTTCAGGTTGAGGTTCGCCTGCCCGGCCGGTGGATCGGCCGCAAACGCCGGCAGGGGCGCTACCGCCACCGCCAGCGCGAGCACGAGCACGCGCAGCACCGGACGCCGCCACGGTCGCGTCAAGTAGTTCACGGGCCATTCCTCCTGAGGAATTGAGTAGTGCCTGCTCCACCCCTTCGCGAGGCAGAGAACAGGCGTGGAAAGTCTATAGCAAGATGGGTTCCGGGTCGAGAGGACAATCACGCGCGGCGCGATCGCCTCAAACCCCAGCATTTGCGCGACTTGTAAGGAATTTCGAAGGCGGCCGCCAGCAACGGATCCAATTCGCCGGACGCGCCTCCTCCGGTTTGGTGGATTCGGCCCCCTGGCCGGGCCGTTGACGAGGCCGCCCCGGTACAAGCAGGATTGAATTTTACCGAGGTAGAGATCCCGTGACACCCACACCACCGCGTCCGTCCCGTGTCCGTGCCCGTTGGTGGGCGGTCGTTCCGGTGCTCGTCCTCGCCGCCGTCGCTGGACTCTGGTACTGGAAGTCTGCCAGCCCGGGCTCGGAGGCGCCAGGCACGCCCTCCGCGGCGGGTCGGACGGGCGGCCGCTACAACCTCGTGGTCATCACCCTCGACACCACGCGCGCCGACCACCTCGGCGCGTACGGATCGACGACGGTCAAGACCCCGGTGCTCGACAGCCTCGCGCGCGAGGGGGTGCTGTTCGATCAGGCCATGACGTCGGCGCCGCTCACCCTCCCGGCGCACTGCAGCATCTTCACGGGACGGTTCCCGCCCGAACACGGCGCCCGCGACAACGGCGGCTTCTTCCTCGCGCCTGACCAGCTCACCATGGCCGAGGTGCTCAAAGCCCGCGGCTACCAGACGGGCGCGTTCGTGGCCGCCTACGTCCTCGACAGCAAGTGGGGCCTCGACCAGGGCTTCGACACGTACGTGGACGACTTCGACATGTCGAAGGCCCGTGGCCATTCGAGCGGCAGTATCCAGCGGCCGGCCAACGAGGTCATCGACAAGGCGTTGCCCTGGATCGAGTCGGCCGGAAGCCAGCGGTTCTTCGCGTGGATCCACCTCTACGATCCGCACACGCCGTACGCCCCGCCGGAGCCCTACAAGACCGAGTACGCCGGCCATCCTTACCGCGGCGAAATCGCCTTCACCGATGCGCAGATCGGCCGCGTGGTCGAGTTCCTGCGTTCGAAAGGTCTGCTCGAGACCACCGTGATTGCCGTGATGGGCGACCACGGCGAAAGCCTCGGCGACCACGGCGAAGACGGCCACGGCTTCTTCGTCTACGAGAGCGTGACGCGTGTGCCGCTCATGATCCGCGCCCCCGTCGCCGGCCTCCAGGGCAAACGAGTCGCTGACCCGGTGCGCCTGGTCGACGTGATGCCGACGGCACTCGAACTGCTGGGAGTCGACGCGCCGGGCGGCGTGTCCGGCGCGAGCCTGATGCCCCTCATGACCGGCAAGGCCCTGGAACTCGGGCTCGAGGGGTACGCGGAAGCCATGTATCCGCTGCACCACTACGGATGGAGCGACCTGCGCGCCCTTCGCTCCGGGCGCTTCAAGGCCATCGATGCCCCCCGCCCCGAGTTGTACGACGTCCAGGACGATCCGGGCGAAACACGCAACATCTACGACGACCGCCGCACGGTCGGCGACCAGATGATCGCCCGCCTGCGCCAGATGGACGAGGCGTTCCGCAAAGTGGCCGTCCCGCAAACGACGCCGGATGTCGATCCCGAAGTCCGCGAACGCCTGGCCGCCCTGGGCTATGTCGGCTCGTTCGTCGCCGACGCGAACGACACCCGCACGGACCGCGCGGACCCGAAAGACAAGATCCGGCTGTTCAACCTGCTGTCGACGGCACGCGAGGCCGGCAGCGAAAAAGGCGGCGCGGCGAAGTCGGCCGCCATCTACCGCCAGGTCCTCGCCGAGGATCCGAACGTCATCGACGCCTGGTTCTCACTCGGCACACTGGCCAGCCGCGAACGGCAGTACCGCGACGCGATCACGCACTTCTCCAAGGCCCTGAGCCTGAAGCCCGACTACGACCTGGCCGTCATCAACATCGCGCTCGCCTACCGCAACCTGGGCGACGACGACGCGGCGCTCGCGGGGTTCGAGCGGTACCTCACCCTGGATCCGAAGGACCCCTACGTCCGCTGTCACATGGGTGAGGTCTACCTCGACCGCGGCGATTTCGCCCGGGCGGAAGCCGAGTTCACCCAGGCGCTCGGCATCGACCCGCACGTCGCGTCGGCGATCAACGCGCTGGGCGCCATCGCATTGCGGCGAGGCGATCTGGCCACGGCCGAACAACGCGCGCAGGAAGCCCTCAAGACGAAACCGGACGTCCGCCTGGCCCACTACAACCTCGCGCTCATCGCCGAGCAGCGCGGCGACCTCCAACTGGCCGAAAAGGAATACCTCCTGGAGCTCGAACAGCACCCGGACGCGTACCGCGCGGCGTTCAACCTGTCTCGCCTCTACGCGCAGATTGGCGAGAAGGGCCTGGAGATGGACGCGCTGCAGCAGACCATCGACGGCAATCCCGATTTCTCGCCGGCCTACGCGTACCTGGCCAAGGCCCGCCTCGACGCCGGATCGCCGCCCGCCGAAGCCGTCGGCCTCGCGCGCAAGAGCCTGAGCCTCGCCGCACCGAAGTCCGATGCGAAGAAGTTCGCGCACGTCGTGCTCGCCGAGGCGTACAGCCGCCAGGGCCGTGCCGCCGACTCGGCCCGCGAACTCGCCGCCGCACGGGCGATCAAATAGGCTCACGGCTTTCGGCTCACGGCTCACGGCCCTCGAATATCGGCTATCGGCAGGCGGTGAGGAAGGGCACCGGCTGGATTCGGCCGGGCCCAGCCGGTGCCCTCCCTCGCCTCGGCTTGCGGCCCTGCCGATCCCCAACCCCCCCAGGCCCACCCCCCCACACCCCCCCCCCCCACCCCCCCAACCACGCCCCCCAACGCAAGGCCCCCGCCCCCC
>CAZJRM010000037.1:0-31187 GCA_964547975.1 uncultured Vicinamibacterales bacterium | reverse complement strand
GCCCGGGGTTCGGGTGCTGCGCCTCACGACGATGGTCGTGCCGCGTACGAAGCGGCCGACGATGGCTGGTTCACCCCGAAAGCCCAGGCGCCGTTTGCTCCGGCTCCGACGCCCGGTCAGGCTCCGACGCCCGCCGATGCCACGCCCGGGGCAGCCCAGCACGCTCCGGCCGCCGGAGACGGCGGCCCGTGGGCCGAGGCACCAGGGCGGCGTGAGAACACCTTCAACGCCTTCGTGCTCATGGGGGGCACCACGCGTCGGCTGTCGACCCAGAACTTCAAGGGCGGCACGGCGGTCGCGATCATGGGCGGGGCCAAGATCGATTTGCGCACGGCGTCGATTGCCCAGGCGGAGGCGGCGATTGACGTGCTCGCGTTCTGGGGTGGTGTCGAGATCCGGGTGCCCGACGACTGGATCGTGGTGTCGCAGGTGTTCCCGTTCATGGGCGGCTTCGAGGACAAGACCGGCACGCACCCTCCAGGCGCACGCAAGCGGCTGATCGTCCGGGGACTGGCGGTCATGGGCGGCGTGGAGGTCAAGAAGTGACGGGGGGCGGCGCTCGATGAACCCGGTGCTCGAGCGGAACGACCGCCTGGTCGCGTTCCTGGCGGCCTGGGCCCTGGCGGGTGCGTTGCTGGCCGGCCTGTTCCGCCGTGAAGGCGGCGTCGGCTGGGGGGCGGCCATGGCCCTGATGGTGCCCCACGCCGTCGTCTTCGGCTTCATCAACCTGTCGAGCTGGTACGTCTGCGCCACCACGCCGCTGCGGCGGACCCAGCTGGTGCCCGCGACCGTCAACCTGGCGGCCGCGGCGATCGTGTCGGTGTCGTTGTGGTACGCGGTCGGCCTCGGCTGGGTGACCCTGCTGTCGCGGTTCACGAGCCTGGGGGCGCTCAAGACGAACTACACGGCTGACGCGCTCCTGGTCATCGAACTGGGACTGCTCCTCTACGCGCTGTCGCTGGCCATCAACTACATCGCGATCGGCATTCACGAATCGCGCGCAGCGGAGCGGCAGGTCCTCAACGCCCAGGTGCTGGCGAAAGAAGCGGAACTGCGCGCGTTGCGCGCGCAGATCGATCCGCACTTTCTGTTCAACGCCCTCAACTCGGTCAGTGCCCTCACGACGGCGGACCCGCCGGCGGCGCGGCGGATGTGCGTGTTGCTCAGCGAGTACCTGCGTTCCAGCAGCCGCCTCGGCGGGCAGGACCTCATTCGTCTCACCGACGAACTCGGGCTGGCGCTGCAGTACCTCGACATCGAAAAGATCCGGTTCGGGGCCCGGCTGTCGGTCGACGCAAACTGGGATCCGGCGCTCGGGGCCTGCCTGGTGCCGCCGCTGATGCTGCAGCCCCTGGTCGAGAACGCGGTGACGCACGGCATCGCCAACGTCCTCGACGGGGGAACGATCACGATGGCGGTGTCCCACGCCGGCGACTCGCTGGTGCTGACCATTGACAATCCGAGGGATGCCGACGTTCGGCGGCCGCAGACCGGGTTCGGCCTTCAGAACGTTCGGCGGCGTCTCGACGCGCACTACGGGAACCGGGCGAGGCTGGATGTCAGGGAGACGCCAGACCGATACTCGGTGCGGGTGACCCTCCCCTGCGAACGGGGCGGTGCCGCGGCCGCGGGGGAGGCGGCCTCCTCATGACCGAAGAGTCCGTTTCGCTGCGCGTGATCATCGTGGACGACGAAGACCTGGCGCGGGCGGTGCTCCGCGAGCACCTGGCGGCGCATCCGCACGTCGAGATCGTGGGGGAGTGCAGCAACGGGTTCCAGGCCGTGAAGGCGGTGAGCGAACTCAAGCCCGACCTGCTTTTCCTCGACATCCAGATGCCGAAGCTGAACGGGTTCGAAGTGCTCGAACTGCTGCCCGATCCCCCGGCGGTCATCTTCGTGACGGCGTTCGACCAGTACGCCGTGAAGGCGTTCGAAGTCCACGCCATCGATTACCTGATGAAGCCGTTCAGCGCGGAACGCCTGAAGGAGGCGCTCGAACAGGCCCTGGAGCGGGTGGGGCAGCCGGCGAAAGATGCGGTGGCGGCGCTGCTCGCCGACACCAGGCAGCGTGAGGCCCCGATCGAGCGGATCCTCGTGCGGGATGGAGCCCGCGTGCACGTCGTGCCGGTGGACAAGCTCGACTTCGTCGAAGCCCAGGACGACTACGTCTGCCTCCACGCGGAAGGGAAGCGGTACCTCAAGGAACAGACGATGGCCGAGCTCGAATCGCTGCTGGATCCGAAGCGGTTCGTCCGGATTCACCGGTCCTACATCCTGAACATCGAGCGGATCGCCCGCGTCGAGCTCTACGCGAAGGACAGCCGCATCGCCATCCTGCAGAACGGCACGAAGATGCCGGTGAGCCGCAGCGGGTACGCCAGGCTGAGCGAACTCCTGTAACCCGGCCTCGGGCTGCCGGTCAGGAAATCCCTGATCAACGGACGGCGTGGTGTATAATCGCGCGGTTTCGAGTCCGGATGGGCGGTCGCGTCGCAGGGGGGACCGTGCGCGTCGCGGTTGGGGTATTGTCGAGCCTTGGCGTGGCGGCCATCCTGCTGGCCGCGATTGCCTTCCTGCGTCGCACCTACCTCGTCATCCGGCAGTTGACGGTTCCGCTGGTCGCGACGGCCGTCGCGGCGGCCCTCAAGACCTTCACGTTGCTGCAGCCGGGGCAGTTTCCGCTGCTCGACGTGTCGGCCTCCTGGGTGCTGCTGTTCGTGCCGGTGGCGTTCGCGCTCCGCCTGGTCGGACTGTATTGGTTCGAGGTGCACCTCAAATCGCATCGGGGTGTCCAGCTGCCCTCGCTGCTGCAGCCCTTCACGATGGGGCTGGCATACCTCGCGGCCGGCTTCGTCACGCTGAAGACCGTCCACCCTGCCCTCGACATCAGCCCGCTGCTCACGACGTCGGCTATCTCGTCGCTCGTGCTCGGCCTGGCGTTGCAGCCGATCCTGGGTAACCTGTTCGCGGGTGTCGTCATCAGCCTGCAGCGGCCCTTCCGCATCAACGACTGCGTCAAGATTGGCGATACCTTCGGGCGCGTCATCCAGGTGACGTGGTACAGCACCCATCTGCGCACCCGCGAAGACGATGTCCTGATCGTGCCGAACGCGAGGGTGAGCGGCGAAACGGTCCTGAACTACTACTATCCCCACCAGCTGCACCTCGAGCGGATTCGTGTGGGCGCGCATTACAAGACCCCGCCATACCGGGTGCAGCGTGCGCTTCTCGACTGCGTGCCCGGTGTAGAGAACGCGCTGGAGAAGCCGTCGCCAGACGTGTTCGTGCTGTCGTTCGACGATAGCGCCATCACCTACGAACTCCGGGTCTGGGTCGATGATGTGCTGGCTGGACCCCGGGTCGCCAGCCAGATTCGGGCCAAGATCTGGGAGGAGTTCCAGCGCCGCGACATCGTGATTCCGTTCCCCATTCGGACGCTCGAACTGGCCCCGCGGCCCCGGCGGCGCGAGGAGGGACGCCGTCCGACGGCCCGCTTGTTCGTGACCGACGGCAGCGATGCCGGGCTGTCCTTCGACCTCGGGGAGGGGCCGGTCCTCGTGGGCCGGTCGAAAGGTTGCGGCATCCCGCTTTCGGATGCGCAGGTCAGCAAGGAACACTGTCGAATCGAGTGGGAGCCGACGGGCTTCGTCGTGACCGATCTGGGGAGTTCGTTCGGGACGCGGTTGAACGGCCGCTCCGTCTCGAAGGAGCCGCTGGTGAACCTGGATCATCTCGAGGTGGGATCGACCACCCTGGTGATGGAGATCGATGAGTCCTGACGTCCCTCAGAAGATCGGGCACTACGAGATCCTCGGCGTGATCGGCCGCGGCGGGATGGCGACCGTCTACAAAGCCTACCAACCGTCATTGAACCGCATCGTGGCCATCAAGGTGTTGCCGCCGCGGTATCAGGCGGACCCGGTCTTCGTCGAACGATTCAATCGCGAGGCCCAGGCCGTCGCGATGATGAACCACCCCAACATCGTCCAGATCATCGACAAGGACCGCGACGGTGACCTGCTGTACTTCGTGATGGAGTACGTGCCGGGGCTAACGCTGCAGAAGTTCCTCCGCCAGCGGCGGCTGACGCTGCCCGAGGCGTTGCACGTGGCGAAGGAGGTCGGCAAAGGGCTCGAGTGCGCGCACCGAACCGGCATCGTGCATCGCGATCTGAATCCCCGGAACATCCTCGTGTCGGAAGACCTGGCCACGGTGAAGGTGGCCGACTTCGGCATCAGCCGGGTGGACGTGCTGCGCAACGCCGACGGCACCATTTCGACGGCGGAGGCGAGCCTGGGCACACTGTTCTACCTCGCTCCGGAGCAGGGCGAGAACCCGTCGAGCGTCGACCAGCGGGCGGACATCTACTCGCTCGGCGTCGTCTGCTACGAAATGCTCACCGGCAAGGTTCCGGTGGGGAAGTTCAGCCTTCCCAGCCAGCTCAACAAGTCGCTGCCGCCTGAAGTCGATGCGATCGTGCTCAAGTGCCTCGCGTCGGACCCGGCACACCGTTACGCCTCCGTGGCGGCATGGCTGACCGACCTGAAACGATTCGAACACGACGCCGGGCTGGCGCTGGCCAGCGAGTTGAAGGGACTGAAACGGTCCACGTCGTTGTGGTTGCAGCATTCGAAGACCGGGTTGCTGAAGCAGCGGCGCGCGATGGCGATCGGCGCCGGTGTGCTGCTGGCGGTCAGCCTCCTGGTGTTCGGCACGCTGGCGGCCGTCAGGTGGCGGGCGTCATTCGTGCAGCCCCCGACCCCCGCCGTGACGCAGGCGTCGCCCGAGCCGACTGCTGCCGAAGTCCCTCAGGAGACTCTTGGAACCCCGGCCCCGCTCGGACCCGCCGAGCCGGCACCGCTGTCGTCCAAGGCGTATGCCGACACCGCCGCGCTGCCGACGGCGGTGATGCCGTCGGGCGTTCCCGTGAGCCCGGCCGTTGTGCCGGAGCGCACGGGCCGTCCGGATGCGGCGCGGCCCCCGGCCGACGCCGCGGCGCGTACGATCTCGGCGGCCTTGTCGAAGTTCGATGGCGGCCAGTTGGACGCCGCGTTGGCCGACGCGCAGGCGTTTCTCAAGGACTATCCCGGCCACCCGCGCACGATTGAAGCAAAACTCCTCGCCGGCCGCGTGCGTGAGAAGCAGGGGAGGCCGTCGGATGCGGTGGTCGTGTACGAAGATGTGGCGTCGAAACACGCGGCGGATCCACGGTCGGCGGACGCGCTCGTGCGTCACGCGTTGATCCTGCTGTCGACGCCGGGAAAGGACCTCGCGTCGAGAGACTTGCTCTCGAAAGCGATCGAGCGGTCGCCCGACGGGCCGTCCGCGCTGGCTGCGCTCGTGGCCAAGGGCGGAATCGAGGAACGCCGCAAGATGTACGAGCGTGATCCGATGCTCGGGTCGTCTTCGCCGTCGGCGCTGATTTCCTACCGGACCATTACCGAGCGGTTCCCAAAGGCTCCCGACGCCGAGCTGGCCTGGTGGAAGGTGGGGGAGATGTACGAGAGCACGAAGCGGTACCCGCAGGCGGCTCAGGCGTTCGTCGACCTCGGGACACATTTCCCCGAGACCAAGCGCGACGCCTGGTTCCGTGCGGCCGAACTCTTCGATAAGCGCCTCGACAAGCCGGCCGACGCCCGCGCGGCGTATCTGAAGGTCCCGAGCGCGTCTGCGCACTACGCCGAGGCGCAGCGCCGCGCGACGGCGCTTTCACGATAGACAGGCGGTCGGCCATGCCCGCAGGCGGCTGTCAGGCGGCCTCCCGAAGCGGCCGCGAACGGCGTATTCCATGGCCCTCCGTCGTCCGTGCTGCTACGTTCGGACCGTTCGGCGGGGCGGCGTTCGCGCCAGCGATCAGTTCCTCCATCTCGCGGACGACCTGCATGGTCGTTTCGGCCTGGGCGCTCAGCTGTTCGCTGACCGCCGCGCTCTCCTGCGCCGTCGCGGCGGTGGTCTGGGTGACGTGCTCCATCTGCTGGATGGCGGACGTAACCAGCGTGATGCCCTGTGCCTGCTGACGGCTGGCCGCGCTGACGCTGTCGGCAATCGCCCGCACTTGGCCGACCGACTCCGTGAACTGCGCGATTGAGCCCGCCACGCGCTCGACCTGCTGACTGCCGCGCTGCGCGGACGCAGACGACTCCTCGAGCAGTCCCGCCGTGTCACGGGCGGCCTGCGCCGCGCGTTGCGCCAGGTTGCGGACTTCGTCGGCCACCACGGCGAAGCCCATGCCGGCCTCGCCGGCCCGCGCGGCTTCCACCGCCGCGTTCAGCGCGAGGATGTTGGTTTGGAACGCGATTTCGTCGATGGTCTTGATGATCTTCGAGACCTTGCCGCTGGACTCCTGGATCGCCGTCATCGCCGTGACCATTTCGCCCAGCAGCCGATTGCTGGTCGCGGCCTGCTCGTCCACCGCGGTCATCAGCGAAGACGCCTGCTGCGCGCTGTCGGCGTTCCGACGGGTCATGGCTCCCATCTGCTCCATCGAGGCCGAGGACTCTTCCAGCGCCGCCGCCTGCTCGGTGGCGCCGCGGGACAGGGACTGTGCTGAGGTGGAGACCTGAACCGACGCGGACACCACCTGCGCGGCCGCCTCACGGAGCTGGTCAGCCGTCTGGCGCAGCCTTCGCGATACACGCTGCGCGAAGAACCAGGCGACGAAGGGGGCCAGGCCCAGCACGACGGCCACCGCGGCAATCTCGACGCGCGCCCGGTGCGTTTTGGCCTCGAACGCCGCGTTGGTGCCTTCCATGGTCTTCAGGGTCTTGTCGCGAAGTGCGAGGATCTGAGCCTTGACCTTGCGCCAGCCCGGTGTTTCCTTGCTGTTCAGCACGTCGAGGCTGCCCGCGAAGTCGCCGGCGCGCGCGAGTTCCTGCACCCGTTTCTGCAGCTGCACGTCCGCGGTGAAGTTGTCGCGTATCGATGCCATCTCGCCCGGAGCCGCATGGTCCCCGGCGGCCCCGACCGTCTCGATCAGCCCGCCGATGAGCGTTTCGGCGTTCTTGGACGCGGCTTCGTAGTTCTTCCAGGCCTGGGGGTTCTTCGGGTCGAGCATGATGTTGCGCGTGGCCTGACCCATCTGCAGACCTTCCGCGTAGAGGTCGCCGACGTGGCGCGCCATCTGGTTCTGTGCGTTCGCCTCCCTGGCGAGCGCGACCAGCGACGAGAGCGACGAGTAGATCGCCATGGCCCCGGCTACTGCGAGTACTCCAACGCCAACGAACGCGACGCGCATGACTCCGTTCAGGCTGCGGTTGAACATCCGCTCCTCCCGTGACCCGAGACAACCTGGACCGACTGGGACCGTAATCGGCAGATTGACCCGTCGGGTTGAGGCTGACGCTGACGCTGACGCGAGAGTGACCGCATCCCGTGCTACGCTGTGGCCCGTCGTCCGGAGGACCGAGCATGAAGCACACCGCCCTTTCCGTCCTGTTCGTGTTCGCCGCGCTCGCGGCTGCCGTCGAGGGCCTGTCTCAAGGGCCGCCCGCCCCGGCACAAGCGGGGCCGGGGCGCGCCATGCAGGCGCCATCCGTGCCGACGCGTCCCACGGGCACCGTCCTGGTGCCTTCGCTGGAGAAGCCCAAAGGCGCCCGCCGCCTCAGCGAGAAGGACTTCGGCGGCTACCTGCTGGTCTATTTCAAAGACCAGACGCAGTCCGCGTACTTCGCGATCAGCCGCGACGGCTACACCTTCACGGACGTCAACGAGGGGCAACCGGTGTTCGACGGCACGCTGCTCGCCGGGCAGAAGGGCGTCCGCGATCCACACATCACGCGCGGACCGGACGGTGCCTTCTATCTCGTCATGACGGATCTCCACATCTTCGGGCAGCGCCTGGGCTACCGGGCCACGCAGTGGGAACGTCCGCAGGAACAGTATGGCTGGGGTAACAACCGTGCCATCGTGATGATGAAGTCGTGGGACCTGGTTCACTGGACGCACGCGAACATCCGCATGGACACCGTGTTTCCGGAGATGGGGGACATCAGTGCCTTCTGGGCCCCCCAGACCATCTACGACGAGAAGGCCGGCAAGATGATGGTGTACTTCACCGTGCGGTACGGCCCGCAGGACGATTGCCACCTCTACTACGCCTACGCCAACGAGGCGTTCACGAAGTTGGAGACTGCGCCCGTGCGCATCGCTGAAACCACGGGTATCGACGGGGACATCACCCAGGTTGGCGACACGTTCCACCTGTACTACGTGGGTGGCGCGAAGGTGAAACACGCGGTGTCGAAGCGTATCAACCAGGGTTACGAGTTCGAGGACCGGCGCATCGACCCCGAGACGGTGAACACCGAAGCGCCCAACGTGTTCAAGCGGCTGGGCACGGACACCTACGTGCTCATGTACGACGTCTATGGCCTCCGCCCGAGCAACATGGGCTTCAGCGAGACCACCGACTTCGTGACGTTCAAGAACATCGGCCGCTTCAACGAGGGCGCGATGAAGACGACGAACTTCACCAGCCCCAAACACGGGGCCGTGACGTACCTGACCGCCGGGGAGCTGAAGGCGGCCGCCGCACACTGGGGTGTGAAGATAGGGCTGGACTAAGCGGTCGGCGAGGTGGCCGCGCCAATGGAAAGGGTCACGTCACGAACCGCTTCGAAGGTTGCCGCGTCGCCTCCGGTGCTCCTGACGGCGAGTCTCAGGACTTGAACGGGTTCGTGACCTTCACCGAGCCGTATCGCTGGCCGTCTGAGAGGTTTTCGGAATAGAGAACGTCAGCGCCAGCAGCCTGCGCGGCTTGGATGACGAGCGCATCCCAGAACGAGATCTGGTATCGCGCTTCCAGTTCGAGCGCCTCGAGAATCGAATCACCGCCATTCACGACGACCTGCCACGCAAGGTAGTCGGAGATCACGTCACGGGTGGCTCTTGCGTCGAGAGGGCTCTTCGCCTTTCGGCGCAGGTTGACCGCCAGTTCCTGCAAGACCTGAGTGCTGACAACGCCCGACCTGTTCTGCCAGAGGTCCTCCACGAGCGCTTTGGCGCGCGCGTGTTTCTCGCGCGCCGTTCGGTCGTGCGCGTACATCAGGACGTTGGTGTCGACGAAGTACCTATCGCTCATGGAGCTCACGGCCAGCGGCCAGTGTGCTGATCGTGGGGCGGGGCTTCAGCCCTGCCTGTCTGACGTCACCCTCGCGGCTGCACCGGAGATGCGATCGCGGTCCGTCACGGCGCCAACAGGGGAGGCCGCCGAATATACTCCAACCGTGTCGTGTGTCCGCCCGTCTACTGCTGATGTGAGCGACAACGAGCTCGTCGGGCTGGCGCTCGGGGGCGATCGCGCAGCCTTCGGCGAACTCGTCGAGCGGCACCAGCAGGTCGTCTTCCGCACGGCGCTGGGGGCGCTGCGTTCGCGAGAAGACGCGGAAGACGTCACGCAGGATACGTTCGTCGCTGCCTTTCGGGAACTCGCGGGGTTCCGAAGTGAATCGAGCTTCCGGACGTGGGTGCTGACGATTGCCTGGAATAGGGTCCGCGATCGACGGCGCAGCGTGGCGCGGTGGCTGCGGGTGTTTGCGAGCGACCGGAATGGAGACGGGAGGCCAGCGGCTGTGGCCAACGAGCCATCGGGTGAGCGTGCCCTGGTGGATGCCGAAACGTCCCGCCTCGTCAGGACACTGGTCGGGGCGTTGCCTCCGAAGTACCGTGACCCGTTGCTGATCACCGTGTTCGGAGAGCAGACGTTCGAAGAGGCCGGGCGCGTGCTGAACATCCCATCCGGAACGGCGAAGTGGCGCGCGACCGAAGCCCGGCGGCTATTGCGGGTGAAGCTCGAGGCGTTCGGTTACGGGGACCCTCACTGGACGCAGAATCCATGACCAACACGACACAAGCGCAGCGCGGCAGGGACGAGGGCGCGTCGGGGGATTCGATCGATCGGACCATCGAACGCGCGTTCGCCGCGATATCCCGGGAGCCGATCATCGACGTGCGCGCGAGAGTGCTGTCGAGGCTGGACGACAACGCTGCGGCGGGGTACCGCGCCAGCCGGCTGGCGGGATGGCGCACGTGGGGGCTCGCCGGTGCCGGGGTCGTCGGCGCCGCCGTCCTGGCGACCGTCGTCCTGTGGCCGCCATCTCGTCACCCGGTGTCGCACTCGGCGGCAGATACCATCGTGGGTTCACGCGGTGGCGAGGGGGGGGCGGAGGCCGGTCGAAGTCCCGCGATGCCGGCAGCGGGGAGTCCGCCTGCGGCGGGAGTCGAGCGGGTCGGCGCGGTGGCCGAAGGTCGCCGGTGGGCCGCATCGGCACGACCACAGGCGCGGAGGTTGCCGGAGCCGGTGTTCAACGCGCCGTCAGGCGCCATCGCCGCGATCGATGACGCACTGTTTCTGACCGCCCGGCTGCCGGACGTCGAACCGATCTCGGTGGATCCGATCCTGCTCACGCCCATCGAAGCCGCGCCGCTCAGCGAACCACCCATCCTCGTGCCGCCTATCGTGTTGCCGCCGGTGGGGGTGCGTACCGATTCGCCGGCCGGTGCGTCGTCAGGGCGCGAGGCGTCACGTGAACCGACTTCCTCACCCGTACCCGAAGGAGATCGTCGATGAAGACCGCCACTCGCTTCGTGTGGATCGCCCGCGCCGCCCTCATCGCCATCGGATTGGCCTTGAGCGTGGCTCCCGTCGCCGCCCAGGAGGCGTCGACGCAACCGCCCAGGCCCGAGTCGACCGCGAAGGACGTCAACGACAGTGGTCAGAACGTCCGGTTCGAGATCACCGTCACGTACACGTCGAAAGCAGGTGGCGACAGCACGCGGAGCGCGGTGCTGACGGTGAAGTCCGGGGCGAGCGGCAGCTTCCGCTCGGGCAACCAGGTCCCGGTTCCCTCGACGACGTTCACGCCGATCGCCAAAGCGGACGGTGCGCCAGGCGCGCCGGCGCCGATGACGTCATTCAGCTACAAGGCGGTCGGGCTCGATGTGGACGTGGAACGGGTGTCCGTCGGCATCGGCGGCCGGGTGACGGCGACCGTCAAGGTCGACACGACGGGTGTCGATACGAAGTCCTATCCACAACCATCGTTCTCGTCGTTCCGGCAGACGTTCGGTCTGGTCCTCGACAGCGGGAAGCCGCTCGAAGTCGTCCGGTCGCGTGATGTCATCAATGGCGTCGTGACCGAGCAGGCCATCGAGGTCAAGGCCACCATTCTCAAGTGATGCCGACGCCTACGCCTGGTCGAGCAGCCGCTTCTGACCCGTCAGCGCCCTGATCCCGGCGACGTCCTGCACCACTTCCATGCACCCGAGATAGGTGCCGGCGTCGTTGCGGACGGGGAAGTAGCGGATGTGAATGAACCGGCCGCCCATTTCGATCCAGAACTCCGCGACCGAGCGCCGGCCGGCCTTGAAGTCGGCCAGGATGGCGTTCACCATGTGCACGCTGTGGGGCGGATGGCAGTTCTGGACCGCCGTGCCGATGGCGCCGCGCGTGCGCCCGAAGATCTTCTCGTGATTCTCGTGGCTGAAGTAGCGGACGATGTCCTGGGCGTCGACAAATGAGAGCTCGACGGGCAGCGTGTTGAGCATGGCGGCCAGCACCGACCGGTCGAGGCCGAACGACAGATCCTCGAGGCCGCCGGCATCGATGATGCGGTGCGCGATGGCGTAGTACCGCTCGTGCGTGTCGGGGCCGAGCGAGGCCTCGACTTCGCCAATGCCCGCCAGCACGGCCTGCGCGTCGGCCTCCGACAGCACGCGCTGCGCCAGGTTGAACAGGATGTCCCGCTCTTTCCAGTAGTGGTCCTTCACCACTTCCGCGTACTGGGCAAACGCCTGGGTGAACGAGGGCAAGGCGCTCAGGTCGCCAGCGGCAAACGCGCGGCCGGCCTTCGCGGCGTCGGCCAGCAGTTGCTCGCTCCTGTCGTGCTCGGCCAGCATCACCGCCAGCGGCCCGCCGTGGCGCGGGATGCCCCGGGCCTCGAGGAGCGGGAAGAGGTGCCGCTCTTCCTTCTTGTTGTGGCAGGCATCCACGTATTCCGTGAGGTAGGTGACGGCATCGGCCACAAATGTCCGCGTGGGCCCCATCGGGGACGCGCAAGCCTTCGACACGGCGTCGAAGACTCTTTCCGTCGTCTCGTGATCTTCGAGCAGCAGGGCCAACCAGGTCACCGCCACGGCAACGCTCCGTTTCCAGTGGTCCCGGGAGACGGTGGGGAACCTCCACATCGCGGGCGCGCGATTGCGCCCGCGACAGAACGAGTATCACGCAGGCGGTGAATCGGTCCTATGACGCCTGTCATGCGCCACGCGCGCCAGGCCACGGCCGCGTCGCCCAATCGTGCCGGGCAGGGCGTCGGTCCTCAGAAGGCGCTCCGGCTGATCTCCGACTTTCCCAGGTTGCCGAACGTGACGTTCAGGGTCAGCTTCACCGCGAAGGCGTCGGCAAGCTTCACGGGGTCATCGGCCTGGAAGAAGGACGTGTCGGGACCGAAGAGTTCATCGCGTCCCATCCACCTCGAGCCTACCGCCCAACGGACGTCGTACCGGCCTGCGGGCAGTTTCACCCCGGTTTCCGCGCCGGAGTGGATGAAGATCTCGCAGACCGTCGGACCGACCAGCTTCACGAGGGTGTGAACCTGATCCGGGATTCTGTCCGAGTAGAGCCTGGCCAGGTCCCGGTTCGGCTGCTCGAGGGAGACCACGATGCCCCCGGGGCCCTCCTTGCACGTGTCGAGCGGCCCATTGGGAGGCAGCGGGATCTTGGGCTCAGGCGGCATTGCCGCGAGCCTGGCCGCGGCAGCCTTGGCTTCTTCGGTCTTCACCCGTTCTTCTTCTTTCCTGGCCACCTCGGATCTCAGTCGCGCCGCCTTGACGTCGGCTGGTTCTTCGTAGGCTTCCCGTTCACGGTCCATCAACGAGCTGCCGACGTGCTGCGGCGCGCCAGCCTGTTGCCCGCGGGGTGCCCGTGATGGAGACGGGATGGCCCACCACGCGAGAACCACGACGCCGAGTGTAAACAGCGCGTAGCGCAGCAGCGGTGTCCAGGTCATGCCGGAGAACCCGAAGTCCGATCGGCGGGGCAGCGTGTCGGACGGAGGCGGCGTCACGTCCGGCCGTGGCGCCGGTGCTTCCGCTGGCGCGGCATGAAGGCGTTCGTACTTCGCGATGACGATCCCGCAGTACACACACTCCGCCCCATGCTCTTGCGCCTTTCCGCACTGCGGACACACCATTGTCGCCATGCTCGTCCTCCCGTGGTGCCAGCCGATCGCCGCCGCGCCACGCGCACGTGCGGCTGGACTCCAGCCCCGTCGGGTGTTATCGGCCCGATACGACGGCCGGGCCAGCCTCGAACAGGCCGCCGCCGCTCGCGGTGCCCGGAGCCCCAGGAGCCAGTGGGGGTGACTGCTGAAGTCGGGGCGGCTGGTGCAGCGCCAGGTGTTCCAGGGCCGGGACCTGTTCCGCGCGGCACCGCCGCCCGCCCGTCTGCGTTTGACCGTGGCGGCCGGGCCCTACTTCTTGAACAGCAGCAGGGCGAACTCGCGTAGGCTGCGGCGCCAGCTCTGGAATTCGTGGGCCGTCAGCTGAGACACGAAGAACTCGGCGTTGATGCCCGCGGCCTTCAGCGCCTCGACGCTGGCCTTGGGATCGCCTCCGAAGCCACCCATGCGGGTCGGGAACGGCGCACCCTGGCCGGCCGGCAGTGCTGCAGCCGGCGCACCAGCCGCTCCGCCAGCTGCCGGCGGGGCTGGTGGCGCACCCGCGCCCGGACCACGCCCGGCACCCCGGTTGCCGCCGATCTCACGGCTTCCGTAGCTGACGAACACCAGCTTGACCTTCTCCTTGAACCCCGCCGCGTTGTTCACATCGTCCATGGTGATGGTGCCGCCGCTGAAGAGACCGATGTGCGAGAAGGTGTCGAGGTTGGCCAGCGTCACCATCCGGGTCTGCATCGCCCCCATCGACAGTCCCGCCATGGCGCGGTGCGGTTGATCGGCCAGCGTGCGGAAGGTCTTGTCCACCCAGGGAATCAGGTCCTTGACCATCACCTGCCCGTACGCGCCCCCGTTCGGACCGCCCATCCCGGGGAACCCTCCGCGTCCTGCGCCGGGTGCCCCCGGGGCAGCGCCGGCTGCCTGAGGAGCACCGGGAGCGGCAGGCGCACCGGGCGCGACAGGCGCACCGGTCATCGGGCCCCGGCCCGGTCCCGGGCCGCCCACGGCACTGGTTTCCATGACCACGATAAACGGTGTGATCTTGCCCTCCGCGAGCAGGTTGTCGAGAATCAGGTTGGTGCGGCCCATCTCGGTCCAGACCCGCTCGTCCTCACCACCGCCGTGCTGGAGGTACAACACCGGGTACCGCTTCGTCACGTTCTTCTCGTAGTCCGGGGGGGTGTACACGTAGATGTGACGCCAGGCTTTGATCGAAGCCGCGTAGTAGTTCTTGATCAGCACGTTGCCGTGCGGCACGTCCTTCAGTTCGTAGAAACCGCCTTCAGGATCCGGGATTTCGAAGGCATTGCACATGTGGCTGTAGCCGATGAAGGCTTCGGTCGCGGGGTCCAGCACGATGGCGCCGTCGACGATCATCCAGTAGTTGTGGTAGCCGAGATCCTGCGGCTCCGCGGTCGTGTAGCTCCAGATGCCGCCTTCGCCCTTGACCATGTCGAAGGGCGTGTTGGCGATGGAAACCTGCACCTTCTGCGCTTCGGGTGCTTTGAACTGGAAGGTCACCCGGTTGTCGGCTTCGATGCGCGGGAACTGGGCGTACGGGAAGTTGTACGCGGACGGATGCACGGTGCCCGCCGCGGAGGGAGGCAGGACCGCAGTCTTGCCCATCTGCGCCCAGCAGGTGCCGCCGGCCAGCATGGCGGAGAACACAGCCAAACTCACGAATCGTCGCATGGTCGTACCTTTCTGGAGGGCTTGGTTATTCACTTCCTCCGCGCTCTACTTCCGGAACAGGAGCGGCGCGAATCCGTGCGGGCTCTTCATGCCCTGGTGGCGTGCAGACGTACGCGTGGCGGTGCTCCCCGGTCGACGTCGCGACGTACCAGAACGATCGCACGTCACCGTGGGGGACCTTCTTCACGTCGTAGTGGTCGAGCCACGGGAATCGCGATCAGTCTCTTCATGTCACTGGCTCACGGGGTTGGTTGGTCTTCGTGCCCGACGAATCAGGAGCTTCATGATGGCTCAGCGGTCGCCATCATGGGATGCGCCGCGCAGAAAACGCTTACATCGTCTGTGCGTCGCGACACCGATGAGGCAATCCCTGTGAATCCTACACCCAACAGCGCGCGGGCCGTAAGCGATTGCACGCTGGGAATCGCCCCTTCCGTGGCGCTCCCTTCGGAGGCGGAAGCAGGAGCTCCGTGTGTCGGCCGCGAAGGTTAGGCGCGGATGAGGGGAGCAGCGGCCTGGTTGCCGGAGACGAGCGGGTCAAATCCCCCCGCAACCGACCGGGCCGGGACCGCTGACGTGGCCGTACAAATGGAAAGGGCCACCTGGTTTCCCAGGCGGCCCTCATGGTTGCGGGGGGGGGATTTGAACCCCCGACCTTTGGGTTATGAGCCCAACGAGCTACCGGACTGCTCCACCCCGCGTCAGCGGGCATCACCGGGTGACGCCCAACAGGAAGATGGTACCACGCGAGCGCGCGAAGGTCAAACAGGGGAGCGGGCCGCGTCAGCGCGCGCTACTGGGGCCGGGCACGTCGCGGATGATGATGAGCTTCTCGCCGGGGCGAACCAGGTTCAGATGCTTCCTGGCACGTGCTTCGATGGCTGCCGGATCGTGCTGGAGCCGTTCGGCATCCCGCTTCAACTGCTCATTGATACGCGCCCGACGGGCGACATCCTCGGTGAGCCGTTCCAGTTCCTGCTTCTTCTGCGAGAGCGCCACCAGTCCACGATCGCCGAACAACGCCTCACCGAGCACGATCACGGCGAGCGTGACCACGACGCCCGTCAGCGCCCGCCACGTGCGTGACACACGACGGGTGTCGTGACGGCGTGGCGCGTTCAGGGGACGGATCGCGGACATCTTTGCATTGTTGTACCCTATTCGCTGATCGTTGTACAGGGAAAATTCGCCGTCGATCCTGGCGGCAAGGCGGTCCGCACATGACGAATGACGCTGCCGTCGTGGTGTTCACGACGTTCCCGGTCTCCATCGACGCACAGGCGTTCGCCAGGACGCTCGTCGACGAACGACTGGCCGCCTGCGTGACGATCCTGGGCGAGGCCCTCGCCGTCTACCGCTGGCGCGGTGATATCCACACGGACGCGGAGCGCCAACTCCTGATCAAGTCCACGGCCGGCCGCCTGCCGGCGCTCGAGGCTCGCGTGCGCGCCCTCCATCCGTACGAAGTCCCCGAGTTCCTCGTCGTGACGGCCGACGGCGCAAGCGATCCGTACCTCAACTGGATACGCGACTCGGTCGGCGCCTGAGCTATCATCGGGGACGCACGGTTTGCCATGTCCTTGCCCGCGTCCAGCCAGGCCCCGACCTCGCCGCCGCGCCCGTTCCTCGCGCGCGTACACGAGTTCTGCCTGAAGACCTGGCCGGGTCGCCTGCTCGTCCTCGGCATCGCGATCAAGGCCGTGGTGCTGGGCCTCGACGGCGCGGGACTCGAGAAGCACGGCGCGCTGGCCGTCGTGAGCACCCTCGGCGGCCTGGCGCTCGCCATCGGCGTCGGCATGCTCGGCTACCGGCTGCTGCAGTCGGCCAGCCGGAACCTGCTCTGGCGCATTCGCTGGAAGCTGATCGTCTCGTACGTGTTCATCGGCGTCGTGCCGGTGATCCTCGTCGCCGCCTTCTTCCTGCTGGCCGGGCGGCTGCTGTTCAACAACGTCAGTTCGTACCTCGTCCAGGCGTCAGTACGCGAGGTGGCGGCCGATACGCTCGCGATGGCGCACGCGGCGGCGACCGAACTCGCCCGGACCGCCGAGGACGACACGGCCTACGTCGCGCAGCAGTTCGAGGCGTTCCGGAAACGGTACCCGTCGTTGTCCGTGGCGTTTGTCGCCGCCCCGGGACGCTGCGCGACGGTCAGACGCCTCCCGGGACCGGACGTGCCTCCGCCGATGGGACCGTGGCAGCACATCGGTGTGCCCTCGGCCATCCCGGCGTGGGTGACCTGTGAAGGGTACTCGGGTGTGTTCGTCGTGCCCGCGCGTGCCGGCACCAGCGCCGCCGGTACTGCCGCCCAGCAGGTGCTGGTGCGCGCCATCGTCTTTCGTGGCGACCGAGGCGTGATCGTGGACGCGCCCTTCGACCAGGCCGTCCGCTCGCGGATCGAGGCGACCACGGGCGTTGCCGTCGGCGCTTTCAGCTTGAGCGGCGAGTCGTTTGCCGCGCCGCCGGACGCGGACACCGATGAGGTGCAGGGCCTGTTCCGATCGTGGACCACCTTCGACTGGGTGGCCATGCTCGACGAAGCGAACTGGGAGACGGGCACCGTGTCACCGCTCCAGGTGACGTTCCGGTTCGGCGTCGCCGACATTTACGGGAGGCTGTCGGCGTCGCAGGCGTTGCTCGGCGACCTGTTGCGCGTCGCGCTGATGATCATCGCCAGCCTGTTCCTCGTGATCCAGATCGGGGCGCTGGCCATGGGCCTCGCGCTCGCGCGCTCGATTACCGGGTCGATTCACGAACTGTTCGAAGGCACCGAGCGGGTGCGTCTCGGCGACTTCGGCCATCGGATCTCGGTCCGCGTCAAGGACCAGCTCGGCGCGCTGGCCGATTCGTTCAATCTCATGACGGCGAGCATCGAGGACCTGCTGCGCCAGGCGGCCGAGAAGAAACGTCTCGAAGAAGAAATGAGGCTGGCGCGCGAAATCCAGATGTCGCTGCTGCCGCCTGGTCCGCTGCGCGTGCCCGGCATGGCCGTGTCCGCCCTCTGTGTGCCCGCGCGCGAAGTCGGCGGGGACTACTACGACGTGCTGCCGCTCGACGGCGGCCGCGTCGGCGTGCTGATTGCGGACGTCGCGGGCAAGGGGATGTCGGCCGCGTTGTACATGGCCGAACTCAAAGGGCTGATGCTGTCGCTGACGCGGATTCACCGGTCGCCCCGCGACCTGCTCGTCAGCGCGAACCGCCTGATCTCCGAACACCTCGACAGCCGCAGTTTCATCACGATGACCTATGCCGTCATCGACCCCGCGTCGTGCACGATGCACTACGCCCGCGCCGGACATACGCCGCTCATTCACGTGCCGGTCAACGGCGGCGGCCCCGCCCGCGCCGACGTGCTGGCGCCTGACGGAATGGTCGTCGGCCTCCACATCGACGACGGCCAGCGATTCGAGCAGATCCTCCAGGAGGCGACGCTCCGGCTGGCGCCGGGCGACGTCCTGGCGTTCTTCACCGACGGCATCAGCGAGGCGATGAACGAGGAGTCCGACTGCTTTGGCGAGGTCCGCCTGGCTGGCCTCCTCGAGGCGCACGCCGACCTGCCCGTCGATCACATCCGTGAACGGGTGTTGCGCGAGATCGACGCCTTCGTCGGCGCCGCGCCGCAACACGACGACATGACCATGATTCTCCTCAGCGTGGATCGCGAACCATGCCCGAGCCGGTAGTCGTCTTTCGAGCCCGCTCCGAGATCGAGGCGGCCGTCGTCCAGGCGTTGCTCGACTCGCACGGCATCGAGGCGTCCCGTTCGTCGGACGCGCCGCAGGCGGTGTTTCCGCTCTCGATCGACGGCCCCGGCGAGGTCCGGCTCTCGGTGTGCGCCGAAGATGCTGACGCCGCGGCCCGGCTCATCGACAGTCACCGCGACGACGCCACGCGGCTCGGTGTGCCGGCGTCCGGTGAGGCGCTCGACACGCTCGAAACGTCCCTGGGGTACCGGTTCCGCGACCGCGGCCTGCTCGAACACGCGCTGACGCACCGGTCCCGTGCGAACGAAGACCTCACCGGGGGTGTCATCGACAACGAGTCGCTCGAGTTCCTCGGCGATGCCGTGCTCGGCTTCGTCGTCGCCGAGATGCTCTACCGCCAGTACCCCGATCGCGACGAAGGGCAGAAGTCCAAGATCAAGTCCGGAGTGGTCTCCGCGGTGACGCTGGCCCGCCGCGCGTCGGCCATCGATCTCGGCCGTTACCTGCTGCTGGGACGGGGCGAGGAGAAGAGCGGCGGGCGACTGAAGCATACGCTCCTCGCCGACGCCTACGAAGCCCTCATCGCGGCCATCTTCCTCGACGGCGGCCTCGACCCGGCCCGGGCCTTCGTCCGACGCGAACTGGCCGGTGAACTCGAATCGACCGGGGCCTCCGTGATGCCCGGCGACGACTACAAGTCGGCCCTCCAGGAATGGCTGCAATCGCGCGGGCGGCCGCTGCCGGATTACCAGGTGATCGAAGAGATGGGCCCGGCGCACCGGCGACTCTTCCGCATCGAGTGCCGCGTGCACGAGGTGGCGGTGGCCTGCGGTGAAGGGCGCACCAAGAAAGAAGCGGAGCAGGATGCCGCGCGCCGCGCGCTCGCGCACCTCGACTCCGGCGCGCCGCCGGCTTAGCCGGCTGTCGGACGGGGGGCCGTGAGCCGCGCCACCGCGTACCGCTGAAGCGCCGAGGCGAGTGCCTCTTCGGAGGGCGGCGCCGGCCGATCGAACAACGACACCCAGACACGCAGCAGCGGATCCGTGAAGCTGTAGTGTTTCCGGTGCGACACGACCAGATCCACGTCCTCCAGCCACCCGAGGTAATCGCGCGTCGAGCCCGCCGTCCGCCCCATCCGCACCGCGATGTCGGTGAGGGTCAGCGGCTCCTCCTGGCTCAGGATGCCCAGGATGCCCTTCAGCGCCCCGTAGCCGCGCGCGCGGTGGAGCCGGAATTCGTACGAATACCGGCACCTCCGGTCGAGGGCGGCTCCCGGGCACATGGACGCGACCAGACTGGCGATGGGATCGCCTGGCGCCGGCATGTCCAGCAGGGCCTGGGCAATGATGTGCGCGTAACCCTGCCGGCCGCCGGCGATGGAGACTATGGTCGCGGCCAGATCTTCGGCGATGTCCGACTGGTAACCGCCGGACGCCATCAACTCGGCCGCAATGGCCGGCGTCGAGGCATCCGGCGCCGTGACGATCACGAACCGGTCAGACGCGTCTGCCAGGCGCCGCAGCGTCCGCGACGTGAAACGCGATCCGAGCACGAAATGATTCGAACTTCCCGCGAGCGTCGCGACCGTGTCCCTCACGGCGGTCCGAAGACCGGGGAAGTGTTCGAAGGTCTGCAATTCCAGCCACTCGTCGATGACGAAGGTCGCCGGCCCGCCGTCGCGGGTCCGGGCTCGGCCCAGCACGTCGAGCGCCTGGCCGAACGCCGCCCGGGTCGACGCATCGGCTGCCGCCGGCGGCAGCGCGAACGGGGTCCCTTCCGTCAGGGCGCCGAGAAACCGCTCGGGGGTCGACGTGATCCGTTCGAGATCGAGGTACTGGCAGCGCCCGTCGCCGATCGCTGCGGCCATGCGGCGCAGAGCCGTCGTTCTGCCGCTCGCGTCACCGCCCAGGATGACCGGGACCTTCGATGGGGCGCCGTCGAGCGTGGCGAGCACCCGGGCGTCGACCTCCGGCCAGGCGGTCATCATCGGGTCTCGTCCGCGCCCCGATCGGCTCCCGGGACCATGGGCAGGTACACGCCGCGAGCGGCGGCGGTGGCGACCGCCTCCGGGTACCCGGCATCGGCGTGGCGTGCCACGCCCGTACCAGGGTCGCACGTCAGGACCCGCGACAGCCGTTCGTCGGCATCCCGCGATCCGTCGGCGACGATGACCATGCCCGCGTGGAGGGAGTACCCGATACCGACGCCGCCGCCGTGGTGGACCGACACCCACGTCGCGCCCGCAGACGTGTTGAGCAGCGCATTGAGGATGGGCCAGTCCGCGATGGCGTCACTGCCGTCCCGCATCGCTTCGGTTTCGCGATTGGGCGAGGCCACCGATCCGGAATCGAGGTGATCGCGGCCGATGACGATGGGGGCCTTCACGCGGCCCGTGCGCACCAGCTCGTTGAGCTTGAGCCCGAACCGGGCGCGTTCGCCGTACCCGAGCCAGAAGATCCGCGCGGGCAGTCCCTGGAACGCCACGCGCTCGCGCGCCAGGCGAACCCACCGGCACAACGCCTCGTCGTGCGCGAACATCTCGAGCGCCGCCTCGTCCGTGGCGTAGATGTCGGCGGGGTCTCCCGAGAGCGCCGCCCAGCGGAACGGCCCCTTGCCTTCGCAGAAGAGCGGGCGGATGTACTCCGGCACGAAGCCGGGGATGTCGAACGCGTTCGCCACACCGCCCTTCACCGCCTGGGCGCGGATGTTGTTGCCGTAGTCGAAGGTCACCGCGCCGCGATGCTGCAGCGTCAGCATCGCCTGCACGTGTGTCGCCATGGCGGCGACCGACGTCGCGATGTACGCCGTCGGGTCCGCCGCACGCAGCGCCGCGGCCTCGGCGAGCGAGAGGCCGTTGGGCACGTAGCCCGTCAGCGCGTCGTGGGCCGAGGTCTGGTCGGTCAGCACGTCGGGGACGAACCCGCGCGCCACCATCGCCGGCAGCACGTCGGCGGCATTGGCGCAGAGCGCCAGCGATCGCCCGATCCGATCGCGTTTCCAGATCTCGATTCGTGCGAGCGCCTCGTCGAGATTGTCGGTCGCTTCGTCGACGTACCGCGTGGCGAGGCGCCGTTCGATACGCGTCGGGTCGACTTCGATGACGAGCGCGGCCGCGCCGTTCATCGTGGCCGCGAGCGGTTGCGCCCCGCCCATCCCGCCAAGGCCCGCCGACACGAAGACGTGGCCCGCGAGCGTGCCGCCGAAGTGCTGCCGCGCGACGGACGCGAGCGTTTCGTAGGTGCCCTGCAGGATGCCCTGCGTACCGATGTAGATCCAGCTGCCGGCCGTCATCTGGCCGTACATCGTGAGGCCCTTGTCTTCGAGGTCACGGAAGTGCTCGTAGGTCGCCCACGCCGGCACGAGGTTCGAGTTCGCGATGAGCACGCGCGGCGCGCCCGGGTGCGTCTTGAAGACGCCCACGGCCTTGCCGGACTGCACGAGCATCGTCTCGTCGTCCTTCAAGGCTCGGAGCGTGCGAACGATGGCGTCGAAACACTCCCAGTTGCGGGCGGCTCGCCCGGTGCCACCGTAGACGATGAGGCGGTCCGGGTGTTCGGCGACGTCCGGATCGAGGTTGTTCATCAGCATGCGGAGGGCCGCTTCCTGTTGCCAGCCCTTGCAGGAGAGCGTCGTGCCACGGGGGGCGCGGACGGTGCGGGATGAACTCGTCATAGGGTTGTCACTGGAGGGGAACGCCGCTGGCTGATTCTATCGCGCCTGACGCGATCAGGGCGGACGCCGCGGCGATGTCACGGGACGGGGGACGGTCTTCGGTCCATGGCGGCACGGCGGCGCGCACGGCCGCGTGGACGCGGGAGAGGGCCGCCGAGGTGGTCAGCGGGGCCAGGAAGTCGAGGGCGAGGCAGGCGCCAATGAGCTCGATGGCATGGACCTGTCGGGCGAGATCCAGCACCCGCTCGGCCTTGAGCGCCGCCCCCATGCTCATGCTGACGTGGTCTTCCTTGTTCGCCGACGTGGGGATCGTGTCGACGCACGCCGGGTGGCAGAGCCCCTTGATCTCAGAGGTCAGCGCCGCCGCCGTGACCTGCGCCAGCATCAGCCCCGACTCCAGGCCGCCGTTGGCGGTGAGGAACGCGGGCAGGCCGCTCAGGGCCGGATTGACGAGACGTTCGAGGCGCCGCTCGCTGATGGTGGTGAGTTGCGCCAGCGCCATCGCCAGCACGTCCGCCGCCAGCGCGATGGGCGCGCCGTGGAAATTCCCGCCGGAGACGATCTCGTCGTCGTCGGCAAAGACCATCGGATTGTCGGTCGACGCGTTGGCCTCGGTGCCGATCACTCCGCGGACGAAGCGGAGGGCCTCGCGCGCCGAGCCGTGGACCTGCGAGGCACATCGTTCGGAGTACGCGTCCTGTACACGATCGCAGCCGGCGTGCGACGCCAGGATCGGGCTGCCGTCGAGCAGTCGGGCAATGTTGGCGGCGGACGCGACCTGTCCCGGATGGGGCCGGGCCGCGTGGATCCGGGGATCGAACGGCCGGCGGGAGCCGCGCAGCCCGTCGATCGCAAGGGCGGCGATGACGTCCGCCGAGCGGGCCAGGCGTTCCGCGCCGGCGAGCGCCAGGGCGAGCACCGCGGTCGAGGCCTGCGTACCGTTGATGAGCGCCAGCCCTTCTTTCGCGGCCAGTGTCACCGGCCGCAGTCCGCGGCGTGCGAGGGCCTCTGCGCCGGGGATGGTGATCGGACCGTCGAGGACGTCGCCTTCGCCGATCAGCACGAGCGCGAGGTGGGCGAGCGGTGCCAGATCCCCGCTGGCGCCCACGGATCCGCGGGCGGGGATGACGGGGTGGACATCGTGGTTCAGGAGGTCGAGCAGGGCATCGAGCGTCGCCGGGCGAATCCCGGAATGGCCGCGGGCCAGCACGTTGGCGCGCAGCAGCATCATGGCCCTGACGGCCCTGGCGGGCAGTGGCGTGTCGACGCCCGCCGCGTGGCTCCGGACGAGGTTCAACTGCAGCCGCTCGATGGAGTCGGCCGCGATGCGTGTCTCGGCGAACGAACCGAAACCGGTGTTGACGCCGTAGACAGGCGCGTCCCCTGCGGCCTTGCGGTCGACGACCTCGCGCGACGCCTGGACCCTGGCGCGGGCCCGGGCATCCAGCGCGACGGGTGCGTGCTCGTCCGCCACGCGCAGGATGTCTTCGATCGTCAGCGTCTCTCCGGTCAACGACAGCATCCCGTGATGCTACACCGGGACGCCGGAGGGCCGCCACTCCTGTGCTAATATCAGCGGTTGGCGCTCAGCACGCCGTTGACGGACGTGTGCGCGTGCGGGAGAAGACATGAATATCGCGGTCGTTGGCGCGCAGTGGGGAGACGAGGGCAAAGGCAAGATCGTCGACCTGGTGGCCCCCCGGTTTTCGTTGGTGGCGCGCTCGGCCGGCGGCCATAACGCCGGTCACACGGTGCACGTGTCGGGCCGCAAGTTCATCCTCCGCCTCATTCCGTCAGGCATCCTCCACGACGGCGTGACCTGCGTCATCGGCAACGGCGTGGTCGTCGACCTGCAGGCGTTGTTCGACGAAGTGGAAGAACTCGAACGCGCCGGCGTCTCCGTGTCCGGGCGGCTGGTCGTCAGCGATCGCGCGCACGTGATCCTCCCGCACCACAAGGACCTGGATCGCCTGAGCGAAGCCGCGCGCGGTACCCGGAAGATCGGCACGACGTCGCGCGGTATCGGGCCGGCGTACGAAGACAAGATCGCCCGTCGCGGCGTACGGATGTGCGACCTGGCCGACCAGCCGGCGCTCGAGGACCATATGCGCCGCGTCATCGAACTGCGCAACCGCCTGGCCGACGGCGAGCCTCCGCTGGACTGGCGCGCCGCCAGCGCGAAGATGGCGGAACTGGCCGCGCGGGTCCGGCCGTGGCTGGCGGACGTGTCGGTGCTGCTGAACCGGGCGCTGAAGGACGGCCAGCCCATGCTCTTCGAGGGGGCCCAGGGCACGATGCTCGACATCGACCACGGGACCTATCCGTATGTCACGTCGTCGAGCGCGACGGCGGGCGGCGTGTGCACGGGGCTCGGGATCGGTCCGCGGGCGGTCGGTGCAGTGCTGGGCATTCTGAAGGCCTACACGACCAGGGTCGGCGAAGGCCCGATGCCGACGGAACTCTGCGGGCAGGAAGGCGAGGATCTGCGGACGCGCGGCCAGGAGTACGGCGCCGTGACGGGCAGGCCCCGCCGCTGCGGCTGGTTCGACGCCGTCGTGGTGCGCCACGCCGTGCGTGTCAGCGGCATCGACGGGTTCGCGCTGACGAAACTCGACGTGCTCGACGGCCTGGACCGCATACCGGTCTGCCACGCGTACCGGTGCGGCGACCGGGTCATGACGGAGTTCCCGGCGGACGTGCGGCTACTCGAGACGTGTGAGCCGGTGCTCGAGTACCTGCCCGGGTGGAAGCAGCCGACGAAGGGCGCTCGCACGATCGCCGACTTGCCGGCCGAGGCGCGAGCCTACATCGCGAAACTCGAGTCGTTGACGGGGGCGGCCGTCGTGCTCGTGTCGACGGGCCCCGGCCGTGACGAAACGATCGTGTACGACACCCCACGAGTCGACGCGTGGTTCGGAGAAGGGCTGCTCGCCTAGAGGGGCTCTTCGCCGGAGGCGTTCGAGAGGCAGAACTGTTCGAGCGCGCGGGAGTCCGGATTGGCGAACTCGAGTCCCGCGCGGTACTGGGGAACCGGTCGTCCCTTCGGCAACTCGAAATTTGCCCAGGCGACGGTGGCCACCAGGCGGGCCGCCGCATCCGTCGGCAGGCTGAACCGCACGCGCTGATTCGGTTTCAGCATCGCGCCAGACACGACCTGCGCGCCGAGCGTCGACAAGTCAATCAACTGGGCCGGCGCACCGTCCACCTGCACCTCGATGCCCGATTTCATGCGGATCCGGGGCACACGACGTGTCCCCCGCCAGTCGACACCGTCCTGTGACGAATCTTCGCCGATGGTGAGCGGCGAGACGGTGTTGCCCTGCACCACGAGGACCTGCGTCGACTCGAACCCGGGGTCCGCGTGCAGGCGATCGACCATCGCGGCGCCGCGGCTGCTGTAGATGAAGTCGTGATCGAGCACCAGGAAGCGGGGGAACCCCGCGAGAATCGAGTCCATGGCCCCACGAATGTCGTCGGTGGGGAAGACACGCACGGTGCCGGCGGTCACATCCGGTCGGGACCGGAGTGGCGCCAACAATTCTCGCCCGCCAATAACAATCGTGTTGACCTCGGACATCGGCTGCCTAGTGTAACGAACCTCGCTCGCTGGACGCAATGAGCCTTTGAGGCAACCGGACGGCGCAGGCCGGCGCGGGCGCGCCGACCGGCGTCATCGTCGGGGAGGGACTCTCGTCATCTGCAGGGTCATGACGTCGATGGGCTCGAGTTCCGGCGTGCGCGGGCCCGACAGTGCCGATTCGACCTCGGACAGGAACGGATCGTCCGCCGGCAACGTGAGCGTCGCCGAACGAACCTGCGGGCCAATCGTCGGCGTGGTCCGCGCGGCCGCCGTCGTCGTCGAGGGCGGCGTGGACTCCGTCGGGAGCAGCAGGCGCCCCGTCGCGATCCCGATCAGCAGGCCTGCCGCCGCCGCGAGTGCGACCCATCGCATGAGCGGCCTCGCCGAGGCGTGACGCCCGATCGCCGGATCCGCGGCCGGAAACGCCAGGACCCGCGCGCCCGCCGTATCGAGCCGCCGCATGATCCGCTCGCGCTGGGCGAGCAGCCGTTCCGGGGTGAACACCCTGTCGGCCGCATCGGACGCGGCCTGACCGGCTTCGTCGAGATCGGTGCAGACCGACGCGTAGCGGGCACTGCAGCGGGCGCAACTGCTGACGTGACGCACGACCGGTTCGTCCTTCGGGTCGAGCGCGCCGAGCCCGCGGTCCGCCATGTACCAGCGGACCAGGGCGTCCTCGCCGGGATGACGTTTAGTGCTGAACACCGATGTCCTCCAACACACTTCGCAGTTTCCGCAGGGCCCGGAACAGATGGACCCGCACGGTCGATTCGTTCAGGCCGGTCAGTCCGCCCGCTTCCCTCGGCGACTGACCCTCCGCGTGGCAGAGCAGGAACACCTCGCGCTGCCGTGCCGGAAGCTGCTCGACCGCCGCCGCCAGCGCCTCGCGGCGTTCGCGCCCGAGCAGCGAGTCTTCCGGAGACGGCCCCTGCGACTTGACCGTCTCCATCCAGGATCCGTTATCGGCTTCCCGGTCCAGCCCCGCCAGTTCCCATCGCTGCCGCCGACGCTGGCTCTTCCGGCGGTCCCGGCAGGTGTTGGTCAGGATGCGGTTGAACCACGCCTCGAACGGCAGGTCCTCCCGGTAGCTCGTGATGTGCGTGAACACCTTCACGAACGCGTCCTGCACCGCCTCGTCCGCGTCGGTCGGGTCACGGAGCAGGTAGAGGGCCAGGCGGGAAGCCCGGCGCTGCTGCGACTGCACGAGGTCCGCGAAGGCCTCGCGCGCGGCATCCTGCTGTCCCGCCAGCACGAGGGTCTTCACCCTTCGTGCCTCCTCGGACCCGGCCGACCCCGCCGCGGGCGCCGACGGCCCGGGCACACTCGTCCCGAGATGACGTCCCGGAACTGGAGTTCCCGGAAACCGAGGTTCTGGCATGCCTGACACGACCTACTTTGATTACGCCGGGATTCGGCGCGGCGTTTACGCCGGGTTTCGAATCACCCGCACCTGACGGCGTCATCGTACCCGAATGCAGGGGGAGTTCCAACCTATTGAGAAGACTAGGGGTTATCCCTACCGTGTCTCGAGAGTCGTGCCGGGGAAGTAGTGGGCCAGGACGGCGGCGGTGGAGTATCCGGCTCTGACACGAAGCGCGGCGCCGGTCTGGCACAACCCGACACCGTGACCGTTTCCGTTGCCTGTGAACCGGAAGCCGCCCTCGATCCTGACGACGTCGAACCGGGTGCTGTAGAGGGAGCGTGGCCCGAACGCCCTGAGGACCGACAGCCGGAGTTCTTCGGCGCGCAGGGTCACCGGCCGCTCGCCGGCGAGGGTGACGAGCGTCGCGCGTCCGGCTGAATCCCGACCGCTGACGTCGACGGACACGATCCGGCCGCCGAGTGGCGCTCGTGTCTCGGCGGCAAGGACGTCGCGCAGCGCGGCTTCGGTGATCTCGAAGGCCCACGGCGGTCGCGACGCTCGTGCGCAGAACCAGTCGGGAACCCCCCGGAGGTACGGAAGGGGAGGCCCGGGCCACACGAGGTCCGCCGCCGCAGTGTGACCGCCGCAGTCGGCATGGAAGAGCGCCTGGATCGGACGGCGGTCGTAGGTGAGGATCTGGCCCCGGGTCCGCGCGGCGGCCACCGCGGCCGCGTCACTGCCCTGGACGTCTCCCGCTCGTCGCGATCGGTAGACCTGGCAGTGCGTGGCGTCGCAGAGGTCGAATCCTTCGGCTCGGTGGCGTCCGAGACTCGACAGCGCGTAGGTCCGCGCGATGATAGCCTGGACATCGAGAACGCCGCCGGACGCCGGGTCGCGCAGCGTGGCCGGCGCGAGTTCGCCGCGCAGCGTGCCGGCTACGTACTCGTCGAGCGGCAGCGTCGCGATGTGTCCGCCGCCGCCGTCGGCGATCCGCACCCGGACGACAACGGCGGCGAGCGCCGTCCGGCCCGTTGGAGCGCGACCCGCTGACGGCACGGCCTGCGTGCCCTCGGGGCGGGGCGGCGCCACCTCCGGGCGTCCGCGTCCGGACGTGCACCCCGCGACCTGCAGGGCCAGCACGCCGAGCAGGAGTGCGGGACAGGGCCTGGGCATGCTCACGGTTGCCCTATCGGTCCCGCTGAAGCGGACGTTTAGGGGCCGGGATCGGGGAGGCCGCGGCTATACTCGTGAAGGCGTCCTCCGCCAACCGACTCATGTACGACACCGTCATTGGCCTCGAAATCCATGCGCAGTTACGGACGGCCACCAAGCTGTTCTGCGCCTGCCCGGCCGAATCCGGGGCCGCGCCCAACACGCGGACGTGCCCGGTGTGCCTCGGCCTGCCCGGTGTCCTCCCGGTGCTGAACGTCCGCGCGGTCGATCAGGCGATCACGGCGGCCCTGGCGCTTGGCTGCCGGATCGAACCCGTGTCGGTGTTCGCGCGCAAGAACTACTTCTACCCCGACCTCCCGAAGGGCTACCAGATCACCCAGTTCGAACAGCCGCTGGCCCGGCACGGGCACCTGTCGTGGGCGAGGGGCGGGCGCCGTTGCGACGTCGGCATCGTGCGTGTCCATCTCGAGGAAGACGCGGGCAAGTCGCTCCACGACGACGGCGCCGACGCGGCCACCAGCGGGCTCGACTTCAACCGGGCCGGCGTGCCGCTGGCCGAGATTGTCACCGCGCCGGACCTCCGGTCTCCGGAAGACGCGGCGGAGTGTTTCCGCCAGATTCGCGCGATCCTCGTCGATGCGGGCGTGACCGACGGGAATCTCGAGGATGGCAGCCTGCGGTGCGACGCGAATGTGTCGGTCCGCCGCGCCGGACAGTCCGAACTGGGCGCACGCACCGAGATCAAGAATCTGAACTCGTTCCGGTTTCTGCAGCGTGCCCTCGAGTTCGAAGCCCTCCGCCAGCAGCAGGTGCTCGAGTCGGGTGGAGCCATCATGACGGCGACGCTCCAGTGGGACGAACGGCGAGGCGTGACCGAAGAGATGCGCACGAAGGAGGACTCGGGCGACTACCGGTACTTCCCCGAGCCGGACCTGCCGCCGCTCGTCGTGTCCGAGGCGCGAGTCGCGGCCCTCGGTGCCGGCGTGCCGGAACTGCCTGAGGCCCGCCTGGCGAGACTGCTCTCGGTCTACGGGGTGCGTGAAGACGACGCGCTCGTCATCGGCGCGTCGCGTTCGCTGACGCGGTACTTCGAACACGTTGCGGTGCTGGCACCGCCGGCCGTCGCGGCGCAGTGGATTCGGGGCGAATTGACGCGGCGGATGCGGGAGATGAACGTCTCGATCGAGGCGGTCCGGATCACGCCTGCGTCGCTTGCGAGGCTCGTGTCCCTGGTGGACGAGGGGCGTCTCTCGATGTCGTCGGCCAAACGCGTGTTCGCGCAGATGTTCGAGTCGGGGGCGGCCCCGGACGACGTCGTGGCGGAACTCGGTCTGGCGCTCGAGTCCGATCCGGCGGTGATCGAGGCGTGGATCGACACGGTGCTGACCGGGCATCCCGAGATCGTGGCGCAGTACCGCGGCGGCAAACGTGGGGCGCTCGGGTTCCTCGCGGGCCTCGTGATGAAGACGAGCGGCGGGCGGGCGCACCCGGGGCTGACCGATCGCCTGCTGCGCGCGCGGCTCGACGGGGAGCTCCTCCCGTGACGCGTGCGCGCTGGGCTGCTGCCTCGGCCGTGGTGCTGCTCCTTGCCGGCGTCGCGGTCGTGCGGATCTGGCAGCCCTTTGCGACCGAGCCGTTCGTGTCTCTGCCGCCGCCGTCGCTCGATCCGAAGGTGGCTCCGTTGCCTGCCGCGCCCGCCGTGGCCGACCTCCCGCCGGTCGTCTCTCCGGTGCTTCCGCCTGCGTCAGCGCCGGACGCCGCCGCGCCGCGCGTCCCGTTTTCGGTCGGAGAACGGGCCTTGTACGAAGTCAGCTGGCTGGGGCTTGGCGCCGGTCTGCCCGCCGGCACGGCCGAGTTCGCGGTGCATGACGGCGGGAGGGCCGGGCGGTACCGCTTCGAGTTGCTGGCCGTGACGGCCAATTGGGTCTCGGCGTTCTTCGAGGCACGGGATCGGTTCTGGACCGTGACCACACCCGATCTGTTGCCGGTGGTACATGGGCAGGAACTGCGCGAGGGACGACGCCACGTGGAGCGGGTGGCCCGGTTCGAACGCGACACCCATCTTGTGCGAATCGGAAACGGCACGGCGGATCAGCCCGCCGCTGGGGTGTCACGCGCGTGGTCGCCGGACGCCCGCGATCCCCTTGGCGCGATGTACTACGTGCGCACGCTCGTGTGGGAACCGGACACGTCGCGCCGCCTGCTCGTCAGCGATCTCGGCATGGAACTGGCGGTGGACGTACGGTCGGGCCGGCCGGAGCAGGTGAGGGCCGAGGGGCGCCTGCAGGCCGCGCGTCGGCTGACGGTTCGAATGGAGTACGTGACCGAGCGGTACAAGACTCCGAAGGCGACGGTCTGGCTGAGCGCCGATACCCGTCGGATTCCGCTCACGGCTGAGGTCGAGACCGAGGTCGGGGTGTTCCGCATGGCCCTGGTGCGATTCACGGCAGGCGAGACGAGGCCGGCTGCGCCGCCGCGCTGAATCGCTGTGCTACACTGTGCCGACGATCCGTGATTCAGACCACCCACCTGTCCAAGTCGTACGGCAGGGGCGTGTATGCCCTGCGCGACCTGACCGTGCACATCGAGAAGGGGGACTTCGTCTTCCTGACCGGGCCGAGCGGCGCAGGTAAGTCGACCTTCCTTCGCCTGCTGCTGCGCCAGGACCTGCCAACGGACGGGACCGTGACGGTCAGCGGCAAGGACCTCGCGTCGCTGTCGCTGAACCAGGTGCAGGCGTACCGGCGCACGGTGGGATTCGTCTTCCAGGACTTCAAGCTCATCCCGTCGAAGACAGTGCACGAGAACGTCTCGCTCATGCTCCGCGCCCTCGG